>NZ_CP063120.1:769410-1121321 GCF_014931395.1 Haemophilus parainfluenzae | reverse complement strand
GCACCCATACTCAAGTAGGTAAGATCAAAAGTAAACTTAATCAAAGCAAACAGCAAATTCTTGAAATGGAATTAGCCACTCAACAAAAAAGCTGTGATGTAGGTTTAGCAAGATTAAATAGCATGAAGAGCTATACTGAAGAAACTAACTAATCAAGTTTTAAAAAGAAAGGACATATTGATATCAATATGTCCTTTTTTATATCCCTTATTCTGACGGCTTATGAAGTCCGAAGTGTCGATAAGTTAACGAAGTCGCAATTCGCCCTCGAGGCGTACGCTGTAAAAAGCCTTGTTGGATCAAATAGGGTTCTAGCACATCTTCGATAGTGTCTCGTTCTTCACCTATTGCCGCTGCCAAGTTATCTAATCCAACTGGCCCACCATCAAAACGCTCAATTACAGCGGTAAGCAATTTTCTATCTAAGTAATCAAAGCCCGCATCATCTACATCTAACATTGAAAGCGCTTGTTTCGCAATGTCTGCCGAAATAATGCCATCATTACGCACATCAGCAAAATCTCGAACGCGACGCAATAAACGGTTTGCAATACGAGGCGTACCACGTGAACGACGAGCGACTTCAAAAGCCGCTTTATCTTCTAATTCTAGATTTAAGCAAAAGGCACTTCTTGTCACAATAGACGTTAAATCCTCAACGGAATAAAATTCTAAACGTTGAACGATACCGAAACGATCACGTAGTGGCGAAGTTAACGAACCAGCCCGAGTTGTTGCGCCAATTAATGTGAAAGGTGGCAAATCCAATTTAATTGAACGAGCTGCTGGCCCTTCACCAATCATAATATCCAGCTGATAATCTTCCATTGCTGGATAAAGCACTTCTTCAATCGCAGGGGAAAGACGGTGAATTTCATCAATAAACAACACATCATGCGGTTCAAGATTTGTCAGCATTGCCGCTAAATCGCCCGCTTTTTCAAGTACGGGCCCTGATGTGGTGCGGATATTCACACCCATTTCATTTGCCACAATATTAGCAAGCGTTGTTTTTCCTAAACCTGGAGGGCCAAAGATCAAAAGATGATCTAAGGCATCTTGACGTAACTTTGCGGCCTTGATGAAAATATCCATCTGCTCTCGCACTTGTGGCTGTCCCACATAGTCGGCTAAAAGCTTTGGACGAATCGCACGATCGATGACATCTTCATCCATTTTTGCCTGACTGCTAATAATTCTATCTGCTTCGATCATATCTGTTTAATCTTTATAATGCGGCTTTTAAAGCTTCGCGAATTAATTGCTCACTGGTTAAGTCTGCTTTAGCCACTTTTTTCACCATTTTTTCAGCATCGGTTGGTTTATAGCCTAATGCAATCAATGCAGCAATCGCTTCATCTGCTGAGCTTTCAGCTTGGCGTAATTCTGAAGTTGAAGGAATATGTTTGCTCTCCACAAAGAAATCACTTTGACGAACATCCTTAAACTTCCCTTTTAACTCCACCAATAAACGTTCAGCCGTTTTCTTGCCCACACCAGGAATTTTAACTAATTTTGACAGTTCTTCTCGTTCAATAGCATAAGCAAACTGCTCTACTGACATAGCTGATAAAATTGCGAGTGCCAATTTAGGTCCAACACCATTGGTTTTAATTAATTCACGGAATAAAGTGCGGTCAGTTTTTTGGGCAAATCCAAAAAGAAGATGAGCATCTTCACGCACAACAAGATGGGTAAATAAAGTAGTTTCTTGCCCGATTTCTGGTAAATCATAAAAACTGGTCATCGGTAACAATAATTCGTAACCGACGCCTTGTACATCAAGCAAAATTTCAGGAGGTTGTTTTTCTAATAAGATGCCTTTTAAACGACCGATCATAAGATTTCCATGTAAAAAATTTTTGCATAGAATAAAATAAAACTGGATATTAATCCAGTTAAATTTTTAATCTAAATCGACCTCGGCTGTACCTTGTTTTTAAAAGTTCGGTCATTTTTTCGTGTGTTTCTGTGGTTTTGACCGTGCTCGCAATATGCAAGGAATGTTGAATGGTATGAGCATGAGTGATGGCTATAGCTAAAGCATCTGCCGCATCGGCTTGTGGTTTATCGGAAAGCTTCAGAATTCTCGTCACCATGTCTTGCACTTGCACTTTATCTGCCGAGCCAATCCCAACGACAGTCTGTTTCACCAAACGAGCGGCATATTCAAATACCGGCAAATCATGATTCACAGCCGCCACAATTGCCGTACCACGTGCTTGACCCAGTTTTAAAGCTGAATCCGCATTTTTAGCCATAAACACCTGTTCAATGGCAAACATATCGGGCTGAAATTGCGTGATGATTTCTGTCACACCGGCATAAATTCGTTTTAATCGTGTAGGTAAATCCTCGACCTGCGTGCGGATTGCTCCACTGCCGAGATATTCTAATTGGCGACCATTTTGTCGAATCACACCATAGCCCGTTACACGAGAACCTGGGTCAATGCCTAAAATAATACTCATAAATTCTCAAAAATAAACGGCCGGTCAATGCCGGCCGTTTTTTAGCGTTAATTATTGATTTGCTTTTGCAGTTGCTTTTGCATCTACATCACAGTTTTTCACAACAATTTTGTCTGCTTTTTTGCCTTTGATTAAAAGATTTACTGGCGCAACAGAATCAAATTTATCTAAAGTTAAACCACTATCTACGTTCCAAACATATTTGCCTGAAGTAAATGAAGTGAAGTCTTTTTGAGCTGCATCACGAGCGAAATCTTTCGCAACAACTTTGTTGCCTACCATCACCATTGCCGCTGTTGGCTCTTGGTTTTCGAATTGATAAACTGCAGTTACAGTTTTCTTGTTACAAGTATAAACAACTGTTTTA
Source organism: Haemophilus parainfluenzae (assembly GCF_014931395.1). Lineage (NCBI taxonomy): Bacteria > Pseudomonadati > Pseudomonadota > Gammaproteobacteria > Pasteurellales > Pasteurellaceae > Parahaemophilus > Parahaemophilus parainfluenzae. Next base: position 1,118,483 of record NZ_CP063120.1, on the reverse strand, counting down.
TCCGTTACAGTTGGTGCTGCAGTTTGCTCTGCTTTGTTTTCTACTTTTGGTGCTTCACTTGCACAAGCTGATAAAACAACAAGAGCGGCCATTGCTGGTAATACTTTAGCTAATTTCATTCTAAATCTCCTTCAGATCTTAAATAGATGTTATCGGTTTATTTTTTTCGTTTCTTTAAAGTTAATAAAGCAGTTTTTTGCTAACACCTTGCTTGATTTCTTTCCTCTTTGAATTAATGTGACAGCATCTACAGCTGCGACTTTATTCAAAGTTAAACCTGCATCAACATTCCAGATATACTTATCTGAGACAAACGATGTAAAGTCTTTTTTAGTAAAATCATATTCAAGCGATTCAGCAAGCAATTTATTTCCTAATACAATCTTCGCTTCAACAGGCTCTTGCCCTTGAAATGAATAAATAGCCTTAACAGCAGTTTTGTTACAAGAATACACAATAGTTCTTTCAGATTGAACTAATGCAGCCTTTCTTGCATCATTTTCTTCTCTTAGAGAAGAACATGCTGATAATGCTACAATCAGAAAAATAGGAAAAACTTTTATTAACATCATAAAAATAAATCCTACAAATTACAGCTGAGCTGCAACTTCATCACTAATTTCACCGTTATGATATACGTTTTGTACATCGTCACAGTCTTCTAACATGTCAATTAAACGCAACAATTTAGGCGCAGTTTCAAGATCAAGATCAACCGTTGTTGATGGAATCATTGTTACTTCTGCGTTATCAATTTTAAATCCTGCTGCTTCGATTGCATCGCGCACAGAACCTAAATCTTCCCACGCCGTATAGATTTCGAATGAACCATCATCTTGTGGTTGAACATCATCCGCACCGGCTTCAATTGCCGCTTCCATTAACGCATCTTCTTCACCTTCGCTAATTAAAATCAAGCCTTTTTTGCTGAATAAATAGCCCACAGAACCTTCAGTCCCTAAGTTACCACCACATTTAGTGAAACTTGGGCGAACCTGTGAAATGGTTCGATTTGCGTTGTCACTTAGACACTCAACCATCACAGCAGTTCCACCCGGACCATAACCTTCGTAAATTCTTGTTTCCATATTGGTGTCATCACCACCGCCCACACCGCGTTCAATCGCACGGTTAATGGTGTCGCGAGTCATGTTGCTTGATAAAGCTTTATCTACTGCTGCACGTAAACGCGGGTTCGCACCGACATCACCGCCACCAATTTTTGCAGCGGTTACTAATTCACGAATTAATTTTGTAAAAATTTTACCGCGTTGCGCATCTTGTGCTGCTTTGCGGTGTTTAATATTTGCCCACTTACTATGGCCTGCCATGTTGTTTTCCTTCTTATCTTAAAAACGTTTGTAAATTATATCCTCTTTTCTACAGAGGAAAGCCGTTCATCAAATATTTTTTGATAGCCTCGGCATTATTCGGTGATTTCGTCATTTGGATCACATCTTCTGGTAAAACCCATTGATACGCCAAATGCTCACTTAATATCGGTTCAAATTCCTGTTCAACTGCCAATAAAAACCAATGTTCATGACAGTGAGTCACATTCGGTGCGTATTTATAGCGGAAATGCGGGAAAATTTCAAATTCTATGCTCTCTTTGCAATCAAAAAGTGCGGTCGAATTTTCTTCTATTTTTAATCCTATTTCTTCCCAAACTTCTCGAATGGCTGTTTCTCTTGGTGTTTCATTGGTTTCCAATGTCCCCGTTACAGATTGCCAAAAAGTGGAATCATCTTGACGTTGAAGCATAAGAACACGATGCGTGCTTTCTGCATAAATTACCACGAGAACCGATTGATTATTTTTATATTGCAAGCTCGTCATCTACATAATTGAGAATGGGCAGCATCATACCTTTTCTACTAAAAACTTTCAAAAAAATTACCGCACTTTAAAACTAAAGTGCGGTAATTATCTCAATTATTTTAGTTTAACCAGCCAGCTTGTTGGGCAATAAACAATCCTGCAAAGGCTGTTAAGTAGAATAAGCCGATAAGGGATAACCACAATAAGCCGCCTTTTACACTGTGTTTCGCGTGCTTAGTCAGAGATAAATTCAGCCAAGCAAAGATTGGTGCAGAAACAAATGAAGCAATCATCGCAAATTTTAGCATTGGACCCACTGCATTATTAAAGTAGAAAATAATCGCTAAACCAGACAATGCGGCTAAAATCATGCCAATGTTTAAAACTCTTACTGAGCTTTCTTGTTTACCGAACAAAATACGTAACGCTTCAACATTAGTACGAGAATACCCATCAATTACCGTAATTGTTGTACCAAACATACACATGAACGCAATCACCGCAATTAATAAGCGTGACCATTCACCTATAGTACTGGCATACATATTGATAAGTTGCGCAATATATTTTCCGCCCACCATCTCTACGGTTTCAGGCGAACCATATTGTACCAATGCGCCAAGGGCTAAGAATACGACAGCTAAGATAGCTGTGCCGATGTACCCCACGTTGAAGTCAAATAAACCATCTTGATAAGACACTTTGGTTAAACGACGTTTTGCTACCACCCACATGGAGTTAATTGCAGAAATTTCAATTGGCGCAGGCATCCAGCCCATCAACGCAACTAAAAATGCTAACTTACTTAATTCCCATGGAGAAGGTGCGACAAAATTAGGTGCGGCTACACCATGGATACCATTACGCATAAAAGCAATCACGACAGCGCTCACGGTGGTTACCGTTAAAGCAATCATGATAATTTTCGATAAGCTATCTAATAAACGATATTTACCCAACAATAAAATACCGGTTGTCACAAGAATCACTAATGAGCTTAACACGGGCATAGGGAGAGGAATTGGCGTAATAAAGGTTAAAATTGCTGCTGTTAATAACCCTACTGCTGCAGTATTAATCACAGTTGCAAAAATGTTTAAAGCAAGGAATAACCAAAGGTAGAATTTCCCTTTTTGACGATAACCCTCTAGCAAAGTATTACCCGTATCTAAGGTATATTGAACACCAAAACGGAAGAAAGGATATTTGAATAAATTAGCAAGAATAACAATGCTCACTAATTCCCAACCATAGATCGCCCCCGCTTGGGTGGATGCAATAATATGTGAACCACCAACAGCTGCTGATGCCATCACGATTCCAGGGCCTAAGGCTGAGAATTTACTCGCCCATGTTGATTTTTCTACTGGAGTTAAAACTTCACTCATAAAATTTTCTCTTATAAATTGACCATAAACCGAAAAAGGTCTTATTTATAATAGAATTTTATCCTTGAGTAAAGTAAATAAAATCCACTTAAAAGCAGTAGTGAAAAATAAAAATCTGATTATTTTATTTTTTCAGAATATAACTTCAAAACAAATAAATTTCACAAGTATTCATACCGAAAAACTGATATCTTTAAGTGAATAAAATTTTTTCAATAAAAAGAAAGTGCGGTCAAAATTGACCGCACCCTATATTATAAATTTTAAACTTATTCAGCTTTCACAACCTGAATACTTAACTCACCTAACGCCTGCGGATTCGCAAAACTTGGTGCCTCTGTCATTAAACAAGCTGCAGCGGTGGTTTTAGGGAATGCAATCACATCACGGATATTTTCAGTGCCTGTTAAAAGCATGGTTAAACGGTCTAAACCAAATGCTAAACCTGCATGTGGTGGTGTTCCGAATTTTAATGCATCCAATAAGAAGCCAAATTTTTCACGTTGTTCTTGTTCATTGATACCAAGAATGCGGAATACCGTTTGTTGCATTTTCGGATCAAAAATACGCACAGAACCACCGCCAACTTCATAGCCGTTGATTACCATATCGTAAGCATTTGCTACCGCACTTGTTGGATCTGCTTCTAATTGTTCCGGCGTAAAATCTTTTGGTGAAGTGAATGGGTGGTGCATCGCGGCAAGATTACCCTCTTCATCACGTTCAAACATTGGGAAATCAATCACCCAAAGTGGTTGCCATTCATCTAAACGAGTTAAGCCAAGATCACGACCTAATTTCAAACGTAATGCGCCCATTGCATCCGTGGTGGTTTGCCATTTGTCAGCACCGAAGAATAAAATATCGCCAGTTTGAGCTTTCACACGTTCTGCTAACGCTTTCCATACCTCTTCATTTAAGAATTTCGCAATCGGGCTTTGTACGCCTTCAAGACCCGCATTGATATCGTTTACTTTCGCCCAAGCTAAACCTTTTGCACCATAAATACCCACAAATTGTGTATATTCATCAATTTGTTTACGAGTAATTTCTGCACCATTTGGTACACGAATGACTGCCACACGGCCGTTTGGATTGTTTGCTGGCTCATTAAATACTTTAAATTCAACGTCTTTAACGATATCTGCCACATCGACTAATTCAAGCGGGTTACGCAAATCTGGTTTATCTGAACCAAAACGAGTCATCGCTTCTTGCCAGGTCATTTGTGGGAATTTGCCTAAATCCACACCAATGATGTTTTGCCATAAACCATGCACCATGCGTTCCATGATCTCACGTACTTCTGGCGCTGTTAAGAAAGAAGTTTCCACATCGATTTGGGTAAATTCAGGCTGACGATCTGCACGTAAATCTTCATCACGGAAACATTTCACGATTTGATAATAACGATCAAAACCAGACATCATTAAAAGCTGTTTGAAAAGCTGCGGTGATTGTGGCAATGCATAGAATTTGCCTTTATGTACACGGCTTGGCACTAAATAGTCACGCGCACCTTCCGGCGTTGCTTTTGTAAGCATTGGGGTTTCGATATCAAGGAAACCATTGTCATCCATAAAGCGACGCACAAAGCTGGTGATTTTTGCACGAGTTTTCAAACGTTGTGCCATTTCTGGACGACGTAAATCTAAATAACGATATTTTAAACGTTGTTCTTCAGTGTTGTTTTGGTTGAAGTCTAACGGTAAAACATCAGAAGCATTGTAGATGCGTAATTCTTTCGCTAATACTTCTACTTCGCCTGTCGCCATATTTTTATTAATTTGATTGTCAGGACGCGCGATCACTTCACCTTTAATTTGAATACAAAATTCATTACGTAAGCCTGAAGCTGCGGTTAATGCTTCTTGATATTTTGGGTCAAAACAAACTTGCACGATACCATCACGATCACGCATATCAATAAAAATTAAACCACCTAAATCGCGACGACGATGAACCCAACCGCTTAATGTTACTTCTTGTCCAATATGGTTGCGGTTTAATGCACCGCAATAATGTGTACGCATCATTTCTGTATTCCTTTCATTTTTCTAAAAATGGATAATTAACGCGTTGATTATACGGAAAAAGACGGGGCATTTAAATTGAAAAGCGAAATTTATTTGATCCTTTAAAAACTTTCACTAAAATGACCGCAGTTTTTTGCATTTTATCTAAATAAATGCACTCTCAAGACAACAACAGAACTCAATCATGATGAAAGATACGATTTTTGCCGCCCCGATTGAAAAACTGGGCGATTTTACTTTTGATGAAAGCGTGGCGGAAGTTTTCCCCGATATGATTCAACGCTCGATTCCAGGCTACTCCAACATTATCACCGCGATTGGTATGTTGGCTGAACGCTTTGTGACGGCTGACAGTCAAGTCTATGATTTAGGCTGTTCACGCGGTGCCGCAGCCCTTTCTATGCGCCGTAATATTAAACAACCTAATGTGAAAATTATCGGTGTTGATAATTCTCTCCCGATGGTTGAACGCTGCCGTCAGCATGTCGCGGCTTATCATAGTGATGTGCCCGTAGAAATTCTTTGTGATGATATTCGTCAAATTGAAATCAAGAATGCGTCAATGGTGGTGCTCAACTTCACGTTACAATTTTTACCACCGGAAGATCGCGTAGCCTTGCTCACCAAAATCTACCAAGGTTTAAACCCAAATGGTGTATTAGTGCTCTCTGAAAAATTCCGTTTTGAAGATGAAAAAGTGAATGAGCTACTGATTGACCTCCACCACCAATTCAAACGTGCTAACGGTTATAGTGAGCTTGAAGTGAGCCAAAAACGCACCGCACTTGAAAATGTAATGCGTACTGACTCGATTAACATTCACAAAGAGCGGTTAAAAAACATCGGATTTTCACATGTAGAATTATGGTTCCAATGTTTTAATTTTGGCTCAATGATCGCGGTGAAATAATCATAATCCAATCAATAATCTAAAAAAATAAGGGCGTATCAAATACGCCCTTATTTATCACCAATGCTTTATAGCCCTTTTAAATCCTTATCCAATAAACGAGCTAGCAACAAAATACCGTCTTTAAAGCGATATTCTGCATATTCCGCTTGTGCATAATGTTCACCTTTCCCTTCTGCAAAGAAATAATCTTGGCTTGGTAATTCAGGAAGCCAACCTTTATAACGAATTGGCAAATAAACATTTGGTGTGCAATGTTTAAAATCTGTTGGTATCTCTGATTGCTCCTCACAAAATGTCGCAACATGATTTTTATCAAGATGAACAAGGATATACGCTTTTTTTCCCGAAGGACTTGATTCATCTATACCAGTGGTTTCATTAGATTCAACAGTATCAATAGGTTCATTGCTATCAAGGGATTCATTCGATTCAGATAAAACCTGACTTTGCTGAAACTCAGATAAAATAGCGTAATTCAATACCATATAATCGCCTTGCATCAATGAACGAGGATCCACAGGGGCGATTTTTAAGACAACAGGCTTACCGGTAGCTAGCACATCTTCAAATTGCTGTACTTTATAGTTCACCGCCCCCAATAAGGCAATCACAAAGACACCAACAAGCCAAATCGGTGCTTTAAAAACAGAATGGTTTTCGACCGCACTTTGTGAAGGCGTTTTATAACGAGCATGCAAGAATAAAGTAACAATCGCAAAAATAACGGCAAAGCTCACTAACAATGCTCCTTTATAGAGCAATGGGATGCTCAATTGGTAATAGAACCCACCTAAATAAACAACAAAGGCAAATACCAAAAGACCGAAGAACGCACGACTGTCTGTCCAATAAACGAGCAATAATAATGCTGTTAAATATAAAATGGCGGGTATTCCAACAAAGCCTAATGCAAACAAGCTTAATGCCAATAAAATTAGCACTGCTTCCGTGTGTTTGGATTCACTATGCTTATTCATTAGTGCATAGACAATTAACGGTAATGCACAGATAAGCAGATATAAGATATGGCTAACATCAAACTGAAAGTGTGTCCAAAATTGTCTACTTAAAACTTGCAATACATTATCAAGATTCATCGTGTCTGCTGACATGACATCACTTGAAACATCTGTATCAATAAGACCATAATCTACCCAAGGAAGCGCCATATACGACGGCATAGAGATCCATAGAGAGAATAATACGGTTCCCCAAGCAATAGGCTTTAAATGAATTCGCGCTGATTGATTAGGTCGCATGACCCAATAAAAGAGTGCAATCGAAATCAGTAGCTGAATTTTATTAAACCATGCGTTATTAAACCATATGTCATTCAAGCTGTAACTATGGAAATATAGATTATAGGAAACTTGCCAATAAACGAGAAGCTGGACAACCAATAAAATTCTCACCAAAGAATTCGGCATCAATTTGTAGCTAACGATAATAATGGCTGTAAAAATCAGTGTGGAGATAAAGATAGCGAAATTTGAACCTTCTCTATATTCATATCCGAATAAAAGAAAAAAATCATTAAATTTAACAAGCAAATAGAACCCTAAAAAACTATTTGCGATCAGAAAAAATAAACCTGCTAAAATTGTAGTGTATTCCTTTTTATCTTCATTTAAGGTAATCGACCAAGCTATACCAAATAAAAGAATACCAACAATGAATGTACTAGACTTATCTAAACCTAAAGAAAAAAATAACCAAACGCCTATCGTCACTAGCGCTGTCAATAAAGCTATCATCCATAGTATTGAAATCGCCCAATGGAATTTCTTATTATTTGGATATTCTTGTTTATAGCGTTTCACTAACCACTTGATTGCCATGACTGTGAAAATAAAGCCAATCAATCCTAAAACCACCCCCTCTTCTACACCACGAATCAAAAGAGATGCCAAAAAGCAATAAGCGCCAAGTAAGGCTATGACTGAAATAATTAAATTAATAAAATCAAAGCGATATTTGTGATATACATAAAGTGCGATTAAGGCAGGAATAGCAATTAGCAAAGAACTGAGTGATGAACGACCAAGCTCACCCCAAGCATAAGCATAAAAGTACACATCATAAATTACTATTAAACCGAATAAACTGGCAAAAGTCAGTACTAGAAATACTTTGGGTAAAATACGCCAATGTTGATCATGAAAAGTTTTACTGAATAATTCCGATATCACAAGTAATCCAGCATTAATCAACACGGCATAACACATTGAGTTATGTGAGTTTTGTTCATTAAATAAATAAAACGCAACATTGGCGGTGGCGGCAAATAATAATGCAGAGGCCACATTCGGAAATAATAATAAAAATGGAAGTTGGCAAAGTGTCCAAACTGCAAATAACTGCCATACATCAGCCCCCGTTTGATAGGTTTGGCCGACTAAGGCAAATAAACCGCCAATCAAGACAGAGACAACAAAAAAGATACTATATGTCTTCCACTTTAGTTTTTCTTTGGCTTGTCGATGACTCTCTCGAATAAAGCAATAAATACCTAATACCACTGTCACCACAAGCAATGTTTGTAAGCCATAAATTTTGGCTAAATCAGAAAAATAATCTAAATTAGCTGCAATTAACGTGACTACTCCACTCGTTAAAAACCCTACGGTTAATAATAAAAACAGTAAATTTAAATAACGTTGCCAAGAAAGATTAAAAAGGCCAGTTGTATTCATTCATTTTTTCCTTTTTATAAAAAGATTAGTATTATCTTAGCATAATAGTAAGGTAAATAAATAACTTAAAAAATGTAATGTAATTTACCCTATATTGAAGATTAATTCGCGCCAAATCGCATTCTATGGCATAATTTAGCAAACACAATTAAAGAAGGAAAACGACATGAGAATTTTACACACGATGCTTCGAGTAGGTGATTTAGACCGCTCTATTAAATTTTATCAAGATGTTTTAGGTATGCGTTTATTACGCACAAGTGAAAACCCTGAGTATAAATATACGCTTGCTTTTTTAGGTTACGAAGATGGCGAAAGCGCTGCAGAAATTGAATTAACATACAACTGGGGCGTAACGGAATATGATCTTGGTAATGCTTACGGGCATATTGCTATTGGTGTAGATGATATTTACGCAACTTGTGAAGCGGTACGTGCTCATGGCGGTAAAGTGACTCGCGAAGCCGGCCCGGTTAAAGGCGGCACAACTGTGATTGCATTCGTTGAAGATCCAGATGGTTATAAGATCGAATTTATCGAAAACAAAAGTGCAAAATCAGCTTTAGGGAATTAAGGAATATATTGTGTCAGATACACCTGAAATTCCTTATCATCACCAATTAAAAAATCGCTTCCGTGGCTACTTTCCTGTCATTATTGATGTGGAAACGGCTGGGTTTGATGCCAAAAAAGATGCACTTTTAGAGCTTGCGGCAATCACCTTAAAAATGGATGAAAATGGCAATTTACAACCTGATCAAAAATGCCATTTCCATATTGAACCATTTGAGGGGGCGAATATTAATCCCGAATCACTCAAATTTAACGGGATTGATATTCACAATCCATTGCGAGGTGCGGTATCTGAATTAGATGCGATCACGGGATTGTTCCAAATGGTGCGTCGTGGACAAAAAGATGCTGAATGTCAGCGTTCTATCATCGTGGCACACAACGCGGCTTTTGACCAAAGTTTCGTGATGGCGGCGGCTGAGCGCACAGGCGTAAAACGCAATCCATTCCACCCTTTTGGGATGTTTGATACCGCAACGCTTGCCGGTTTTATGTTTGGACAAACAGTGCTCGTCAAAGCATGCCAAGCGGCAAAAATTCCTTTTGATGGTAAACAAGCACACTCGGCGCTATATGATACCGAACGTACGGCAGAATTATTTTGCTATATGGTGAATCATTTAAAAGAGCTTGGTGGTTTCCCGCATATTGCTCAAACAAATGAAACGGAAAAAACAGCTGAAAATCAGACCGCACTTTAATTTTCAAAATTTTTTAGAAAAAAGGCTTGCAATCGTTTTCGGTTTACCGTATTTTAAAAAGTAATTCGATTTAGTTATCTAAATAAGAGAGTTTCAAATGAACTTTATCCTTCGTCACCATCATCGCCATTCAACTGAATAATCTTTCAGGCTGTTGGCGTGCTTGGAAGATTTCTTCCGAGCTGACAAGATAAAGATCAAAAAAATCTTACCCCTCGGAAGGCAACTTTCGAGGGGTTTTGTTTTATTATCAATTTACAGGAGTTTATTACTATGCGACATTTAACCTTAAATCAATTTTCTTTTATGCGACCTTTTAAGTTTAATTAATCAATAAGGAACAACAATATGCTATCGAATCCCGTTGTTATTTCAATTGTCGTACTACTGGCATTAAGCCTACTGCGCGTGAACGTGGTTATCGCACTGGTAATTTCCGCGCTTACAGCCGGCTTATGCGGAGACCTAGGTTTAAGCAAAACCATTGAAACCTTTACAGGCGGCTTAGGTGGTGGTGCTGAAGTGGCGATGAACTATGCGATGCTCGGTGCATTTGCCATTGCAATTTCAAAATCTGGCATCACTGATTTGCTTGCTTATAAAATTATTACTCGAATGAACAAAACACCAACCGATAAAAATTTAGCGTGGTTTAAATATATGCTACTTGGTATTTTGCTTTTATTCTCAATTTCATCCCAAAACTTGCTCCCAGTGCACATTGCGTTTATTCCGATTGTGGTACCACCTTTACTTTCTATTTTTAACCGTTTAAAAATCGATCGTCGTGCAGTCGCTTGCATTATTACCTTTGGTTTAACCGCAACCTATATGATCTTGCCGGTTGGCTTCGGGAAAATTTTTATCGAAAGCGTTTTAGTAAAAAATATCAATCTTGCTGGTGCCCCACTCGGTTTACAAACCAGTGTTGGTGAAGTTTCTTTCGCTATGCTTATCCCTGTTATTGGTATGATTCTTGGTTTACTCACCGCCGTATTTGTTACCTATCGCAAACCACGCGAATATGTTGTGACAACGGCAGAACCAACCACAACTGAAATTGAACAACACATTGCGAACATTAAACCGATTCAAATTACCGCAAGTGTAGTCGCCATTGTCGCCACGTTTGCTACCCAGCTTTTCACAAGTTCAACTATCATTGGTGGCTTAGTCGGTTTAGTGATTTTCGGTGCATTTGGTATTTTCAAACTCAAAGAAAGTAACGATATTTTCCAACAAGGTTTACGCTTAATGGCAATGATTGGCTTTGTGATGATTGCAGCTTCTGGTTTTGCCAATGTGATTAATAGCACAAGTGGTGTGAAGGAGTTAGTTGATGCACTTTCAACGGGTGTGATTCAAAGCAAAGGCGTTGCGGCATTCTTGATGCTACTCGTTGGGCTATTGATTACCATGGGGATTGGCTCTTCTTTCTCAACCGTGCCAATTATCACCTCAATTTATGTACCACTTTGTCTCTCTTTTGGTTTCTCACCACTTGCAACAGTGGCTATCGTAGGTGTAGCGGCGGCATTAGGGGATGCGGGTTCACCGGCTTCTGACTCCACACTTGGTCCAACATCCGGTTTGAATATGGATGGTAAACATGACCACATTTGGGATTCTGTTGTACCAACCTTTATTCACTACAACATCCCATTATTAGCATTCGGTTGGATTGCAGCCATGACCCTTTAATCGTTATAATCCCTGCATTCATCATGCGGGGATTTTTTTATGTCTATTCAATCATTACTCAATACGCTCGAACAAAAAGTACAGCAACTGACTCACGCCTATCAAGCTGACTCTGATAAAAAAATCAATGCTAAATTTAACCGCACTTTATTTACTGAAGATTTTGAAACTGTCGGTTTTTATCTCAAAGAAATCCAGCAAAGCTTAACTAAGCTATCTAATATCCCCCATCAAAATGAAGAGCAAATTGTATTTATGGCAGAACATCTTTTAGGGCAATGTACCGCCTTGACTGAAGCCATGAATCGCAAGCATAAAAAGCCCATTCAACCGAAAATAGCAGAGCCACAAGTTGCAAGTAGCAAATCACAACATAGCATTCATCGCCTCCCTCCAAGAGAGCGTTTAGAGAAATATTATGAAGCCTTGCAGCAACTCACGGAAAAATACGAAGAAGCTAAAGCACAAGCGGATACGGCACAAACAGATATTCAACGAGATATGCATAAGCAAACAGCCGCAATTTATTTAACGCGTCGTCAAAAATGTTTAGAAGCGATTGAGACCTTAGAAGAATACCTTGCCTTTAAAGAGGCCCAAGAAAGTGCGGTCAAAAAATAAGATATTTTTTAATCGACTAAAAAGTAAAAATCCCTAAATCTTTCGATTTAGGGATTTTTTGAATTTGATGGCGGAGGAAGTGAGATTCGAACTCACGGAGGGCGTAAACCCTCGCCGGTTTTCAAGACCGGTGCCTTCAACCACTCGACCATTCCTCCGTGATTTAAGCGAGGTGAATAATACGTTTTTTCCCCCACCCCGTCAAGCAAGAAAATAAAAAAATTATCTGACTGACTACTTTTAAATCACTATGTTTTAAAAATGCACAAAATAAAAAACGGAACCTACTGGCTCCGCTTTTATTATTGAGATATTACTCTGCTTTTGCTTGTGTCGCTTCAGAATAAATATGACTAATTGCACTATGATGGCCTGCGGCGCCTTTACCATTAAAGTAATAGCGAGACTCCGTCCATTCTACAATTGGGAATGGTTTAGACTCTTCATCTGGTGCTTTAGCTAATGTCATCGCTGCTTTTGTGTGCTGTACTGCTGAAATGGTGCCTGCACGACCAGTGAACACATAAGAGCGAACAAACTCTGTTTTCTCTTGTGGTTCAACTTCTGTCGTTGCAACTTGAGCAACAGGTTCTGATTTATGATGCAAGCGTTCTAATGATTCTTGCACTTTCTGTTGAACCGCTTCATTTGCCGGTTGAGTAATGAAATCTAACGCTGGTTGTGCTTCAACTGATTTTTCTTCCACGACAATACCTGTTGCCGGGGTAATTACACCTTTTTTCGTTTTTTCTTGCTCAAGTAATTCATCCACCGATAAGAAATTGCTTTCTTTCGCTGCATTCACAGCAGAATAATCGATGCATACTTTACCGCTTGCTAATTCAGGTGAAGCAACTGCCGCAAATAATGGCATTGGTGACTTCACTTCATTACGGCGGCGGCGTTGATTATTCGATGTACGTAAATGACGTGGAGTACGACGCTGACGTTCTTGACGTGGTTTATCTTCAGCATTATCTGCTACATTGTTTTCAACCACTTGATTTTGAACAGTCTCAACAGCTGGCACTTCAACTGCTTCAGTAACATTTTCAGTTACATCATTTGGATTGTCATCAATACGAACACGTTTACGTAAATCACGACGTTGACGACGCTCTGCTACTGGTTTTTCTGCTTTTTCTTCTTGACGATTATCATCAGAAACATTAGCAAAATTAACCGCACTTTCAGATGTCACTTCTTCATTCGCGTTACGACGATTGCGACGATTATTCACACGCTCGCGAGTTGGACGCGCATTTTCTTCATCTGTATTTTTCGCATTATCGTTATTTTCGTTATTGCGAGAACGACGATTATTACGACGATCTTGATTACGACGATTATTACGGTTGTTGTTACGATTGTTGCGGTTGTTTTGGTTTTTCTCTTCTTCTTTTGGTTCAGAAGCAAATAAACCTTTAATTGCGGCAACAATTTTTGCAAACAATGACGGTTCTTCCGATTTACGCTCAACTGGTGCTGGTGCAGCCGTTGGAATCGATAGAGATACTGCTGCACTTTCCATCACTTGCTCAGCGGTCACTGCTGCATTTTCGATATTGCGAGAAACAAGAGACTCTTCTGGTACAAATGTATCGTCTTGTGCATCATGGAATTTCGTTAAGTTATAGCTTAATTCATTTAGCTCTTCGCCCTCACGAACACGGAATACGCTGAAATGTGGCGTTTCCATTGCTTCATTTGGCACCACGATAATATCAACATCATGGCGTTTTTCGATGCTATGAACGGCTTTACGTTTTTCATTAAGTAAGTAAGACGCTATTTGTACAGGCACGATGGTGTGCACTTGTTTGGTGTTTTCTTTTAACGCTTCTTCTTCAATTAAACGTAAGATAGAAAGTGATAAACTTTCATTATCACGCACTTTACCCGTACCTTGACAGCGTGGGCAAACATGGTGAGAAGATTCACCTAATGATGGACTTAAACGCTGACGCGACATTTCCAATAAGCCGAAGCGAGAAATACGGCTGATTTGAATACGCGCACGGTCTTGACGTACCGCATCACGAATACGGTTTTCAACTTCACGTTGGTGACGAACAGGTGTCATATCAATGAAATCGATAACCACTAACCCACCTAAGTCACGTAAACGTAATTGACGAGCAATTTCATCTGCCGCTTCAAGGTTGGTATTTAATGCGGTTTCTTCAATGTCACCACCACGAGTTGAACGCGCCGAGTTGATATCGATCGCCGTTAACGCTTCTGTCACATCAATGACAATTGAACCGCCAGAAGGTAAACGCACTTCACGTTGGAAGGCTGATTCAATTTGTGACTCAATTTGATAGTGGCTAAATAACGGCACTTCACCTTGATACAGTTTCACACGATTGATGAAATCTGGACGTACAAGTTTGATGTGCGCTTTCGCTTTTTCAAATACTTTCGGGCTATCAATTAAAATCTCACCGATATCACGACGCAAATAATCACGGATCGCACGCACGATCACATCACTTTCTTGGTGAATTAAGAACGGCGCTGGACGACTTTGTGAAGCTTGTTTGATCGCTTCCCAATGATGTAAAAGTACTTTCAAGTCCCATTGTAATTCTTCTGGTGATTTACCTACACCCGCTGTACGCACGATAAGACCAACGCCTTCTGGTACATCTAAAGAACTCAATGCTTCTTTTAATTCGATACGTTCATCACCTTCAATACGGCGAGAGATACCACCTGCACGAGGATTGTTTGGCATAATCACCAAATAACTACCGGCAAGGGAAACAAAAGTGGTTAAGGCTGCGCCTTTATTGCCGCGTTCTTCTTTGTTTACCTGAACGATCACTTCTTGACCTTCGGTCAAAATATCACGGATATTTGGACGACCTTGGAACACATAATCAGCAGGGAAATATTCGCGGGCAATTTCTTTTAAAGGAAGGAAGCCATGGCGCTCTGCACCATAATCTACAAAGGCTGCTTCTAAACTCGGCTCTACGCGAGTGATTTTCCCTTTGTAAATATTCGCTTTTTTCTGTTCATGACCCGGACTTTCAATATCCAAGTCAAATAAACGCTGGCCATCGACCAACGCAACGCGCAACTCTTCTTTTTGAGTCGCATTGATTAACATTCTTTTCATTGTCAATTTCTCGTTTGAATTATCTAAAAATACCTTGAAAATTAACCGCACTTTACAGATTTACTGACCTTAGCCATCGACCTCGTGTTTCTCGCGAACAGTCAATCTCACGACTGTGTGTTGCTGGGTGCATTGATAGCATACTCAATTGTTATCTAAGACAATTTTCGTAAAACAATGCGGTGTGTTAATTACGCATTGCAAGGAAGCGTTAACCTTCAAGAAAAATATGTTGATTATCAATGTCTTATGCCATTCGCTGCATTGAGTTTTGACCAACATACAAAATCGCTTTCTAAATGCCAAATTTTAGGCGCAGAAGGACGCTCTATTATCCACATTCAGGGCTAAATTAGCAAGGCATTCTTGCTATTATCACTAGGGATATTGTGATATGATTCAGCCCAATTTTTAAAGGACAGATTCAATGACTGAAAAACAAGAAAAAATCATCAATCAATCCGTCAAAATGCTCACGATTTCTGAGGATGAAGCAGGACAACGCATTGATAATTATTTATTAGCAAAATTAAAAGGTGTGCCAAAAAGTTTGATTTATCGCATTCTGCGTAAAGGCGAAGTACGTGTGAACAAAGGGCGAATCAAACCTGAATATAAATTGCAAAATGGTGATGTGGTGCGTGTGCCTCCAGTTCGTGTTTCTGAAAAAAATACTGCCCCAATTTCTAAAAACTTGAATAAAGTCGCCTCCCTTGAAAACCATATTATTTTTGAAGATGATTGTTTATTAGTATTAAACAAACCTTCTGGCATTGCGGTTCATGGCGGGAGTGGTTTGAATTTTGGCGTGATTGAAGCCTTGCGTGCATTACGTCCTGAAGCCCGTTTTTTAGAATTGGTTCATCGTTTAGACAGAGATACATCAGGTATCTTATTAGTAGCGAAGAAACGCTCTACCTTACGCAACTTACACGAACAACTTCGTGTTAAAACCGTACAAAAAGATTATCTCGCACTCGTGCGTGGACAATGGCAATCTCATGTGAAAGTCGTACAAGCGCCTTTATTAAAAAATGAGCTGGCCAGTGGTGAACGCATCGTTAAAGTCAGTGAGCAAGGTAAACCTTCAGAAACCCGATTTGCCATTGAAGAACGCTATCAAAATGCGACCTTAGTAAAAGCGTCGCCTGTAACGGGAAGAACCCATCAGATCCGAGTTCATACTCAATATGCAGGTCACCCAATCGCGCTGGATGATAAATACGGTGATAAAGAATTCGATAAATATATGCAAGATCTCGGACTCAATCGTTTGTTTTTACATGCATTTTCTATTCGATTTGAACACCCTAAAACGGGCGAAACATTACGTTTCAATGCACAACTAGATAAAAAAATGAAAACAATTCTGAAAAAACTGCGTGAAAGCAAAGAGATAAACCCATAGACAAGAAAAATGTTTATTGCTATATTTGGCGATGGAGACAACTCGTTTCTATCATTAATTAACATATAACAACAAAGGATAGCAAAATGGCAAAAGGACAATCATTACAAGATCCTTATTTGAATGCGTTACGCCGTGAACGTATTCCTGTTTCGATTTATCTCGTTAATGGGATTAAATTACAGGGTCAAATCGAATCATTCGACCAATTCGTGATTTTATTAAAAAACACGGTTAATCAAATGGTGTACAAACACGCTATTTCAACTGTGGTTCCAGCACGTTCTGTTTCTCACCACAATAATAACGGCGGTCATCATGCAGCACAAGCTTCTGATGCTGTAGCGGAAGTAGAAACACAAGCAGAATAATTCTGTTCAATGAACGATTTCATCAGTTTAAGTGCGGTTGAAAATTCACCTGAAATTTCAACCGCACTTTCGTCATCTAAGACAAGCGACAATAGCCAATCGACAAAAGATAAAGCGGTCGTCGTGCATGTTTTCTTTTCTCAAAATAAAAACATTGAAGATCTACAAGAATTCCAACTTTTAGCAGAATCTGCCAATGTTGAGATTTTACAAATCATCACCACAAGCCGTGCCACGCCACAAGCAAAATACTTTATCGGTGAGGGGAAAGCACAAGAAATTGCGGATGCAGTGAAAACTTTAGATGCTGATGTGGTTTTGGTAAATCATCAATTAACGCCTGCTCAAACCCGTAATTTGGAAAGCATCTGCCAATGCCACGTAGTGGATCGCACGGGGGTGATTTTAGACATTTTTGCCCAACGAGCCCGCTCGCACGAAGGGAAATTGCAAGTTGAATTAGCTCAGCTTAAGCATTTATCCACTCGATTAGTCCGCCGAAAAACAGGTTTAGATCAGCAAAAAGGTGCGGTTGGATTGCGTGGTCCTGGTGAAACGCAATTAGAAACGGATCGCCGTTTAATCAAGGTTCGTATTGCACAGTTGCAAAATCGTTTGGCCAAAGTCGAAAAACAACGCAATCAAAATCGCCAAACCCGACAAAAAGCGGATATTCCGACCATTTCTTTAGTGGGTTATACCAATGCGGGGAAATCAACACTATTCAATTTCATCACGCAAGCCAATGTCTATGCGGCGGATCAGCTTTTTGCTACCCTCGATCCCACATTAAGACGTTTACAAATTCAAGATATTGGTACGGCAATTCTCGCCGATACCGTGGGTTTCGTTCGCCAACTTCCCCATGATTTAGTTTCCGCTTTTAAATCTACCTTGCAAGAAACGGTAGAAGCCAGTTTGTTATTGCACGTCATCGATGCGGCAGATGCTCGAAAAATCGAAAATATTGAAGCTGTGAATTTAGTGTTGGAAGAAATTAAGGCTGATAAAGTGCCTGCATTATTGGTGTATAACAAAATTGATTTATTGGAAAATGTGGCGCCTCATATTGAATATGATGACGAGAATAAGCCCGTTGCCGTTTATCTTTCAGCACATTCAGGTGAGGGATTAGATCTACTACTTGAAGCCATTAAAGTGCGGTTGAAAAACGAGATACTTTCTTTCACCCTCACACTGCTCCCACAAGAGGGAAAAATTCGCCACGCACTCTATCAATTAGACAGCATTCGTCACGAGCAAATTTCAGATGAAGGTGAATTTATCCTCAATGTACAAATTGATAAAGTCGAATGGCTCAAACTTTGTAAACAATTTCCTAAACTGTCAGAAATTATTTACTAATACCGTATTGTTTTAATTTATTGGCAATCGCCGTGTGTGATACGCCTAATCGTTGCGCCAATTTTCGCGTACTTGGATATTGTGCATAAAAAGCGCGGAGCACACTCGCCTCATATTGTCCCATGATCTCATCCAGTGTTTGCTCACCAAAATCATCCGCAGAAATGACCGCACTTTGTACAGGTTTTAAATTTAAACATTCAATATCAAGCTGGTTATTTTTCGCTAAAGAACAGGCGCGATACAAGACATTGTATAGTTCTCGCACATTGCCTTGCCAAGGCTGACCTTTTAAATAATTTAGAAAATTAGCATCATATTGAGGCATTGGAATCTTAAGCTGTGTGCTAATTTCTTGTAAAAAACCTTCCGTTAAAGGTTGAATGTCCTCCACTCGCTCACGCAATGGCGGCACATTTAGTGCTAAAACATTTAATCGGTGGAATAAATCACTGCGTAATTTCCCTTGTTCTAACAGTTTTTCCATCGGTTCTTGTGAGGTACAAATCACCCGAACATTTGCATGATGTTCTTTTTCTTCGCCCACTCGACGGAAAGAACCATCCGTTAAAAAACGTAATAATTTTGCCTGTAAACTTAATGAAAGCTCAGCAATACCGTCCAGCAACACCGTGCCTTCGTTAGCATATTCAAAAAAACCGATGGTTTCACTGTCACCCACTTTACGCCCAAACATTTCGCTTTCCGCATCTTCATCTGGCAAACCTGCACAGTTTACTGCAATGAATTTTTTCTCACGGCGCAAGCTCGCAAAATGACAAGCTTTTGCTAATAAGTCTTTACCCGTGCCCGTTTCACCTTGAATTAAAAGCGGCACATCAAACATCGCAAAACGTTGTGCATTTTCGACCGCACTTTTCATGGAAAAGCTTTGAGTGACAAAGCAAGAGAAAGGATCTTGTGGATTAAATGTCAGCATAAAATAAGCTCAATTTTATTGAATGATGCCGATATGATAGGGAGTTTATTGATATGTGTAAAGATTAATTTACATATAAAAAGGGCAATCCTTGACTGCCCTTTTAGATGATTTTTTGTATTATTTTTTCACTGCACGATCAAGTTCTTGTGCGATGATTTCCATGCTTTCTAAACCACCAAACGCAAGATACCAATTGGCAGCATCAAGATACACAATGTGTCCATCTTTATACGCTTTGGTTTGTTTGATGATATCGTTATCCAATACTTTTTGTGCATTGTTGGCTTTTTCTGTAATCGCCGCGGTACGATCCACGACAAGTAAAAAGTCTGGATTTTTTTCTAAGATATATTCAAAACCAACACTTTGGCCGTGCGTAGACGATTTGATGCTGTCATCAATCGGTTTAAAACCAAATTTTTGATACACCATACCATAACGAGAACCATCACCAAAGGCACTGATTTTACTTTCATTGACAAGTACCAATAAGGCGGTTTTGTCTTTCGCATCTTTGGCGACTTGGTCAATCTTACTTTCTAATGCTGAAAGTTTTTCTTTCGCAATATTTTCTTTACCAAAGATCCGACCAAGTGCGGTCACATTTTGTTGAAAACTCGGGTAGTAATTGTTGTAGTCATTTTCAACATTAAATACTGGCGCGATCTCTTTAAATTTGTCGATCATTTTTTCTTGACGTTTAGACGCGATGATCAAATCCGGATTGAGTTCATTAATTTGCTCCAATGATTGTTCTTTCAAATCGCCGACATTTTTATATTTTTTGTCTGCAAATTCTGAAAGGTAGCTTGGAATTTTTCCACTTTGTGGGAAGCCCACGATTTTATCTTGCACACCTAATGCACGAAGTGTGTCTGCGGCACCAAAATCAAGCACAATGACTCGCTGTGGATTTTGTGGCACAACCTGCTTTCCAGCGGCATTTTCAACGGTAATATCTGCTGCTTGAGCAACACCGACCAAAGCAAAAAGTGAAAGTGCTAATGTTGATAGTGTTTTTTTCATGAAGATTTCCTTATTTATCTAAAATAAACGGCAATTTTATGGTCGTCGATATCCTGAATAGGTATCGTCATATCGTAAATATCTTGTAGCACGGGTGATTGCATAATGTGGTTAACTTCCCCTTGGTGTACCAATTTTCCATTTTTCATGGCAACAATGTAGTCTGAGTAACAAGAGGCAAAATTAATATCGTGAATCACAATCACCACGGTTTTGTTGAGTTCTGTCGCTAATTTACGCAAAACTTGCATGATCTGCACAGAATGTTTCATATCCAGATTATTTAATGGTTCATCCAACAAAATATAATCCGTATCTTGTGCCAGTGTCATCGCAATATAAGCGCGTTGTCGCTGCCCACCACTTAAGTTATCAATATATTGATGACGAATATCATCTAAATTCATATAAGCAATGGCATTATCAATAAAAGTGCGGTCAGTTTGGGTTAAGTTTCCTTTGCAATAAGGGAAACGCCCAAAAGCGACTAAATCTTCAATGGTTAGACGCAAATTAATGTTGTTAGTTTGCTTTAAAATCGCAAGTTGTTTCGCAATATCGCTACTTTTCTTGCGATTGAGCAATTCACCATTGAGATGGATCTCGCCACTATCAGCATTCAACAAACGGCTCATAATAGACAACACCGTACTCTTCCCCGCGCCATTCGGCCCGATAAAAGACGTAATTTTCCCCGTAGGAATGGTGATGGACACATTATCCACCACCTTTTTGCTTCCGTAACTTTTAGTAATATTGCGAATTTCTATTGCCATTTTTTGTTTGCTCTTAATAACAAATAAATAAAATACACGCCACCGACAAAATTAACGATGATGCTTAATGTCGTGCGGAACGTAAAAATATGGGTCACTAATAATTGCCCTAAAACCAAGGTAATAATGGAAATTAACATCGCGGCAGGAATGAGTACCTTGTGGCGATAATCACGAACAAATTCAAAGGTCACATTCATCACCAATAACCCCAGGAAAGTAAGTGGACCAACAAGTGCGGTCGACACTGACGTTAAAATTGCCACGAGAATTAATAGGACTTTTAAGGTCTTTTGATAATCAATCCCTAAGTTAATCGCATTTTCTCTTCCTAACGCCAACACATCAAAGCAATGCCAATATCTCAGACTGAAAACAATCGTCGCCACTAAAATGGCTAATGCTACCCACAAGATTTGTGTATTGATTCGGTTGAAACTTGCAAAGCCAATATCTTGTGCGATCTGGAATTCATTTGGATCAATCAACACTTCCATAAACGTCGTTAAACTGCCAAAGAAGGTGCCGAAAATAATCCCAACAAGCAATAAGAAGAAAATATTTTGGTTTTCTTTCTTAAAGAGGAAGTGATAAAGCGCTAATGAAAATGCCATCATTAATCCCGTACACAATACAAACAAGGCAATAGAATTCATTGAAAGCAATGTGGTCGAACCGAAAAGGAAAATAATCGTCGTTTGAATCAGTAAATACAGCGAATCTAACCCTAAAATACTCGGGGTGAGAATTCGGTTATTCACAACCGTTTGGAAGATCATCGTAGCAAGTGCAATTGCAGCACCTGTGATCACAATCGCAATTAATGATAAGGCACGATTTTCCAAGGCATATTGCCAACGGTTTGGTAAGTTGTAGCCTAAATAAAGTGCAAGAGAAACCATGGCTAACAACGACAATACAATCAGTTGAGAAGAAGATTTCTTAGCCATTTCTATACCGTTTTAATAATAAAAATAAGAAGATACCACTACCAAATACACCAACCACGGCATTAATGGAAATCTCATAAGGATAAATCACACTTCGACCTAAAATATCACAGAATAAGACAAAGACGGCACCTAGCAAAGCGGTATGAGATAACACTTTCTTCAAGTTATCCCCTAAATAAAGCGTGACGATATTTGGAATAATTAGCCCCAAGAAAGGGATCACCCCAACAGACACGATAATAATCGAAGACACCACCGCCACAATGAGCAGACCGAGATAAAGTACCTGGTTGTAATTTAGACCTAGATTAACCGCAAAATCTTTCCCCATCCCGACAATAGAAAAACGATGGGCAAATAAATAAGCCACGATGAGTGTAGGAATACTGAAATACAACAATTCATAACGGCCTGACATCACAAGAGAAAAGTCCCCTTGTAGCCACCCGGATAAGTTTTGCAATAGATCTTCTTTATAAGCGATAAAGGCAGTAATTGAACTGATGATATTACCAAACATAATCCCCACTAAGGGCACAAAAATCGTGTCCTTGAATTTCAAACGGGACAGAATCGTCATAAATAATAATGTGCCAAGGAAAGACATGATGACCGCAATGGCGGTTTTTAACAACATTGAAGCTGTTGGGAAAAACAGCATGGCCATTAAAATGCCTAATCGTGCGCTGTCCATTGTGCCCGCCGTGGTGGGAGAAACAAATCGGTTTCGACTGAGTTGCTGCATCACTAAACCACAAATACTCAAGGATGCACCCGCAATCAAGATACTGATTAAACGTGGCACACGACTGATGAAAAAAATCTGCCACTGATTACCTTCAAAATTCAGTAATCCTTGTAAATTAACGGTACTTACCCCGAGAAAAAGTGAAACAAAGGAAAGCACGATTAAAAGAAAAATCAGATAACGCCGCTTAATCATAATAAATGAGAATAATTTCGAAATGCAAAAAGAATAGCATATTGAAGGAAAAGAAGAAAGGTGGAGAGCGGTCAGTTTTGGGTTAATTCTTAATCGAATAAAAATGCGGTCAAATTTGACCGCACTTCATTCGCTATAATTTTAACGTTCTTTCGACTTCTTTCGCTCGAACTAAGAATTGCTTACGTTCTGCCGTTGCCATTCCGCTGCTGGTGCCCGGCAATTTCACCGTAAGCGGGTTCACCGCACGCTCATTAATATGAAACTCGTAGTGCAAGTGTGGACCAGTTGAAATCCCTGTATTACCGGTTAATGCAATACGCTCCCCTTTCTTCACAGTTTGCCCCGCACGCACTAAAGCACGACTTAAATGCATATACACCGTTTGATATTCACGACCATGACGTATCACCACATAACGTCCTGCACCACCAGCTTGATAAGCGACTTTTTCTACTACACCTTCTGCTGGCGCAATAACTGGCGTACCTGGTGAAACAGCAAAGTCCACCCCTTTATGCGGACGAACACGCCCTGTTACCGGATGTCGACGATTTGGGTTAAATGGTGACGAAATACGCGCTTGACGTTGCAATGGATAACGCGCAAAGCCTTTACCAAGGGTTTCCCCTTGCTTATCGTAGTAACGACCATTGGCGGCTTGAATGCCATAATAGCTCTTACCGTCTGCCATAATATGAATGGCTTCAACGTTACCTTGACCGGTTAATTTATCGCCTAAATATTCACGTGATACCAAAATCGCAAATTTGGTGCCTTTGCTGAGTTTTTGAAGGCTTACCTGCCATTGTAACGCAGAACTTAATTGGCTAATTTGACGACCATCCAAGCCTAAATCACGCAAACTTGATGCAAAAGATCCGTTAATCGTGCCTTTTAACACCTCTTTCTTCCAGATACTTTTCTTCTCTAAGATTTGACGTTTAAATTTACCGTCTTCCGTGCGCTCATAAATGCGTTCTTCTTTTTCAGACACCAACCAGTTTAAATATTCCAGTTGATCTTCTTTATCTAAAATCCAATAGAACTGTTGACCTGCGCGCAAAGTTTTTAATTCAGGATACTCAGCGATTAAATTCTTCGCCGTATCATCTTCTAAACCTGAAAGCTCTAACACATCTTTTAATGAATCGCCACGCACCACCGTATGACTAAATTGATCGGTAATACGCAATGCCTGATCGGCTACATCTAAAATACCGCTAAGCGCATCTTGCGCATCTTTTGGTAAATCAGTTAGCTCATCAAACTGCGGTTTGATTTCATCTACTTCGTCATCTTTGGCTTGAAGTTCATCATCGTAAGAAGTCGCATCTTCCGTATTCGCATTCTGCTTCGTTTCAGGATGTTCGCCTGCTTGAGTTTGCGACTTATCAGATTCTGTTTTTTCAGGTGTAAGGGATTGATATTGAACGTTATCCACCATCTCTGGTTCAAGATTACTTTGCAGAGAAGGATCGTAATCCGCGGTATCTTTAAAGGCGAGAAAAATACCCGTTAAAATAAGCAAAAGTGCAGCAAAAAAAATCGCCGCTTTTATGCGGGATTTTCTTTTCCGTCGATCTCTAGCTAATTTAACGTGTTGCAAAATAGATACCTTTAAAATGAATAAAAAGCTTTTCGCTCTTCAGACTACAAACTCTAAAAAAAATTCATTTTACCCTAAAAATGCGAAATTTTATGCCTAAATATTAGGCATAGTCGGAATTTCTTGAGAAAAATAAGGAAATGAGCTATTTTAGTGAGCTATTTTTAAAGGGGGAATTATGCAAATTCGCGCCATTCAACCAGCCCAACCCACACCATTAATTACACTGAAAAATATCAATGTGGTCTTTGAACAAAAGACCGCATTGCGGGATATTAATCTCAGTATTTATCCTAATTCCATTATCACCATTGTAGGCCCAAATGGTGGAGGAAAATCGACTCTCTTAAAAACCTTATTAAAATTACAAACGCCAACATCCGGTGAAGTAATTTATAGCGCTAATGTCAGAATTGGCTATGTCCCACAAAAAATTCACCTCGATCACAGCTTACCGATGACGGTTGAGCGTTTTCTTGCGCTCAAAAAAGGTGTTAAAACGCAAGAAATATCAACCGCACTTGAGCAACTTTCTATTACGCATCTGAGAAAAAATAATATGCAAAAACTCTCTGGTGGCGAGATGCAACGTGTATTATTGGCCCGTGCGATTTTAAATAAACCCAATTTACTGGTGCTAGATGAACCAACTCAAGGCGTGGATATTAATGGTCAAGCTGAACTTTATCAGCTGATTCATCGTACTCAACAAACCTTAAACTGTGCGGTTTTAATGGTTTCCCATGATTTGCATATCGTGATGGCGGACAGTAAAGAAGTGTTGTGCATCAATCAACACATTTGCTGTGCCGGCACACCAGAAAGCCTATCCAATGATCCCAAATTTATGCGTCTTTGGGGCAATCAAATCTCACAAAATATGGGCTTTTATACGCACCACCATAACCATCACCATAATATGCACGGTGATGTTTGTAGTTGCAGTGCCAATCCATCAGAATGCCAACAATAAGGAAAAATCATGTTTGAGATTTTATTTCCCGCCTTGCTTACGGGCTTACTGCTTTCCTTAATTACCGCACCACTCGGTGCTTTTGTGGTGTGGCGTAAAATGGCTTATTTTGGTGATACCCTTTCCCACTCAGCCTTACTCGGTGTGGCGTTAGGCATTTTCCTACAAATTAACCCTTATGTTGCCATTGTAATTTTGACGATTATTCTCGCCGTATTAATGGTATGGCTCGAAAGTAACACGCAATTTTCAGTGGATACCCTTTTAGGCATTATCGCGCACAGTTGTCTTTCACTTGGCGTGGTTACGGTTGGCTTACTTAAAAATGTCCGAGTCGATTTAATGAGTTATCTTTTTGGGGATTTACTCGCCATTAATTTTAACGATTTACCTTATATTGCTGCTGGCGTAATCATTGTATTAGGCACTCTACTTTACTTCTGGCAAGCCTTACTCTCCACCACAGTTTCGCCTGAATTAGCCCAAGTAGAAGGCATTAACATTAAAAAAATGCGATTTATTTTAATGATTTTGACCGCACTGACGATCGCATTAAGTATGAAGTTTGTAGGGGCCCTGATTATTACATCGCTATTAATTATTCCAGCCGCAACAGCAAGACGTTTTGCCAAAACACCTGAACAAGTGGTGTTTATTGCGATTTTAATCAGTATGCTTTCCGTCGTTGGCGGGTTATTCCTTTCCGCCTTTTATGATACAGCTGCGGGGCCTTCTGTCGTGATTTGTTCCGCATTTTTGTTTTTGTTATCATTACTAAAAAAGGAATATTTATAATCCGCTCCAACCAGTGAAAACCATTTGCACCGCACCTTAAATCTTGATAAAGTGCGGGCAACTTTTGACGATATTTTAGGATAAGAAATGAGCCAAGAATATTTAGATTTTGAATTACCTATTGCTGAACTTGAAGCCAAAATTGAAGCACTACGTTCAGCATCTGATGACAAAATTGATTTACACGATGAAATTAAACGCTTACAAAAGAAAAGCGATGAATTAACCAAAAAAACCTTTGCAAATCTTGATGCATGGCAGGTTTCTCGTATGGCACGTCACCCAAATCGTCCATACACCCTTGATTATATCGAACATATTTTTACTGATTTCCAAGAACTTGCAGGCGATCGTGCCTTTGCAGATGATAAAGCAATCGTAGGTGGTCTTGCTCGTTTAGATGGTCGCGCGGTAATGATTATCGGCCACCAAAAAGGTCGTACAGTAAAAGATAAAGTAACACGTAACTTTGGTATGCCAGCACCTGAAGGCTATCGTAAAGCATTACGTTTAATGCAAATGGCTGAGCGTTTTAACTTACCTATTATTACCTTTATCGACACGCCAGGGGCTTACCCGGGCATCGGTGCGGAAGAACGTGGTCAATCTGAAGCAATTGCTCGTAACTTACGTGAAATGTCTACCTTAAAAGTGCCTGTTATCTGTACCGTAATCGGTGAAGGCGGTTCTGGTGGTGCATTAGCCATTGGTGTCGGCGACAAAGTAAATATGTTGCAATATTCAACTTATTCCGTTATTTCACCAGAAGGCTGTGCGTCTATCTTATGGAAAAGCGCAGAAAAAGCGTCAACCGCAGCCGAAGTCATGGGCTTAACCGCAACTCGTTTAAAAGAGTTAGGTTTAATTGATAATATCGTTCCAGAACCATTAGGTGGTGCGCATCGTAATTATCATGAAATGGCACGCAATTTAAAACAATGCCTTGTTGAAGAACTCAACGAACTTGATACATTCGACAAAGATGGCTTATTAGAAAGACGTTACGAACGTTTAATGTCTTATGGCTATTGTTAATAATATATAAAAAGAGCGGTTAATTTAACCGCTCTTTTTTGTGTTTTGAAAAAAATGTTGCATGGATGCAAGAAACAGCATCAATGCCTAAAATAATATAAAAGGAGAACTCAAAATGAAAAACGTATTAGCAATCCAATCTCACGTGGTTTATGGTTTTGCCGGTAATAAATCCGCCACTTTTCCAATGCAGCTATTAGGCGTAGATGTATGGGCACTCAATACCGTGCAATTCTCTAACCATACTCAATATGGCAAATGGACGGGCATGGTGATTCCACAAGAACAAATTGGTGAAATTGCTAACGGCTTAGATGCCATTGGAAAACTGCAAGAATGTGATGCATTGCTTTCTGGCTATTTAGGTTCAGCTGAACAAGTTGACAAAATTATCTATGCTTTAGAAAAAATCAAAGCGCGTAATCCAAATGCACTTTACTTATGCGATCCTGTTATGCCAAATGCCGAAAAAGTCTGCGTGGTCGCCGATGGTGTACGTGAACGCTTAATTGAAAAAGCCATTCCACGTGCAGACATCATGACACCAAACCTTTCTGAGCTTCGTACACTTTCTGATTTCCCTATCAACACCTTTGACGATGTGCTCAAAGCCGCTAATGCATTAGTTGCCAAAGGTGTGAAAAAAGTGTTAGTTAAACACTTAGGTAAAGCAGGTAAATTGAATGATCCTAATACCTTTGAAATTATTATGGCGACACCTGAAGGCGTATGGCATTTAAGTCGTCCACTTTATAAATTTAGCTTTGAACCTGTTGGTGTGGGTGATTTAATTGCGGGAACTTTCTTGGCGCATTACTTAAACTGTGGCAATGATGTTGAAGCTTTTGAAAAAATGAATAATGCTGTTGCTGGCGTAATGAAAACTACCTTTGATTTGAAATCTTACGAACTCCAACCTATTGCTGCGCGTTTTGAAATCTTAAATCCAAGCACAAACTACAAAGCTGTTAAAGTTGCCTAATGGATCTTTTTTCATTATTCCAAGCTCAAATTCCAACCACCGCCAATAAGCTTCTCATTGCTTTTAGCGGTGGTTTGGATTCTACTGCACTGCTTTCTTTAGTTAAAAAACTCAGCGAAAAACGACCGCACTTAAGTCTACGAGCTATCCATATCCATCACGGATTAAGCCCGAATGCGGATGCTTGGACGGCTCATTGCCAACAACTCTGTGAGCAATTTGCCATTCCACTTATTATTGAAAAAGTCAAAGTGGAAATGCACGATGGCATTGAAGCGGGCGCAAGAGAAGCTCGCTATCAAGCTATTTCAACACATATTCAACCAAATGAATATCTAGTCACTGCACATCATTTAAATGATCAAACTGAGACTTTTTTCCTGGCGCTAAAACGCGGAGCAGGATTGCAAGGTTTAGGTGCCATGCAAAAAGAAAGTCAATTGTTCGGGATGTCAATTCTGCGCCCACTCCTTTCTTTTAGCCGTAATGAATTAGAAAATTATGTTCAACAAGAAAATCTGTCTTGGGTCGAAGACGAAAGCAATCAAGATAATCATTACGATCGCAATTTCTTACGTAACCAAATTTTGCCTGAATTACGCCAACGCTGGGGGCATTTTGATCATGCTGTTCAGCGTGCCGCACAACATTGTTTTGAGCAACATCAACTGATTAATGAATTGTTACAAGATTGCTTTGAACAGCACATTCTTGAGGATCAAAAACAGTTTTTGCTCCTAAACTTTCTAGACTATTCACTGCAAAAACAAACCGCACTTTTGCGCATGTGGTTGGCTAAAAATCAGATTGCCATGCCAACGCAGGTTCAATTAATGCATATTATTGATGATGTTATTCAGGCTAAAGCGGATGCATCCCCACAATTTCAACTTGGGGAGCATATTATTCGCCGTTATCAGCAATGTCTCTATTTAACAGGAAAATTCGCTGATTTGTCGCAAACTTGTCTTGATATGCCGTTAAATCAACAGATTGCCTTGCCTGATAATCTTGGAACAATTTATGCAACCCACAATGCGACAGGCATTTTAGTCAATTGGAACGAAAAACAGGTTCAACTTGCTGATACACAAGAGCCGATTCAAATACGATTTGCTTATACTGGCAAAGTAAAACGACAACATAATCGCCCTGCCGAAACCATGAAAAAAATTTGGCAAGAGCTCGGCGTTCCGCCTTGGCAACGAAATTGTATCCCCCTCATTTTTTATGGTGAGACTTTACAAAGTGCGGTGGGTTTTTTCCGTGTTTTTCAAAACTTAGAGAAATAAAAAAATGGGTGATGATTCACCCATTTTTATGATTAAGAAAAGCGTTTAAAATGCCTGCCGTAAATTCTTTCCGTAAATAAAACCCCAACGGCAAGGTATCAATCACTTCTCCATTTTTACCAATGCCTTTCGTAATGGCTTTACTGTTTGCACCTTTTGGACGCAGCTGCATAACTTCACCAATACGCGCCGTAACCTGATCTAACTTCCCGAGCACAATATAATCCATCAACTCTTCCCAATCTTGGCGTAATTGATGTTCTTGTTCAGTCGAAGGTTGCCATAAGATAGGTTGGCCAATATGGCGCTCACGCAAAGGAATGCCTCGGCTGCCTTCAATGGGAATCCACAAAACTTTCGATAATTTATGACGAACGTGTGAATTTTCCCAATTTACCCCTGAATTTTGCACCAAGGGGGCAAGACTCACAAACGTGGTTTCCAACGGAAAACCTTCGGCATTGATGGGTAAGGTTTTTAATTCGATGCCTAAATGGGAAAAGTCCTGCTCTGCTTTACTACCAGCAGTCGCTCCTAATGCGGTTTCAAGCAACATTCCGACCCAACCTTTATCGCGTTTTAAATCTGGTGGAACGGGAATATTTAACTCATCTGCAAGTTCACCAAAGGTTAACCCCGCAATAGATTGGGCTTTTTCTAATAAGGCTTGTTCGGTTTGTGGGATCATTCGTGGTATTTCTTCAATAATTTTGGTTTAACGTATTCTACGCCTTTGTCGATGTAAGGAATATTTTCTAGTTTCAATAAAAAGCGTTTTGCCGGCAATCCACCACCAAAACCGGTGATTTCACATTTTTTCCCTAATACACGATGACATGGAATAATAATGCTAATGGGGTTACTCCCTACCGCACCGCCAACAGCTCGCACAGCCTTAGGGTTATTAATGCTTTCTGCTAAACCACCATAACTGGCTGTTTTACCATAAGGAATTTGACGCAATGCTGCCCAAATTGCTTGTTGAAATGCGGTACCTTTAGGCGATAAAGGAATATCGGAGAAACTTTCTGGCTCGCCATTAAAATAACGCCTTAAAGAACACTGCACTTTTTCAAAAAGCGGTAAATCTTCTCGTAAAATCCAATTTGGATTTGGCGTGGTTTGTTCTAACTCACAATCTAAATTTGTAAGATGTTCACCATCAGAAAGCATTAATAATCGACCAATTGGTGAATCCATATAAGCATAAAAAAGTGCGGTCATTTTTCTCTCGTTTTTATGGATTGATATAAGAAAAAAGCACACCGAACATACATTCGGTGTGCTGCGTATTATGCTAAATTTTTAACAAATTAGAAACTGTAGTTTAGGTTTAAACCGTAAAGGTTAGCACTTGCTTTAGACGTATAGTTTGCTGTAACAGTCGCTAAGTTGCCAATTGATTGTTTCTCGGTAAAGTTAAGTTTTTTACCACGTAAGTGAGCAAAGCCCGCATCAATAGAAAGATTCGGGGTAAATTTATAAGTTGCCCCTACGCTATACCACATACGATCAGTATCTGGAATAGATGCACTTGCATGTTCAGTTGGCGCAGCTGCTTCATCATAAGCAATACCTGCGCGAACTGTTAATTTATCATTCACGTCATAGGTTGCACCTAATGCATAACGAGAGTTGCTACGATATTTCTCATCTTTATGAAAAGCCACTTCACCGTCATTAAACGTTGCGTGTAACTCTTTGAAACGACTCCAGTGTGTAAATTTGTAGCTATAGTGTAATGCTAATTTATCTGTAACTTGGTGGAAACCAGATAATTCTAAATAATCTGGTAAATGTAGTGTTAATCCACCTTTTGCAGGGCCTTGGCCACGAAGTGTACGGCTCGCACTCACCGCATTAGAATCTTCAAAATCAATATCGACTTTTGAGTGATAGGCTAAACCAACTCGGTTGCGCTCATTAAACTCATAGGCTAAACCAGCGTTCCAACCAAATCCCCAAGCAGAGCCTTGTAAATGTGTTAATGTAGTATCTTTATTCACACCTTGTAATCTAGCTAAAGAAGCAGCTGCACTTGCTGGGATTTGCCCTGCTTTCACGAGCGAAGGAACTAATGGTGCAACATTTTTTACTGCATCACTTAAAATACCCGCGTGACGTTCCACTTCTGCTTTAGCATAAACTGCATTTAAACCCACACCAGCAGTTAAACCTTGAGAAACACGATATGAACCACTTAAATTTAGGTTAATCGCACTTAAATCCGTTTTACCGCCGAATACCCCCGCATTGTAATCTGATTCATATTCACTTTTTAATCCAAAATTCACATTCATACCACCACCAATGGCAAATTTGTCATTAATTGGTGCCACAAAATACATATTCGGAATCAATGAACCTGGAACAACACTGTTATGATCTGCAGAACCTACCGCAACAGTACGACCTAATGCATTAACGGTAACTGGACCACTCATATGAATTTTAGAATCTACATAAACGCCACCCACAGAGAATTGATTGCTTTTGAATAAGCTCATTAATGCAGGGTTAGTTGCAACCACTGCAGCATTATCAGCAATTGCTGCTTCACCCGCATAAGCACGACCAAGACCTGATGTAGAAACTTCCGCTAATTGGAATGCGGCTGCATTTGCACCGCTTGCTGCTAACAATGTGGTCATTGCTAATAGCGTTTTATTAAACTTTGTCATTTGGAACCTTTTGTTATTAATAATAATGAAAAAAGTCGCGAGATTCTAAAACTCCAATAAATGGAGTGCAAATTATTTTAGATTAATTTTTAAGTGTTCCGACCAGTGATAAATAAATGATATTTAAATTAAAAAAATGCGGCTACTTTGGCAGAGCGTTTCAAAAATGCTAGAATATGCCCAATCTTAATTTTAAATAAGGAAATCCTATGACAGTAACATGCAAAGCAGAAGAATCTCTCACTTGTAGTTGTGTTGATGTGGGGACGATTATTGACGGTTCAGATTGTTCTGTTGATATTCATCAAACCTATGCGAATAAAGCCGAAGCTGAAGCAGCACTTAATCGTTTCATTGAGAAAGCTCGCAAAACAGAAAGCGATCCTTGCGAAATTAAAAGTGAAATTACCGAAACTGAAAATGGTGCAAATTTAATGGCTCGCTTTACATTTAGCTGCCAAGCTGAAGCGATGATTTTTGAATTAGCGAATCGCTAAAAACACATTAAAAAATAACCGCACTTTATCATGCAAAATAAAGTGCGGTTATTTTTTTAGTTAAAACCCAATTAAATCACTATCGCAAACGTTTGCTTAATCTGATACAATCACGCTGTTTTATCATTTAACCTAAAAATATAGGATACATTGTGAGCAAACCATCATTAAGTTATAAAGATGCAGGCGTGGATATTAATGCCGGTAATGAATTAGTTGAACGTATTAAACCACACGTGAAACGAACCACCCGTCCTGAAGTCATCGGCGGATTAGGCGGCTTTGGTGCATTATGTGCTATTCCGGGCAAATATAAAGAACCTATCCTCGTTTCTGGTACAGACGGCGTGGGCACCAAATTACGTTTAGCCATTGACTTAAAAAAACACGATACCATCGGTATTGATTTGGTTGCAATGTGTGTTAACGATTTAGTCGTGCAAGGTGCCGAACCCTTATTCTTCTTAGACTATTACGCGACAGGAAAACTTGATGTGGATGTAGCTTCAGATGTGGTCAAAGGCATCGCTGAAGGCTGTGTACAATCTGGTTGTGCATTAGTGGGTGGCGAAACCGCTGAAATGCCAGGTATGTATCACGCTGGTGATTATGACCTTGCAGGCTTCTGTGTAGGTGTTGTTGAAAAATCAGAAATCATTGATGGTAGCCAAGTTAAAGTGGGAGATGCCTTAATTGCACTTGGTTCAAGTGGTCCACATTCAAATGGTTATTCTTTAATTCGTAAAGTCATTGATGTTGCTGGCGTCAACCCAGCCACTGAGCAATTAGATGGTCGTCCATTAAGTGAACAAGTGCTTGCGCCGACAAAAATCTATGTAAAATCTGTTCTCGCGTTAATCAAACAAACGGAAGTCCATGCTATCGCACACTTAACGGGTGGCGGTTTCTGGGAAAATATCCCTCGTGTATTACCAAAAAATACCAAAGCTGTCATTGATGAAAGCAGTTGGGAATGGCAACCTGTGTTCAAATGGTTACAAGAAAAAGGCAACATTGAAACCTATGAAATGTACCGCACATTTAACTGTGGCGTGGGCATGGTGATTGCATTACCACAATCGCAAGTGGAAACCGCTTTAGCGATTTTAAAACAATCAGGTGAAAATGCCTGGTTAATCGGTCATATCGAAAGTGCGACAGATGACGAACCACAAGTTATCATTAAATAATTTCACTTTTCCATTTACGGGCGAAAATTTCAGAATGAAAGGTTCGCCCTTCTTTTATGTTGAATAATATGAAAAAAATTGCCGTCCTGATTTCAGGTCAAGGATCGAATCTTCAAGCGATAATTGAGGCTTGTCAAACTGGTTTTATCCTAGGAAAGATTGTGACTGTCATCAGTAATAAAATCGATTCATTTGGCTTAGAACGTGCTGAAAGTGCGGGCATTCCTAGCCGCGTTTTTTTACGTCAAGATTTTACGTCCAATCTCAATATGGATAAGGCTATCGGTGATTATTTAGAGGATCTCAATGTTGATCTCATTGTGTTAGCCGGTTACATGAAAATCTTAACCAAACCATTCACACAACGTTTTACGGGGAAAATTTTAAATATTCACCCTTCCCTTCTGCCAAAATATCCAGGATTACATACTTATCAAAGAGCGCTTGAGAATGGCGACAGCGAACACGGCACAACTGTGCATTTTGTCAATGAAGAGATCGATGGTGGTGCCATTGTATTACAAGCCAAAGTGCCTATTTTTCCTGGCGATACTGTCGAGGAGATTGAGCTTCGAACTCGTGAACAGGAATATCACATTTATCCTTTAGTGATTAAATGGTTTGTCGAAGATCGATTAAAACTCATTGAAAATCAAGCCTATTTAGACAGCAAACCGTTGCCACAGAATGGTTACGCTAATGAGTAAAGCGATATACGCTCTTGAAAAGAGTGACTTAAATCACCATTAAACAACCTGATTTTATGAAAAAAACAATAAACCCTGTATAATCGGGATTTTATTATTGTGGGATATAGTATGCAAATTAACTTTACTCAGATTTTTCAAGATAGCCTCAACTTTATGCGTAATCAGCGAAAAACCGTGCTGCTTTTCGTTGGGGTTTTCATTGCATCACAATTTATCAATGCATTAGTCAGTGTCCCAATGCCGAGTTTGGGTAATAATCCTAATCCATCGCAACAGGATATTATTAATGCATTGAGCAAAGTGGAGCCAACTGCGCTGATTGGATCTTTTGTATTTCAACAATTGTTGATGTCTTTTATTGCAACCTTCGGTATTGCAACTATTCATCATATTAGTCAGCAAAATCAAAATCCGATTAATCAAGGTCTCATGCTGACATTGCGTCGTTTTTTAGGGGGGGTAGTTTTAGATATTTTTATGAGCTTGCCACTTTTATTTGGCCTTGCTGATGTCATGAGCTCATCTTTAAGCAAAGATGAGCTCTCTCCTTTAAGCCAAAATGCGCTCTCTCCCCTAGCCTTTGTTTCAATGGTATTTGGTTTATTTTTCTTTGTTCGCCTATGCTTATCGCCTGTGCATTACATTGCATCCAATCAATCTATAGGACAAACTGCTTTACAAGTGTGGCGTGCGGGTGTTAAACGTAATGGCATATTGATTATTTATGCTTTGATCACTTATTTACTTCTACCTTTATTAGTGAATAGTGTTGGTGCAATCCTAGGTACATCATTTCTAAGTGTGATTTTTGGCATTTTGGTAGCATTATTTCAAATATTTATTTTGGTATTTACTTACCGTTTTTACAGTTTATTTATGAAGGCATAATATGAAGCAACTTCTTGAATTTATTCCGCTTGTTCTCTTTTTCATCACTTACAAAATGTTTGGGGTGCGTGAGGCAGCTATTGTCTTAGTAATTGCGACCATCATTCAGATGGTTGTATTAAAACTGAAATATGGCGTGATTGAGAAACAACAAAAAATCATGGCAATTGCTGTCGTCTTTTTTGGTTTACTCACCGCTTACTTCAATGAAATCAAATATTTACAATGGAAGGTCACCATTATTAATGCCCTCTTCGCCATTGTTTTATTGGTTGCACAATTCCAATTCAATACGCCATTGGTGAAAAAGTTATTAGGCAAAGAAATCCAATTACCGGATAATGTGTGGAACAAATTAAATGTAGGCTGGGCAGGATTTTTCATTCTGTGTATGCTTGTAAATATTTATATCAGTCAAAATATGTCTGAAGATGCTTGGGTTGATTTTAAATCTTTCGGTTTACTTGGTATGACCTTTGTTGCAACAATCGTCAGCGGTGCTTATATTTACCGTTACTTACCTAAAGATGATCAAAAGAATGATGAGGATAAATAATGGTTACAAATCTTACTGATAAAAACGGTCGTCAATCTAAAGGCGTATTATTACTACGCACCTTAGCTATGCCTTCAGATACCAATGCAAACGGCGATATTTTTGGTGGCTGGATTATGTCACAAATGGATATGGGCGGCGCGATCTTAGCGAAAGAAATTGCCCACGGCCGTGTCGTCACCGTTGCAGTTGAAAGTATGAACTTCATTAAACCTATCTCGGTAGGGGATGTGGTTTGCTGCTACGGACAATGTCTTAAAGTGGGTCGTTCTTCTATTAAAATTAAAGTAGAAGTCTGGGTGAAAAAAGTCTCTAGCGAACCCATTGGTGAACGCTATTGTGTCACCGATGCGGTATTTACCTTCGTTGCAGTCGATGCGGATGGAAAATCTCGCAGTATTCCGCGTGAAGGTAACCATGAATTAGAGCAAGCCTTAAAAACGATTGAAGAATTACACTTAAGTTGCTAACGGGAGAAGCTATGTACTATGTAATTTTTGCCCAAGACATTCCCGGCACCTTAGAAAAACGTCTTGATGTACGTGAACAACATCTTGCTCGTTTAAAACAATTACAAGCAGAAGGGCGCTTATTAACAGCAGGCCCCAATCCAGCCATTGATGATGAAAATCCAGGCGAAGCTGGCTTTACCGGCTCGACAGTGATTGCTCAATTTGAAAGCCTGTCGGCAGCAAAAGACTGGGCTGCACAAGATCCTTACGTAGAAGCGGGTGTTTATGGGGATGTGATTGTGAAGCCATTCAAAAAAGTTTTCTAAATAAAACGAACTCTACACTCAAAGACGGATCTAAATATCCGTCTTTCTCTTTATATGGAATCTCCTATGCGAGCACTTAAACACACAACAATTTCATTATTTATTTTAACCGCACTTTCAGGTTCTGCTTTGGCCAATCAACATGCTCATAAAAGCAAAACTGAAACTACGCCACAAATTAATCTTGCAGAAGAACAAGCAAAATGGGCACAACAACAGCATGCTCATGAATTAAAGCTGATTGAACAACGTGCGACTTTTCTGCAATTAGAATCGCTCCTAAAAAGTGCGGTCAAAAATAATCATGTTTCTGATAATGCCAAATTATTCCTAGGTTTAATTGATTCCTTAAAAGGCTATCCATTGCAAACTGATGCTATGGCGGCTTATTTAGATGCACGTGTAAAAACCGTTAATCGCGATACGCCTCGTGAAGAAGTAAATGCATTACGAACAGACATTGAACAATTTATTCAGCAACATTCCTCTCATTTTCTACGCGGAAAATTAGAACAAAGCATTTTTACGTTATTAATCAATGCTGAAGATACTCAAGCGCTCGCTAAATTCACGCCAAATAATTTGGAAACACAAATTGCCGTGCTCTCGGCTAAATATCAAATAGAAGCAGCCAATACCACTCAAACAGCAGAAAACCAATCAAATGACAAAAATAAATCGGCTATTTTATCTGAGTATGAACAACTTTGGCTCAACAACGCTGAGCTTCCTAATGATGCTCAGCTATGGGCGGCTTGGTATTCACAAGGTGGACGCACTGAAGAGAAGATCTATCAAAAAGCGGAAATGCTTTTTAGTAAGAATGACGCGAAAGGTCTCGAAATACTCGCTAAAGAATTAGAAAAAGTTGATGGTGCGAAAGAAAATGCTCAGGTAAATATCGATTTGGCTCTTTATTTGGATCTCTTAAAAAATCCAGCTAATTTGAAAACACTCGCTGAGTCATTGCCATTAATTGATGGTAATACGAATAAAATTATCCATAGATTTGCCGTAGTGCTAGGTTTTTCTCGTTATTTGCGAACTATTCCGGAAAATATGAATGAGCCAACCTTCACCCCTTACGAGCAATGGGCGAAGACTTGGCAATTAAACGAAACTGAATTACGTGATTGGAAAATCGCCTTTATTAGCCGTTTCTTTGATAATGAAAGTCCTAATTTTGTGCAATGGCGCGATCAGGAAATTCTTAAACTCAATGCAGATAACCTCATTGAACGTCGTTTACGTACGGCTATTTGGCAACAAACAGATTTACTCGCCTGGTTAAATGCACTTTCAGATGAAGCAAAACAAAAACAAGAATGGCGTTATTGGATGGCTAAAATAGCTGCTCAAGCATCCGATAAAGATGCGAAACAACGATTAGAAGCTTTATCGAGAGAACGTGGGTTTTATCCAATGTTAGCAGCCGTCAAATTAGGTCATTCCTACAAACTGGAAATGCCTAAAATTCCTCAAGAGTCCAATATCCAAGAGAAGTATGCAACTGAATTAGCTGAGATTGCAGAACTACGTCAATTAGATCGATTAGGTGCAGCCAAACAACGCTGGCGTTCTCTATTAGAAAAACTACCGCAAGAGAAACAACTTGCATTAAGCCAATATGCAAATGAACAAAATTGGTTTGAATTGGGCGTAGATGGCTCGATTATTGCAAAAGCTTGGGATTATATCGACTTACGCTTACCAAATGCTTACAGTCAATATTTTGATATTGCCCTCAGTAACGTGAATCTCAGCGGAACAGAACCTCAAGCCATTGTGGATAATCGTGTCACCAAAACCTTCGCCATGGCAATTGCTCGCCAAGAAAGTGCTTGGAATCCAATGGCACAATCTTCCGCAAATGCTCGAGGATTAATGCAGTTATTACTGAGTACTGCGCAAAAAACGGCAGAAAATCAGCAACTTCCTTATAACGGTGAGTTAGATTTATTCAAACCGCTTAATAATATTTTACTCGGTACGGCTCACTTAAATGAGCTGAATGCCAAATATCCAAATAATCGCATTTTGATCGCCTCTGCCTATAATGCGGGAGCAAGCCGTGTAGAAAAATGGCTTGCGAGATCAAATGGCAAATTGGCTATGGATGAATTTATCGCATCCATTCCGTTCTTTGAAACTCGAGGTTATGTTCAAAACGTATTAACTTACGATTTTTACTATCAAAACCTACAAAACAAAGAAAAATTACAAACCTTTAGCAAAGAGGAATACGATCGGCTATACTAGTCGCACTAGTTTAATAGTATAGGATTGTTGATATGTATATTAGTCGCAATTTAGAACAATGGAATGCTTTCCTCACAACCTTGCAAACCGCATTTGAACAAGGGAAAGCACAAGATTTCTTAACGCTTCTGCTCACGCCTGATGAGCGCGATGCAGTGGGTTTGCGTTTACAAATCGTGGCACAGTTATTAGATAAAAATCTCTCCCAACGAGAGATTCAACAGAATCTCAATACCAGTGCAGCAACCATTACGCGTGGTTCTAATATGCTCAAAACAATGGATCCGGATTTTATAAACTGGGTAAAAAGCCAACTCGATGAGCAAGCTACAAAAAACTAAGCGAATTCTAACCGCACTTTTACCTCTTTTTCGACCCTCTTGGTGGAAAAAAAATTGGCAACGGGTTGCGTGGCGTTTCTCTCTCGCAATCCTGGCGTTTTTCATTTGTTTTCGCTTTATCCCTGTTCCCTTCTCTGCCTATATGGTACAGCAAAAAATCGGGCACTTATTACAGTTAGATTTTAGCTATTCAATCAAATATGATTGGGTGAGTCTTGATGAAATCTCACCGAATATGCAGCTTGCGGTGATTGCCGCTGAAGATCAAAAATTCCCCCACCACTGGGGCTTTGATTTTGAGGCAATTCAAAAGGCTTTTAAATTCAATGAAAAATCTCGCCGAACCCGAGGTGCTTCAACAATTTCACAGCAAACTGCGAAAAACCTCGTTCTCTGGCATGGACAAAGTTGGTTTCGTAAAGGGTTAGAAGTTCCCACAACGGCATTAATGGAAATCTTTTGGTCCAAAGAACGGATTTTAGAAGTGTATTTAAATATCGCAGAATTTGGTAATGGCATCTTTGGCGTAGAAGCAGCTAGTCGCTATTATTTCAAAAAATCGGCGAAGAATTTAACGCAATCAGAAGCGGCATTACTCGCTGCGGTTTTACCGAATCCTATCATCTATAAAGTGAATAAGCCTAGTGCATTAGTTCGTAAAAAACAAAGTTGGATTATGGGACAAATGAATGGATTGGGC
This sequence comes from Haemophilus parainfluenzae, assembly GCF_014931395.1. Lineage (NCBI taxonomy): Bacteria > Pseudomonadati > Pseudomonadota > Gammaproteobacteria > Pasteurellales > Pasteurellaceae > Parahaemophilus > Parahaemophilus parainfluenzae. The sequence continues at coordinate 1,077,838 of NZ_CP063120.1, read as the reverse complement.
TTGAATTATCTAAAAGAAATGTAGATTCCTCATAAAGAAAAAAACCTTGAAACCGGCTTCCAGTTTCAAGGTTTTAAATTTGGGGATAATCTCACTTGAACTAGCAATATAAGACTTTGATTTATAATAACTTTATTTGTTGGGTTTGTGTTCAGTGTTACTATTGGTGTTACTAAAAAATGAAGTGATAGATTATCTATAATAATTAAAGCACTGGTATGCTACCTTGTGAGTTAATGGTAGCACAACAATAGGAAAATATCTAAAAAAGTAAAATAGTATTATTCGACTATTTTTTAGACAGAAATTTTTAAAAATTTTCTTAATGAAAACATTAGTTATATATGAGAATGAATAAGATAAGTTTCCTATGTTGGAAAGCAGAAAATTTGTTCAAAAAATGCTTGCAAGCAATCTGGAGGAAGTATAGGATGGTCTCAAGTTGATTTTAGTTAGACCATACAACAGTAAGGATTTCTTATTAATATATGAAATAGAGGCTATACGCCTTATCAAAAGTGATATTACAGATCATTTTTTTAAACGCAATAATATAAGGGTATTACTAACTAAAGAGTAATACCCTTTTTATATATAGGGGTTTTACCATGGATAGAATAATCAGGGTAAAAGAATTTTTAACGATATTAGGAATATCTAAAAGTACATTCTACACTTGGCAGGATAAAAGTTCTGCTTATTATAAGCCTAATTTTCCCAAAAAAGTTAGCCTAGGAGCTAACTCCGTAGGCTACTTTGAATCTGATGTAAATCGGTACTTAAACAACATTAAAAACCTAAATGAGGTGATCTATGCTTAAAACAGTAGATGATAAGATTTTTTCAATTATTAATAGGAAATTGCCATTAGAGAAACGTTTTAAGAAGTTAACTAGCAATGCTAGAAATGTCTTATACACATTAATCATAAAAAGTAAAAATGAAAATAAAGAAATAACGTTAACTACTTTCAACTCGGAATCTGTTTTTAACTTAAAAAGAGATTTATTCATTAAAGCTATAAATGAATTGATAAAAGTAGATTATTTAAAAAGAACTGAAATAGATAATATCTATATGCTAAAAATTTAAATCCAAGCCACTATTTAGTGGCTTTTTTATGGAGATTATTATGAAGAAAGAAAATGTAAGTTTTCCAGATAAATGGAAGGGATGGAGATTAAAAAATAATGAGATTGATTACAATGTAGATGATAATAACTATCTACTTTCTAGGCGTAACTATTTACTAGATAAAGTAGATGATAGCAGTTACAAACTTAAGAATAGCATAGATAGCTATTCAAATAGGCAAGTCTTAGCTTGGGGTTGCGGCTCAGGGAAAACCACAAATTTAAAGGTTCTTTGTGCTAATACTGATAAGTCTACTTTGATTATTGTAAAAACAAATGAAGAAATTAAAAGGCTTGTATTTGATGTTAAAGCATTAAATCCTAAACAGTCCATTTGTGGAATTTATAAAGGAAGCGATACATTAAAAGAATTAGAATGTAATATTTATGCTTTGTCAAAATATAGAATAGTAGTAACTAATAACTGGAGGGCTTTATATGAATCAAGCAATATATTTATTAACTATGATGATCCCATAAAGAAAGAGATAACAAAGAGAGAATTAGTTATCTTTGATGAATTCCAGACCCCTTATACGGATATAGTAGTAAAACATGAGAAATTATTAGTAGAACTTTATAAGAGAGAGTTGATATACGGAAAAGAGATAAGGCTAAATAAGGAGACAATTAAGAATATAATAAATTTTGACAAAAATATATTTAATGAATTATTTAATGATTTACCTGATATAAAAAATGAAAAACTATATCATGAAAGAGTTAGCTGGCTATTCAATAAACTTATAGTATCTTTAGGAGATCTATCTAATACAGATATATCATCAGATATTATCATACACCAAGATATTAATGACTTTATAGATGAAGATACAAAATTAATTATTTTAGATGCCACAGCAGAATTTTTATTTGAAGGTAGTAATAATTGGAATATAGAAAGATATAATCAAAGTAAAGTAGTTATAAATAATAATATTTATTATGATACATTGTTATCAACACGAAGGACAAGAAAAAGTAATGAGAAACATAAAAAAGATATTGTTGAAGACATAAGAAAACTTGAGAAATATATTTCTATGAATAATGGAAATAAACATCTTGTTATTACATGGAATAATACATTTCATATAGAGAATCTACCTAACTTCATTAAAGAAAATATTAGTAAAGATTTGCGAGATAAATATGAGGTTATTCATTATAATTCAGGAAAGTGTAGAGCTACAAATGAGTATATAAAATATGATTCAATAATATTTTTTGGTGAGTGGTTTAATAATTCATTTCATGCAGAGAGACTTTCTGAAGTATTAAATACTAAAATAGAATCTAAAGATCTAGTAAAATCAGAAATAGTTCAAGCAATTTTTAGAACTCAAGCAAGAATAGGAAAGTCAGTATCTATCGCATTTTTTTACAATTATAATGAGAAATTATTGGATGGATACGATTCATTTGAAGAAAGTATTAATAGTATATTGAATATAGAAGATAATGATTTTAAAAGAATGGTTAAAATGAGAAGAATATTAAATATAATGGAAAATGAATTGAATAAGAATACACTAAAAAAAGTAAAAAGCTTCATTCGTAAAATGAATATTTTAGATTTAAAAAATGAAATTATGGAAATTAAAACCAGCCTTAAAGAATTAAATGATATTGTTGATCATAAATTTAAATCTAGGAGAGATGTTATACCACTTCAAAATGCTCTCATGGAATACCTTAATATAAATTTAACTTTATAAAATAAAAGCCTAATAGGGAGTTAATCTATTAGGCTTTATTTTTTATTGAATAGTTACATAAAAATCTTTTCCATTATCACTACTTTCAATTTTATAACGTATAGGTGCTTTTATGCCACTGTTATATTGATTTCTATAAACTTCTATTGCTTGTTCATGTTCTCTAACCATTTTATCTAACTGTTCTTTAGTTTCAGATAAATATTTATCCCTTTCTTGTTGATAATAAATTTTTACTCTATTAATATCTTGAGGGTAAGATTCTTCTAAAATCCTAAGATTATCTTCAATATTCTTAACCTTATCATCCCTTTCTTGATTGAATCTATTTTTATGATGATTGTAATTATTAGAAAGTTCCTTTTTGTTACGTTCTAAAGACTCAGACACTTCTTTATCACTTGCTCCTGCTCTTTTATAGTTTTTAGCATCTAATTCGATTTGGCTAGACATTCTTTTATAATGATTTTCATTTTCTAGTAATTTTTGTTCTGAATCAGAAATAGCTTTATTTTTATCTGAAGAAAGACTGTTCTTTTTACTAGAATATTTATTTTCTAATTCAGATAACTGTTCTTTTTCTCTTTTATCCATTTTTAATGAAAATTCATTAAATGCATTTTTTAGCATTATTTCTTTTTTTGGGTCTTCGGAATATATAATGGAATTACTTTCTTAATAGTTTAAAAACAACTGGTGTTTAAATTGGATTTTCTGGTGGGATGTTAGGATAATCAATAGTATTATATAAAAGTATCAATCACATACGAGTGATACTTTGGGAAAAAAATAAAATAGTCCAATTTACTTGACCGTGTACTATGGTACATGGTTTATAATATTCAGGGGGTGAAATAAGATGATTTATCGCATTAGTGAGTTTGCAGATAAATGTGGAGTTAATAAAGAAACGATCAGATATTACGAGCGAAAAAATTTATTACAAGAACCTCACCGAACGGAAGCTGGTTATCGGATATATTCATATGATGACGTTAAGCGTGTTGGGTTTATTAAACGAATACAGGAACTTGGTTTCTCTTTAAGCGAGATTTATAAATTACTTGCTGTTGTAGATAAAGATGAAGTTCGTTGTCAAGATATGTTCGAATTTGTTTCTAAAAAACAAAAGGAAGTGCAAAAACAAATAGAGGATTTAAAACGAATTGAAACTATGTTAGACGACTTAAAACAACGATGTCCAGCTGAAAAGCAATTACATTCGTGTCCAATAATAGAAACATTAACATGAGAGATTAATTAACGAAAGGAGCTTTTTTATGAATAAATTTAAGGTAAACATTTCAGGAATGACCTGTACGGGTTGTGAAAAACACGTAGAATCAGCACTTGAAAAGATAGGTGCTAAAAATATTGAGTCTAGTTATCGTCGTGGTGAAGCAGTATTTGAACTGCCCGATGATATTGAGGTTGAAAGTGCAATAAAGGCGATTGATGAAGCAAATTACCAAGCCGGAGAAATTGAAGAAGTATCATCACTAGAAAACGTGGCGTTAATTAATGAAGACAATTATGACCTTCTTATTATTGGTTCTGGTGCTGCTGCCTTTTCTTCGGCAATTAAAGCTATAGAATACGGTGCAAAAGTTGGAATGATTGAGCGTGGAACGGTTGGGGGAACCTGTGTGAATATTGGCTGTGTTCCGTCAAAAACTCTTCTTAGGGCAGGGGAAATCAATCATTTATCAAAAGACAATCCGTTTATAGGTTTACAAACATCCGCTGGAGAAGTGGATTTAGCTAGTTTAATCACGCAAAAGGATAAATTGGTGAGCGAACTTCGGAATCAAAAATATATGGATTTAATTGATGAATATAATTTTGATTTAATTAAAGGTGAAGCAAAATTCGTTGATGCTAGTACGGTTGAGGTCAATGGGGCAAAGTTATCTGCAAAACGCTTTTTAATTGCAACAGGTGCATCGCCTTCGTTGCCCCAAATTTCAGGACTTGAAAAAATGGACTATTTAACTAGTACAACACTTCTTGAGTTAAAGAAAATACCAAAACGATTAACTGTAATTGGTTCAGGATACATTGGAATGGAGCTTGGACAACTATTTCATCATTTAGGTTCAGAAATAACGCTTATGCAAAGAAGTGAGCGACTTTTAAAGGAGTATGATCCTGAGATTTCAGAGTCAGTTGAAAAAGCGTTAATTGAACAGGGTATAAACCTTGTCAAAGGGGCAACTTTTGAGCGTGTTGAACAAAGTGGAGAGATAAAAAGGGTTTACGTAACAGTAAATGGCAGTAGAGAAGTCATTGAATCAGATCAGTTACTTGTTGCCACTGGAAGAAAACCAAATACGGATTCTTTAAATTTAAGTGCAGCAGGTGTTGAAACTGGAAAAAATAATGAAATCCTGATCAATGATTTTGGTCAAACAAGTAATGAAAAGATTTATGCAGCAGGAGATGTGACTTTAGGACCACAATTTGTATATGTAGCAGCCTATGAAGGTGGAATTATTACTGATAATGCTATTGGTGGATTAAACAAAAAAATAGATTTATCGGTAGTTCCTGCTGTTACGTTTACGAATCCGACGGTTGCAACGGTTGGTTTAACAGAAGAACAAGCAAAAGAGAAAGGGTATGATGTGAAGACATCTGTATTACCTTTAGATGCTGTTCCAAGAGCAATTGTAAACCGTGAAACAACCGGTGTATTTAAACTAGTAGCAGATGCAGAAACACTAAAAGTATTAGGGGTTCATATTGTATCTGAAAATGCAGGAGATGTCATCTATGCAGCATCATTAGCTGTTAAATTTGGCTTAACGATAGAAGATTTAACAGAAACCCTAGCACCATATTTAACAATGGCTGAAGGGCTAAAATTAGTTGCACTTACGTTCGATAAAGATATTTCGAAATTATCTTGTTGTGCAGGCTAAGGGAACTTTTTTACAACTCCCTATTCAAGTGAACCAGCTAATGCTTTAAGGGATTTTCTAAGTGCATTTGTGGTCACAAAAATAATTTAACACTGATGATTTCGACATCAAATCTATAATTGATACCTTAACACCGCAGAGTAATAAAGGATGAATAATATGTCAGACTTATTATCCCTACCAGACATTAAAACAATAGAACCGCCACAATAAAATGAAACCGATATGATGTTTAAAGTTGAAGCAGTCGGACCACCTGAACGTTGTCCTGAATGTGGTTTTGACAAGTTGTACAAACACAGTTCAAGAAATCAACTAATTATGGATTTGCCCATTCGTTTAAAGCGAGTGGGCTTACAATTGAACCGTAGACGATACAAGTGTCGTGAATGCGGATCTACCTTCTGGGAACGCCTAATATCTGTAGATGAAAAGCGTAGTATGACCAAAAGGCTTTTAAAGTCCATTCAAGAGCAATCCATGTCTAAGACCTTTGTAGAAGTCGCAGAAAGCGTTGGTGTTGACGAGAAAACCATTAGGAACGTTTTTAAGGACTATGTGGCACTCAAAGAACGTGAATACCAGTTTGAAACTCCTAAGTGGCTTGGGATAGACGAGATACATATTATCCGTAGACCTCGGCTTGTATTGACTAATATTGAACGCAGGACTATTTATGACATCAAGCCTAACCGTAACAAGGAAACAGTCATCCAACGTCTTTCAGAAATCAGTGACAGGACTTACATTGAGTACGTCACAATGGATATGTGGAAGCCCTACAAAGACGCAGTGAACACTATCCTTCCACACGCTAAAGTTGTCGTAGATAAGTTTCATGTAGTTAGAATGGCTAATCAAGCCTTAGATAACGTCAGAAAGTCTTTGAAAGCCCATATGAGCCAAAAAGAAAGACGTACCCTTATGCGTGAAAGGTTTATCCTTCTAAAGCGTAAACACGATCTAAATGAACGTGAATCATTCCTCTTAGATACTTGGTTAGGTAATCTTCCTGCTTTAAAAGAAGCCTATGAACTCAAAGAAGAGTTTTACTGGATATGGGATACTCCTGATCCAGATGAAGGTCATCTTCGTTATAGTCAATGGAGACACCGTTGTATGTCCAGCAACTCTATATGCAAAAATTGAACGTGGAGAAACTAAGCTCAATCTTCATAAATTGGAGCAAATTGCCAATATCTTTAATATTGATGTTTTAGAACTAATCAAAAATGATGATAAGAATGTATTGTTCTTTATGAATGATCATAATACTAACTACTACGGTTCAAATGAGAATTTGACATCAGAAATCGATCGATTAAAACTAACTATTTCGCATAAAGATGAGCTATTGAAACAAAGAGATCTAGTGATTGAACAAAAAGATAGCGAGATTTCAGCATTGAAAGAGATTATTTCTTTGCTTAAATCGAAATAGACACTATCTATAATATACTTATTTTATCTAAATTATTTAACTATCAGAAAACGCTGTATAACCTATCTAAATCACTGCTAGCAGCATTATTTAGGGATAGATGAATTGCCCTACGTGTTTTTTTATCTTTCCTGCCATAAGCGTCTCTCGCATTATATTGACTATATATTCTATATCTAAGCGATTTTCTATTTTTAAGATCCCATATTATTAGAATTCTATTAATTAATAAAAATTATAGATCAAGGGCTGATGATTCTCATCATCAGCCTTAGCTCTCTATATAGATCTATAATGATAATCTTCTTCAAAAATAAACGTAGCTAAGAGATCTTAATATATAGTAAAAGCTACAATTTGTATTTGTAGCTTTTACATAGGTAAGTAATCATATCTATCAAGATAGATACTCATTAAGTGTTTTTAACTAATTTATAAATAAATTTAGTTGTTTTTTTTATTATTAATAGAGGCAGGTCAAAAAAAAACAACTCCGTTTAATGGTAATTTCTCCTAAAAAATTTAAGATTGAGAACATTTCTCAATATAATCTCCCCACATTTGCATAATATCCCTTCTTTTCTCCAAATAATTAGCATGATTATAAGCTAGGCTAACTTGGCTTCCTGTTTTATGTGCTAGACAAGCTTCAGCATGCTCATGTTGAACGCCTTGTTCTGCTAAAAAAGTTCTAGCCAATCCCCTTAATCCGTGTGCAGTCTGTTTATCTTTGTAACCCATCCTTTTTAGTGCCATATTAACAGTAGATGAACTCATTGCTTTCTTTAAATCACTTCTATGAGTAAACAAATATTTATTATGACCCGTCATTGGTCTTAGCTGTTCTATCAAAGCCATTACTTGGGATGATAATGGTACTGTATGTAGAAACCTCACTTTCATTCTTTCAGCAGGAATATTCCATTCTTTTTTATCAAAATCAAATTCGCTCCATGAAGCGTTACTTGCTTCACTAGGTCGAACCATTGTTAATAATTGAAATAAGATTAATAATTGAGTTTTCTTTTCAATCTTAGCACTATGTATTGATTTTATAAGGGTAGGAATTTCTTCAATACTTACTCTAGGGTTATTTCTTTGACGAACAGACTTGAATGTAGAGCTAATTTTTAGGCAAGTATTACTTTCAATTAACCCACTATTAACCGCAAAATTTAAGATTTCATTTAGATGACCGCATAGTCTATGAACCATATCTGGAGATCCATTTTCCTCCACTTTCTTTAACATTTGGACTACTAAAGAAGGCTTAATTTCTTTAATAGAATATCGACCTATCAAAGGAAAAAGATGAAGCTCTAAGTTTCGCCAATATTTATTGATCGTTTTCTCTTCAACTTCTGAACTTTTTTTCTCTTTCCAAAGTTCTGCAACTTTCTCAAAGGAACTTTGAGTATCCATAAGCTGCTTTCTTTCTAGTTCTTCTCTATGTTTTTTAGGATCAATTTGTTGAGCTAATAATTTACGACAGTCATCTCTTAACATTCTAGCTTCAGCTAAGCTAACTATCGGATATGTACCTAGCCCTAAATTAGTCCTTGTACCAAGAATAGGTCGTATATAATTAAATAGCCATAATTTAGAGCCGTTAGGCTTAATTCTTAATAAAAGCCCATAACCATCACATAAGCTATACTCTTTTTCTTTTGGCTTAGCTTTTTTTATCTCCGTATCTGTTAAGGGAGTTGTTCTTCTTGCCATTAGATACCTCCAAAATGAAGTAACACTAAAAACTTTATAAATTTATTTTATAAATCATAAAGTTATAATTAATTTAGTAACACTATATGATCCTATCATAGCATGGTGTTACTATTAGTGTTACTAGAATTTGTGGATTTGGTTGGTTTCTATCGGACTTGTTAGAACAACAAAAAAGCCTTGATATGCTATATATCAAGGCTTTATCGGACTATATCATACTATATAAAATTAGAATTTGGTGGAGATAATCGGGATCGAACCGACGACCTCTTGAATGCCATTCAAGCGCTCTCCCAACTGAGCTATATCCCCAAATAACGCAAGCTATGATAAATTTCGGCTGATAAACTGTCAATATTGAAGTAATCAAATCCCGCTTATCAGCCTAAATATTAAGCGTTTTGAGATTTAATAAAATCAATGGCACGTTGGATACGCGCTAACACACGTTCACGGCCAATGCCCACTAATGTCACGTCCATAGAAGGTGATTGACCTGAGCCTGTTACGGCCACGCGTAATGGCATCCCGACTTTACCCATACCCACACCTAATTCAGCAGCGGTTTGTTCAATCGCTTCATGGGTAGAATGTAAATCCCAGCTAGAAAGTGCGGTCAATTTTTCTTTTACTTTTTCAAGTGGTTCAATCGCCGCCGCTTTAAAGTGTTTCTTCACCGCTGCTTCGTCAAAACTCTCAAACTCTTCAAAGAAATAACGACTTGCTGATGCCATTTCTTTTAAAGTTTTGCAACGTTCTGCAAGCATCGTCACGATTTCAGTTAATGCAGGGCCATTTGAAGTATCAATGCCTTGATCTTTATAATGCCATGCAAGATGTTTTGCCACATATTCAGGTGGTAATTCACGAATGTAATGGTGATTTAACCACAATAATTTTTCCGTGTTAAATGCACTTGCTGATTTACTCACATGATCTAATTCGAAGTATTTAATCATTTCTTCACGCGTAAAGATCTCTTGGTCACCATGACCCCAACCTAAACGAACAAGATAGTTGATTAAGGCTTCTGGTAAATAACCGTCATCACGATATTGCATCACACTTACCGCACCATGACGTTTGGATAGTTTTTGGCCATCATCACCATTAATCATGGAAACGTGCGCATATACTGGAATTGGTGCGCCTAACGCTTTTAAGATATTAATTTGACGCGGGGTGTTGTTAATGTGGTCTTCACCACGCACAACGTGAGTAATACCCATATCCCAGTCATCTACCACCACACAGAAGTTGTAGGTTGGTGAACCGTCGGTACGACGAATAATTAAATCATCTAATTCGCTGTTGCTGATTTCAATACGACCACGCACCGCATCATCAAACACGACTGAACCTTCTGTTGGGTTTTTAAAACGTACTACGTGTGGCTCATCGGCTGCATGATTGTGATCATGTAAACAATGACGGTCATAACGTGGTTTTTCTTTGTTTTGCTCTTGTGTATGGCGTAATTCTTCTAAGCGTTCTTTAGAGCAATAACAACGATAAGCTAAGCCTTGCTCAATCATTTCATCAATCACTTGATTGTAACGATCAAAGCGTTTGGTTTGATAATAAGGACCATGTTCCCAAGCAAGGTTTAACCACTCCATCCCTTCAATGATTGCCGCTGTTGCTTCCGGTGTAGAACGCTCTAAATCGGTATCTTCAATACGTAATACAAACTCACCGTTATTATGTTTTGCAAATAACCAAGAATAAAGGGCTGTACGTGCGCCGCCTACGTGCAAATAACCTGTTGGACTTGGAGCAAAACGCGTACGTACTTTGACATTCGGATCTAATTCAAAAGGAGGATCAATTTTCATTTTCTTAATAACCTATTCATTTACAAAAATTACCTTTATTTTACTACGACTTGCGTGAGTTCTAAATAAAAAATCTGATTTTATGCCTATTTTTGCAACAACTAGACGCTTTTTCATAAAAATATATTGACTGAAATCTCATTATACTTATAATGCCAATCCACAACATTAAGGGCGATTAGCTCAGTTGGGAGAGCACCTCCCTTACAAGGAGGGGGTCACTGGTTCGAGACCGGTATCGCCCACCACTTTTTCCAAAGTTGGCTTTAATGTTGTAAAAGTTTGACCAAGCGGGCGATTAGCTCAGTTGGGAGAGCACCTCCCTTACAAGGAGGGGGTCACTGGTTCGAGACCGGTATCGCCCACCACTTTTCTAAAGTGTTCTTTCCGCTCAAACTTTCCCATTATTTAAACGCTTTTCTTATGTGGGCGATTAGCTCAGTTGGGAGAGCACCTCCCTTACAAGGAGGGGGTCACTGGTTCGAGACCGGTATCGCCCACCACTTAATTTTAGTGTTTAAATAAATCCGAATATCTTTTCAGGTGCATCGGGCGATTAGCTCAGTTGGGAGAGCACCTCCCTTACAAGGAGGGGGTCACTGGTTCGAGACCGGTATCGCCCACCACTTTTCTTAAAGTCCTTTTTTAAATCAGTCAAATTAGCATTAGTTCTGTTTTCTCTTATAAATAAAAACGGCCACAAAACGTTTCGTTTTATGACCGCACTTCTATCTAACTTTTGGATTAAACTGGCTCTAAACCTAACACTTTACGTCCGTTGATACTCGCAATATCAACCATCGCATCAAGATGTGGGAAACGACAGCCTGCAGCAAGTAAGCTTAGTTCTTGCCATAAATCCCCTTCGCAAAGTGGCACCATGTAATCACAGATATTATCCGTACCTAACGCGACTGTAATTCCTTCTGGAATCATTTCATCTGCAGGTGTCAAGGCATTATGGAAAGGCATCAAATCTTCTTTTCGATTACTATCAATCCATGCCATTGGGCAAGCAATCATCATCATTTTTGCCTGACGCATTTTTTCATAAAGTTTATAACGATATTCTCTGCTATGTGCACCGATAGAAATACCATGGATCGCTACGACTCGACCTTCCATTCCATGTTCAATAGTTTTATCGCAAAGTTGTTCTGTTTCTTTTTCTTTCGGAGAGTTGAATTGATCCACATGCACATGGCACATAATGCCGCGAGATTTAGCTGCATCAAGTAAAATATCCATTGCTTCAAGGCCGCGACCATAATCCAGCTCATCGCGATAAGGTAAGCCTCCAATCATATCCACCATATCAGAGCCAATATCAAACCATTTGCGTGCTTCTGGCTCAATCACCCCTTTTAAGGTCTGATTCGCAAATTTCAAAATAATGTCATGCTTATAAACTTCGCGAGCTTTGTGTGCGGCAATAATGGCTCGGTCTTCACAAATCGGGTCGATATCCACAAAAGTCCCAAATGCCGTCACCCCTTGGGAAATCATCAATTCAATCGATTGACAGAAACGGGCGTAATAATCATCAACACTTGATGTACGTTTAACTTCGTCCACTAAATCCCATTTTTGTTGAAGATTACTATTGTGATAAATGCCAATTTTTTCAGGTGTCATTGTAAAAGCACGATCCGCGTGAGCATGGGCATTAACCCAGCCACCTTTTTTAATGATTTCGTCTCGAATAAACGTTTTAAAGCTACGAACGTGATTTCTCATAATAACTCCGCCAAAAAAGAAAGGAAAAGAGAGACGAGAAGTGTATTAATTGAAAAGCAAACCCAATAAGGATCTGGTCTATTGTGAATTGTTTGCAATGTTATGAAAAATTCGCAGATTTTAATTAATAACATCTTTTCAGTCTTTCAACTGAGTGCAAAGTATAAGATTTTAAGCGCAAAAAAGCTATCTATTTATTGACAAAAGAACGCTCTTGTTTGAAAACGTCTAAGAATAATCCGAGCGGTGGACGGCTTGAAGATTGCTCAGTATAAGTGCGGTCAAATTTCTTATAGTTTCCTTTGCGATCAATATGATACTGTGTGCCATCCGGCTGAATAATGACATTCCAACGGAAATTCGACGCCAACACCCAAGGATCACCATTAAGCTCAAATAAATTACGGCCTTGTGCATAATCCGAAACTGGATTTTTCACTTTAAAGATCGATGACATCAATGCCGGTAATAAATCCGTATGGCTCGTTAATTTCGAGACTTCTTGCACCGGTAAATCTTTCCAGTAAACAATAAATGGCACTTGGATTTCATCACGACCGAAATAGTTTTCTTGTGCTTTTTCATCCAGTTTATTAAACATTGTACCATGCTCTGCCGTAATGATGACAATCGTATTCTCTAAAGAAACTGATGCTAAAGTGTCATCAATTTGTTGATCAATCTCCACAAGCGATTTGGTGTAATTTTCTTCCGTTTGGTCCGCAATATCTAAATCCACATAAGCAAACCAAGGTTTATCCTCTTTTAAGAGAGATAAAACGCCATTTATCGCCTCTTTTGGCGAAGAAGCTTTCACTTTAGGTAATTTCACATTACGGAACAAGGCTTGTTTAAATAAGCTATCTTTAAATGCCGTAGACGAATAAGCGACAAATTGATATTTCTCGTCTTGTAGCTTTTTAATTAACACCGATGGTGTGTGATTACTCAAAATACTGTCCGTGTAATTCGCATTCAGCCCATAGAATAAGCCTACTAAGCCAGCATTGTTCGTATTGCCACTACTGTAATGATTCGTAAATTGAGTAGAACTTGTGGCAAACTCAAACAATTTAGGCATTTTCTCGCTAGTTAACGCATCATAACGTAAGCCTGAAACGGTAATCACGAGAATATTTGGTTTGTTTTCAACTTGATCAAACTGAAGATCTTTTTTCGGATAATCAATTTTTAATGCATCCAGACGCCCTTCTTGCTCTAAGCGCTGAGAATATGTTTCCGCATTAATAAATCCTTGTTTTTCCAAAAAGGTTCTTGCGGTCATTGGATAAGAAAGTGGGAAGTTTGAACGCTGCATAGTAATCGGACGATATAAAAATGCATCCGCCCAAGCGTAAATTAAGTGTGTCGCGACAAACGTGGAAGTCAGCACTAATCCCACTTTCTTCAGCCATTTTTGACGCTCTAAACTACGTAATTTTTCCCAACTCCAACGGGAGAAAAGCATTTGGATTAGCAAAATAATCGGCATTGGCGCAAAGAAAATTTGCCAATCCCGTGAGAGATCGCCCTTTTCAGGGTTCACTAACAAATTCCAAACAATAGAAGAAAGGTGGATATTAAAGCGATTAAAAACTTCCGTATCAAACAGTAATAAAGTGGTGCAAATTGTCGCGATAATCACTGTTAGTCCACGGAAAGTGCGGTGATTTTTGATAATGAAACTCAGCGGAAATATAACCAGCAAATACAAGGCAAAAACACAAAAACTGAAATGCCCTAATAAGCTGATAAAGAAATAAATTTTGCCGAGTAAAGTGTCTGGCCAGTCAATGAGAAAAGCGTAACGACTACCAATAAGAATTGCGATGATAATGTTAAAAAAAGCAAACCAGTGTCCCCACGAAATTTTTCGTGAGGTTTCTTCACGGTATTCACGTCCGTTGAATTTGCTTTTCTTAAACCAAAACATTTTATTTTATTTTTACCGAATTCATTAGAGAGTTGGCAAAGGCTTGAGCTAGTGCTTCACGCTGTGCGGCGGGTACGCTAGTGGTCAATAAATTACTGGCCATATTGCCTAAAGCGATAAGCGAAAGATCAACGGGTGCTTTGTGAGTTTCAAGTACGCTAATCATGTCGTTAATGATGGCATTAACTTGCCCATCGGAATACTTTGAATGTTGAGCCATTTGGAATGTTTAAGCCTGTTCTAAATACAAAAAACTTCTCATATCATACCCGATAATTTGTCCAATCTGAATAATTTCTTTTTTCTTGCTTAAAAAGTGCGGTTATAATTTAAGGTAAATTTTACGAAGGAAAAAATTATGAGCATTACGGTTAATCAAATCGTGCTACATCAATTAGTTAAGCACACTGAAAATGAAACCACTACAATGGAAAGCGTGTTGCGTGATGAACTTCTCACCATTACGCCAGAAGTCGAACAAATGATGTTGCAATTACATCAAGGTTATCAAAATAAAGGCAAAGCATTTGGTGTCTTCCAAGAGAATTCCATTTTTGCACAAGATCTGAATCGTTTATTAGAAAATGAAATCAACTTTTTAAATTTCAGCCAACAATCCACAAAATTATTAGCGCAAGAATTGGGCAAATATAATTTTGCAGACAGTGGTACGCTTATTCTGTGCCAATATAACTTCTTAGCGACGGATTACCTATTCATTGCACTATTAGATAGCCGCATCAGTATGTTAGTTGATGAAAATCTTGAAATTCGCCGTACGGAATATTTAGATATCACACAGTTTGATATTGCTGCACGTATCAACTTAACGGATTTGCAAGTGAATGCAAACTCAAACCGCTATCTCACCTTCATTAAAGGTCGTGTTGGTCGTAAAATTAGTGACTTCTTTATGGATTTCTTAGGTGCAGAAGAAGGTTTAAATCCACAAGTTCAAAACCAATGCCTATTACAAGCAGTCAGTGACTACTGTGAACAAGGTGAATTGAACAAAGAACAAACTCAAGCGGTAAAAAAACAGGTCTTTGAATACTGTAAAGGTCAATTAGCAAGCGGTGATGAAATTGCCTTAACTGAACTTTCAGCGAATTTGCCGACTCTAAACGAGCGCCCTTTTGTCACCTTTACAGAAGAGCAAGATTACGGCTTGGAGGAAACCATTCCACCAGTACGTTCAGCCTTAAAAACATTAACGAAATTTTCGGGTTCTGGTAAAGGTGTGACATTAAGTTTTGATGCGGATTTATTAAATAACCGTATTGAATGGGATCCACTTACAGATACTTTAACAATCAAAGGGATACCACCAAATCTGAAAGATCAACTTCAAAAAGCATTAAAGTGCGATAATTAATTTGGCAAGATCATAAAGTTTCGGTATCATTCGACATAATTTTGCAGTAAAAGGTAAAAAATATGCAATTAAGAACATTTTTAGGTGCAGTTGTTTTAGCATTAAGTTTAACTTCTTGTTCAACAGTGCAAAAAGTCGTTTATCGTATTGATGTTCCACAAGGTAACTATTTAGAAGCAGCGACTGTGGCGCAAGTTAAACCAGGCATGACCGCACAACAAGTACAATATTTGCTTGGTACACCAGTTTTAATCGATCCTTATAATAACCTAACTTGGTATTACGTGTTCTTACAACAACACTCTTACCAAAAACCTGAACAGCACACATTTACAGTAAAATTCGATCAGAATGGTTTAGTAAGCAGTGCTGAATTAGATAAGCCATTACCTGAAGTGGCAAAACAAGACGAAAATAATACTATTATCAGCACTCCTGAAAACGCAGGTAAGAAAAGCTGGTGGAAATTCTGGTAATCATTAAAAAATAACACCTGCTTGTCATATCAAGCAGGTTCGTTATATTACAAGGGAATGAAAATGTCAAAGATTCTATTAGTTGATGATGATATTGAACTAACAGATTTACTTGCTGAAGTTTTACGACTGACAGGTTTTGAAGTCGAGGTTGCCAATAATGGCCAAGAAGCGCTAGATAAGCTAAATGAAAGCCATCAGTTAGTGTTATTAGATATCATGATGCCTGTATTAAACGGGATTGAAACACTCAAGAAAATTCGCCAAACATCAAATGTCCCTGTGATGATGCTTACTGCACGTGGCGAAGAGATCGATCGTGTTCTAGGCTTAGAACTTGGTGCCGATGACTATTTACCAAAACCCTTTAACGATCGTGAACTAGTTGCTCGCATTAAAGCAATTTTACGTCGCGCTACGCCAGCAGAGAAAGAAAACACACAAAATTCGACCGCACTTTCATCAGAAGAAAATACATTGGAATTTTGTGGCTTAGTACTTCACTCTGGCCTTCAACAAGCTTCTTATAAGGGTCAAGATCTTGGTCTAACTGGCTCTGAATTTGCACTACTTCATAAACTAGTACTTCGCCCAGGACAAATTGTCTCTCGCGAAGAATTAAGCATGAATGTACTAGGCAAACACCTTTCCCCTTTTGATCGCTCGATTGATATGCATATGTCAAACTTGCGTAAAAAACTCCCAGAAAGAGACAATGGCTTACCGTGGCTGAAAACGCTACGTGGTCGTGGTTACTTGTTGGTTTGTGAATAATGCTTATCAAAAAATTCAGCTTAAATCAGCTCACAATACGCACATTTACTGTCTTTTGGTTGGCATTCTTTGCTATGACTGCCCTTTTAGTCGCACTTCCTTATTTTGATAGTCGCTTATATTCTGACTTAAATCAAAATGAAATATCAAGCTATCAAAAGAAACTCGTTGAATCTATTCGTAACAATAGAATCACCGGTATCCTCGCTGGCGTGCCAGTTCTTCCAACCGATAAATTTGACTCTGCACGTCCTGTCATTATGACACCAGAAAAAGAAATTTTCGGTGCTTTAGGCGAAGAGAAAATGCATATTGCCCAATTTGCTCAAGAATCGAGTAACTTTGCCCAACCACAACGTAAAACCTTCAAAGATATTCAAATTGCAGGCCCTTTTAAAGTCTATATTGGTGATTCTGACCAAGCATCCGAATTATTCTTTGTGTCTCGAGCAAACGGTCAACAAGAAATTTTACGGTATATGCTTGACCACCCTTGGATCTTATTGCTCTTAACCTTAATTATCACAACACCTTTACTTTGGTGGTTTACGCATACTATCGTCAAACCGATTACTAACTTACAAAAGGCCGCAAATAGCGTGGCGTTAGGAAACTTTAAAGTTGATAATGAATTAGCAAATCACGGTCCAACAGAATTACGAGAAGTAGGACAAAGCTTTAACAAGATGTCGATCGCGATTGATAATCTAATCTCAAACCAACATAATCTACTGTCCTCTATTTCTCACGAATTGAAAACACCATTAACACGTTTGCAGCTTTCCACTGCTCTGGTTCGTCATCAAACGGGTGATATTGAGCCGGTTAAACGTATTGAGAAAGAAATCCAACGAATGGATAAAATGATCAGCGAGTTGTTACTCATTTCTCGCCAACAAATGCATTCTCAAATGGAGCATAATTTATTTCCTATCAATCATCTTTGGGATGATGTGATAAAAGATGCCTTATTTGAAGCGGAGCAGCGTAAGATCATCTGCGATGTCAATATTTCTATTTTACATCCTGAAAAACATATGATTTATGGCAACCTAAGCTTGCTCACCAGTGCGATTGAAAATATTATTCGAAATGCACTGAAATATACGAAAGATCGTATTTTCTTAACCATTGATTTACATAAAAATGAACAGGATGATAATTGTCTGCAAATTCGAGTAGATGATAATGGCTTGGGCTTACCACCCGAAGAGTTCGACAAAATCTTTAAACCATTCTATCGAGTCGATGAAACTAGAACTCGAGCCACTGGCGGAACGGGATTAGGTTTAACGATTGTCTATAACGTTGTGAATGAACACAATGGAAAAGTATGGGCCGAATCCAGCAACTTGGGCGGGCTTGCCGTCACGATTCAACTTCCCTTATGGAAGCAACATTAATCAAAAAATAAAAGGCGATATTTTCATATCGCCTTTTTCTTATTTAATTTTCACTCGTTTTAATCGCAATGCATTGGATAGCACCGAAAGCGAACTCATCGCCATGGCTGCCCCCGCCAAAACAGGACTTAAGTAGCCCAATGCGGCAAGTGGAATACCTAGCACATTATAAATCAAGGCAAAGAATAAATTTTGTTTGATATTCTTTAATGTTGCTCTGGAAATCATTAATCCATCAACTAACTGATCAACCGAATGCTGCATAAGTGTCGCCGATGCGGTTTGCTCTGCAACATCAGACCCCGATTTCATCGCAAAACTTACATTAGCCATCGCTAACGCTGGTGCATCATTCACACCATCACCCACCATTGCCACCACTTTACCTTGCTGACGTAATGTTTCAATATAGGCAGCTTTATCACGTGGACTACAATTACCCCGTGCGGTTTTCACACCGACTTGTTGGGCAACATAATCAACGACAGATTGCTGATCGCCACTCATTATCACCACATCAATATTATGTTGATGTAAACGCTGAACCGCTTGCAAACTATCCTCTTTCAGACTGTCTGCTAATGCAAATGCACCGATTGGGTTATTATCTACAGATACCGCAACAATACTCGCAATTTTCCAAATTTGAGGCATATTATCTGGTAAGGTTAATTCACAATAAGCCGGCTTACCGACTTTAACAAAACCTATCCCATCAATATGAGCTGAGATGCCCTGCCCCACTTCTGAATGAACTGAAAGTGCAGTCGGAATTTCAAGTGATTTTTCCTGTGTCGCCAAGACAATCGCTTTAGCTAAAGGGTGATTGGCATTTTGCTCAACGGAAGCTGCAATACGATACAAATCTTCCTCAGAATAGACCGCACTTTGTGGTTGCCAAACAGCGGCTATTTTTAGGTCTCCATGAGTTAACGTACCTGTTTTGTCTAATACCACCGTATCCACATGGGCTGCCTCCTCCATAGATGCCGCATCTTTAAACCAAATCCCTGCATTGACTGCTTTTCCCATACCAACCATTATGGCAGCAGGTGTAGCAAGCCCTAACGCACAAGGACAAGCAATAACTAACACAGCAACCGAATGAATTAAGGCGGTTACCCAATCCCCTTTTATCCACCAGGTTAATACAAATGTTATTGCGGAAATTAATAACACGGCAGGTACAAATACTGCAGCGACTTTATCAGCAAAACGAGCAATCGGTGCTTTTGTACCTTGCGCCTCAGAGAGCGCTTTCATCATGTCGCCTAATAGCGTTTGCTGACCGAGTTGATTGGCTCGATAAATAAGACTACCTTGTGTCACCATTGCCCCCGCAAGCACCGGGCTTTGAGACATTTTTTCTAATGGCTGAGATTCACCAGTTAAATGACTTTCATCACACCAACCACTACCCTGTTCAACTACGCCATCAGCTGCAATACGTTCACCTTGATTAGCCCGTAAAATATCGCCTATTTTTACTTGATCGAGAGGAACCGTTTCCCAACGATTTTCACGTTGAACACTGACTTGTTTTGGAGTGAGTTGTAATAATAGCCCTAAGCTGTTTAAGCTTTGTTTCTTCGTTCTTTCCTCAAGAAATTTCCCAAGACTGACGAAACCGATGACCATCACCGATGCTTCAAAATAAACATGAGATGCGCCATCATGCCCCATTGACTGATGATAAAACAGCATAAAGACCGAATAGAGATAAATCGCCAATGTACCAGTGCTCACCAGTACATCCATATTGGCTAAACCACCTCGAATACTCCCTATCGCCCCTTTATAAAATGGGATGGCTAACCCAAATTGCACAACGCTCGCCAGAACAAATTGCCACATTGGCGGCATCATCCAAGAATGATGATTAAACATCATCCCGATCATTCCGATCAAAAAAGGAATGTTAATGAACAAAAGCAACCATAAACGCGGACTAATCTTTGTTTCATTGGGTGCGCTAGACAACACATTTTGTTTTATAATGCCATTAAATCCCGCCTTTTGAATAATCGTCAAAATATCTTGTTCTGAAGCCTGAGATGAATCAAATACGACATGCGCTTCCTCCGCAGCGAAATTCACACCAGCTTCAGAGACAAAATCTTTTCGATTCAACACCTTTTCAATCCGGTTAGCACAGGATTGACAGGTCATCCCCTCGATTTGAATGGCTATTTTTTTATTCTGTTGCATCGAAACCTGCGTCTTCAATTGTTTCAATTAATTGTGGAATACTGACCGCACTTTCATCAAAGGTAATCACCGCTTTACCGTCATCAAGTGTTACAACGGCTTTTTCTACGCCATTGAGCTCTTCCAACACTCTTGTGACGCTTTTCACACAACCACCACAAGTCATTCCTGTTACATGTAATGTAATTGATTTCATATTTACTCCTTAGTTATTGATATAGATTGAAATTGAGCTTACTATAAACCTTAACATAAGGTTAAGGTCAAGGATTTTTTATGAACATTAGCGAAGTGGCAAAATTAGTGGGTTTATCAAGTAAACAAATTCGGGATTATGAGAAGTCCGGCTTATTAAAACCAGCACAGCGAAGCCTTTCTGGTTATCGCCATTATGAAGAAAAGGATTTAGAGCGGTTACGTTTTATTCGTCACTCTCGAGATGTCGGGTTTTCACTCCAACAAATTCACCAACTTTTGCAATTACAGGATAATCCCAATCGTAGTAGCCGAGAAGTGAAAGCACTCACGACACAACATATTAAAACATTGAATGAGCAAATTCATCACTTGCAAAAAATGGTAGAGGAATTGGAGCGATGGCATAACGCTTGTCAGGGCAATGATTGCCCTGAATGCAGTATTTTGGAAGGATTAAAAGGATGAAATTAATATTCCCAGCTTTCAGGATCAATGCCTAAATCACGCATGATTTCTTTAGCATTTTCAGGAATCTCATCATGGCGTTCTTTCATTAAATCCGCATCCGTCGGTAATGGCTGTCCTGTAAAAGCATGTAAGAACGCCTCACAAAGTAATTCACTGTTTGTTGCATGGCGCAAACTTTTTAGCTGACGACGCGTGCGTTCGTTTGTCAAAATTTCTAATACTTTAATCGGAATCGAAACGGTAATTTTTTTGACTTGTTCGCTCTTTTTGCCATGTTCTGCATAAGGGCTAATATATTTGCCATCCCAGTTTGCCATAATGCACCTTAAATAACCTGATAATTTGTCTGTATTTTAATGAAAAATAAGCAAAATGACAATCTAGACGGCTAAAAGTATAGCATGCTATTTCCCTTACATTTGCTTACAAACATTTACAATAATTTGCAGAACTAAAAAACATTCCCTTTGACTAAATGCCTGTTGCATCCGCAATACATTATTGTTATTTGAAGATAACGACATATTTAATATTGAGGTCTATTATGTCAAAAAAACTTTTTGCTGAATTTTTCGGTACATTTTGGTTAGTTTTCGGTGGTTGTGGTAGTGCAATCTTTGCGGCTTCTGTCAACCTAGGTATCGGTTATGTGGGCGTTGCATTTGCCTTCGGTTTAACCGTATTAACCATGGCTTACGCTGTAGGTCACATTTCTGGTGGTCACTTTAATCCAGCTGTGACACTTGGTTTAGTGGCTGGCGGTCGTTTCTCTGCAAAAGATGCCCTTCCATACATTATTTCTCAAGTAGTTGGTGGTTTAGCAGCGGGTGCTGCACTTTATCTTATCGCATCAGGTAAAGCTGGTTTCGATGCGACTGCTGGTTTCGCATCTAACGGCTACGGCGAACATTCTCCTGAAGGTTATTCTTTAGAAGCCGTATTCGTAGCGGAAGTATTATTAACTGCATTCTTCTTATTAATCATCATGGGTTCAACTCATAAAAATGCAGCTGCAGGTTTTGCGCCAATCGCAATCGGTTTAGGTTTAACCCTAATCCACTTAATCAGCATTCCTGTATCAAATACCTCTGTAAACCCTGCTCGTAGTACTGCAGTTGCGGTATTCCAAGGTACTTGGGCAATCGACCAATTATGGTTATTCTGGGTGGCACCGATTATCGGTGGTATTTTAGGTGGTATTATCTACCGCACTTTATTAGCGAAAAATAACTAAGATTTCGTTTCATAGAAAAAAGAAGGCATCATCACGATGCCTTCTTTTTTATCTTTATTCGTAATCCAAATATATAAATAAAAACCACCTTTCGGTGGTTTCAGTCAATTATAAGGTTTTTACAAGATCTTTTAGGAAAGCTTTAAACTCTTTGCCTAATTTATCATGACGAAGACCATATTCTACAAAGGCTTCCATATAGCCAATCTTGTCACCACAGTCAAAGCTTCTGCCTGTCATATGGAACGCTTCAACGATCTCTTTCTCGATAAGCATATCAATTGCATCCGTTAATTGGATTTCATCACCCACACCAACTGGTGTTTTTTCTAATAAATTCCAAATCGCCGCAGAGAATACATAACGACCGACAACAGCAAGATTTGATGGAGCTTCTTCAACAGATGGTTTTTCAACAATGCTATTAATCTTAACGCTATCACCGCCTTTTAACTCTACACCACCACAATCCGCGATACCATAGCTACTCACTTCATCGGCAGCAACAGGCGCTACCATGATTTGGCTTGCTTGTGTTTCTTTAAAACGTTTAATCATTGCTGAAAGATTTTCTTTCTTTTGATTTGCCGTAAAATCCGCTAAAAGCACATCAGGTAACACCACTGCAAACGGCTCGTTTCCAACGACAGGACGACCACATAACACCGCATGGCCCAAGCCTTTCGCATTCCCCTGACGAACATGCATGATAGTTACATCTTTAGGACAAATAGAACGCACTTCTTCTAGAAGCTGACGTTTAACACGTTTTTCAAGCATGGTTTCCAACTCAAATGACGTATCAAAATGGTTTTCAATCGCATTTTTAGAAGAATGTGTGACTAACACGATTTCTTTGATACCAGCAGCCACACACTCATTCACAACATATTGAATCAGTGGTTTATCCACAAGCGTTAACATTTCTTTTGGAATTGCTTTTGTTGCTGGTAACATACGAGTACCTAAACCAGCTACGGGAATAATAACTTTCATTGATTTTCCTTTTTGTTTTAATATGGAATGACCACACTTCTATGCTAAAAGTGCGGTCATTATTTATTAAATTTTGAT
This sequence comes from Haemophilus parainfluenzae, assembly GCF_014931395.1. Lineage (NCBI taxonomy): Bacteria > Pseudomonadati > Pseudomonadota > Gammaproteobacteria > Pasteurellales > Pasteurellaceae > Parahaemophilus > Parahaemophilus parainfluenzae. Next base: position 1,054,185 of record NZ_CP063120.1, on the reverse strand, counting down.
AGATTTAAGTTGGAAAAGTTCCTTCTCTACCTTTATAACTCAAATTTCCGTTATTTAAAATCTTGCAAACCAATGGGTTTAATTTTTGAAAAAACGTTAATTAAATTATAAATAGAATGTAAAACATTCATAAAACTCTAGGTCTAAGATGCCTCATCTATATGTTCATCTTTTGACTGCAGAATTCGTTGGTAAATTTCCTCTCGGTGAACGGATACTTCTTTAGGCGCTTGCACACCGAGTTTGACTTGGTTTCCACGTACACTCAAAACCGTGATAGAAATATCGTCTCCAATGAGAACACTTTCGCCAACTTTTCGAGTTAAGATTAACATCTTTTATCTCCTTAGTTTGCATTTATTAGATATCCCTATCAATCAAGTAAAGATCGGCATCCCACCGACCTGCTTGTACTACAGATTATTGCTTAACCAGTTTTGTGCGACAGTTAATGCTAGATTCACATTTTCTGGTTGGGAGCCTCCTGCCATTGCCATATCCGGGCGACCACCGCCTTTCCCACCAACTTGCTGAGCCATTAAATTCACTAGCTCACCAGCCTTCACTTTAGTAGTTAAATCGCTTGTTACGCCAACGACGAGGTTGACTTTATCATCTAAAATAGATGCAAATACAATTACGCCTGAACCAAGTTGATTTTTTAAATCATCAACCATCACACGTAACGATTTAGTTTCAATTCCGTCTAGTTGATGTACGATTACAGAAACATCATTAATTTTAACCGCACTTTTCACTAAATCGGACCCCGCTTGCATTGCGGCTTTTTCTTTTAATCCTTGTAATTCTTTTTCTGCTTTCTTCGCTTTATCTTGAAGTTGCTGAATTTTCTCAACAAGGGTATTAACGTCAGATTTAAACAAATCTGCACTTTGAGTAAGAATACGTTGTTGGTTATGTAACCAATTAATTGCATTTTCACCCGTTACCGCTTCAATACGACGAACACCTGCTGCAACTGCAGTTTCCGCCACAATTTTAAATAAACCGATATCACCGGTACGTTTAGCATGAATGCCACCACAAAGTTCAACGGAGAAATCTCCCATTGTTAAAACACGTACCACATCAGCATATTTTTCACCGAATAACGCCATTGCACCTTTTGCTTTTGCCGCTTCGATATCCATTACGTCCGTTTGAACCACAAAATTCTCACGTACTTTTTGGTTTACCAACGTTTCAATTTCGTTAAGCTGTGCTTTGGTAATCGCTTCCGGATGAGCAAAGTCAAAACGTAATGCCGTATCAGATACTAACGATCCTTTTTGCACTACATGGTGACCTAAAACTTGACGCAATGCGGCATGTAATAAGTGTGTAGCTGAATGGTTAAGTGACGTTTGATGACGTCTTGCTGCATCTACAACCGCATTGACTGTTTGTCCGACTTTTAAAGTACCTTGCTCTAACTCACCAATATGACCAAATACTTGACCATATTTTTGAGTATCTTTTACATTAAACTGAGCATCTTGAGAAGTTAAATAACCGCTGTCACCAATTTGACCACCTGATTCCGCATAGAATGGAGTATTTTCTAAAACCACCACGGCACTTTGGCCTGCAGTAATACTCTCTACTGATTTTCCATCATGGAAAAGTGCGGTCACTTTGGCTAAAGATTCTGATTCAGTATAACCTTCAAATTTTGTTTCGCCTTCTACACGAATAACATTGTTGTAATCCATGCCGAATTGGCTTGCAGATTGTGCGCGTAAGCGTTGTGCTTCCATTTCACGCTCAAAACCTGCTTCATCAATTGCAATATCACGCTCACGACATACATCTGCAGTTAAATCAAGTGGGAAGCCATAGGTATCATAAAGTTTAAAGGCTACTTCACCTGACAACACACCATCTTTCACTTGAGCAAGCGCATCGTCTAATAAGCTTAATCCGCGCTCTAATGTACGAGCAAATTGTTCTTCTTCTAAACGAAGTAATTTTTCAACATTCGCTTGTTTTTCTTTAACTTCTTTGCCGGCTTCCGCCATGACTTCAATTAAAGTCGGCACAAGTTTATAGAAGAACGCTTCTTTGGCACCTAACAAGTGACCATGACGTACTGCACGACGGATAATACGACGTAATACATAACCGCGACCTTCGTTTGATGGAATTACGCCATCTGCAATTAAATATGCACAAGAACGAATGTGGTCTGCAATTACGCGTAATGATTTATTGGTTAAATCTGTTGTTCCTACAATTTCTGCTGTTTTGGCAATTAATTTTTGGAAAATATCGATCTCATAGTTAGAGTTTACGTGCTGTAATACAGCAGAAATACGCTCTAACCCCATCCCGGTATCAACCGATGGACGTGGTAATTTTTCCATTGTGCCGTCTGCGAGACGGTTAAATTGCATGAATACCACGTTCCAAATTTCGATATAGCGGTCACCATCTTCTTCTGGTGAGCCTGGAGGACCACCCCAAATATGCTCACCGTGATCGTAGAAAATTTCGGTACATGGACCACAAGGACCGGTATCACCCATTGCCCAGAAGTTATCTGATGCATAAGGTGCGCCTTTGTTATCACCAATACGAATAATGCGCTCCGCAGGGACACCGACCTCTTTATGCCAAATGTCATAAGCTTCATTATCGGTTTCATACACGGTTACCCATAATTTTTCTTTTGGTAAGCCGAGCCATTGTGGAGAGGTTAAGAACTCCCACGCAAAATTAATCGCATCATGTTTGAAATAGTCACCAAAGCTGAAGTTGCCGAGCATTTCAAAGAAAGTATGGTGACGCGCCGTATAACCGACGTTTTCTAAGTCATTATGCTTACCACCTGCGCGCACACAACGTTGTGCAGTTGTCGCACGTGAGTAAGGACGTTTATCCATACCAAGGAACACGTCTTTAAATTGGTTCATACCGGCATTAGTAAAAAGCAATGTCGGATCATTTTCAGGCACAAGTGAACTACTTGCGACGACCTGATGCCCCTTGCTATGGAAAAAATCAAGGAATGACTGTCTAATTTCTGCTGTTGTTTTCATTGATAAAACCTTGTGTCTCTATCTCGATCACGATTTATAAAAAAGCTCACTATTCTTGCATATTTTGACCTAGAGAAAAAGGCTTTTTCACTGATCTTAAAAAAGAAAACCGCACTCTACTGCATTAATTGAGAAGTGCGGTTAAAATTTACGTTATTTTAATAGGGCTAAAAATAATTTTTGATCACTATTCGTCGCGAAGTGGCACAACCAACATATCAATTTTAATCGTATTCATCACTTGACGTGTTGAAGACATTAATTTACTCCAGAAATCTTGGTGATGACCTGTCACTAGTAGATCTACATCATACTGATCAATAGCGTCTGTCAAAACTTGACCTAAATCACCGCTACCGCTCAATTTTTCTTTTATTGGATAACCAGCATGTTCCGCTAAATTAATTAGCGCTTTTTGGGTTTCGCTCGAGATTCTATCTTGCATTGATGACATATTGACATCAATTAAACCAGTATAGAGATCCGAGAAGTTTACATCTACATGAATAATGGAAAGTTGCGCATCATTACGTTTTGCAATTCCCACGGCTTTTTTGAGTAGAAATTCACTTTCATCAGAAAGATCTACCGCAACTAAAACGTGTTTGTACATAATCGACTCCTTACTGATTTGATTGGCCTTTTTTATCTAACAGCATATTAGCACCTTAAATGCACAAAAAACTTGCACTAGATCACAATTTTGAGAATTCTTCTCAATTTTTCATTAAATTTTCAATATCATCGATTTCTTTTGGTGCCGCCGCGGTCAGATTTTTATTGCCATATTCAGTCATTAGCAAATTATCTTCAATACGCACGCCAATGCCTTTATATTGAGCAGGCACATCTGCTTCTTCTGAAATATAAATGCCTGGCTCAACAGTGATGATCATCCCCACTTCAAGCATGCGGCTACGATCATCATCATAACGGCCAACATCGTGCACATCCAAGCCAAGCCAATGGCCTAAACCATGCATATAAAATTGACGATAAGCTTTTTCTTCAATCAGCTTATCGACATCCCCTTTCAGAATGCCTAAATCCACCAAGCCTTGAGTTTTAATACGAATCACTTCATCATTGGCCAACTTAATTGAATTACCTGGCACTAATAGCTCAATCGCGCGTTTTTGTGCTTTTAACACTAATTCATAAATCTCACGTTGTGGCTGAGTAAATTTACCGTTCACCGGGAATGTACGTGTGATATCGCCTGCATACATAGCAAACTCACACCCCGCATCAATCAAAACAAGATCGCCATCTTTCAAAGGTTGATCATTTTCAGTGTAGTGCAAGATACAGGCATTATCGCCCCCGGCAATAATGGAATTGTAAGACGGGAATCTAGCGCCATGACGATTAAATTCATGCAGAATTTCGCTTTCAATTTCATATTCAAAACGATTTGGACGAGTCACTTGCATCGCTTTAATATGTCCGAATGCAGTAATCTGTCCCGCTTGCTGCATTAAGCGAATTTCATTCGGGGATTTGATTAAGCGCATTTCACTTAACATCGGCTGCCAATCAAAAACAGCGTAAAATTTCACCGCACTTTCGGCTAATAATTTATCGCCCCAAGGATGACGATCGGCCACATGATAAAATGCGGTCAATTTTTCCGTTAATTTTGGAAATTCTGTTTTAAAATCATCGATAGAATAGGCTTCATCAACATTGAGTTTTTGCGGTGCGCGCTCAACGCCTAATCGACGACCATTCCAGGTTTCAAGTAAAGGATCTCGCGGACGAAGAAATACCACTGCCTTTTCAGCCTCTTCCGTTTTAATCAATAACAACGCTGCATTTGGCTCATTAAATCCCGTTAAATACCAAAAGTAACTGTCTTGACGGAAAGGAAAATCGCAGTCGTTATTACGACGTTTTTCAATTTCGGAAAATAGCAATAAAGCAGAATTTGGCTGCATTTGTGCGAATACTTTTTGACGACGTTCTGTAAATTCTTCTTGCGGTAATGCCGCCATGTATGCGAGATCCATGTTTCGCTCCTTTTAATGTAATATCGGTTTTATTTCTTGTGCATCATCGTTGAAATGGGTGTAAAACAGCATGGCAATGGTGCGAACATATTCAATAATTTCTTCTAGGGCTTCAGCAAGCTCTTCTTCATCATCATCTTCTTCATAACCAAGCTGACAAATATCTTGTAAATCATCTACCGCTTCGCCAATTTCGCCTTTTTCTTTATCTAATTCAGGCTGGACAAGCCCTAAACCCAATAAAAATTGGTTTGCCCAGTCTGATAGACTGTCTGCACGTGCAAACACGCTCTCATCTTCGGTTAAGCCTAATTCAAAATCAAATCCTTCTACATCCCCTAAGGTTTTACCAATCTGTTCATAGATTTCGGTAATCGGCTGAATTAATGCGGTTGGATAGGCGTGGTTATCGTTACTGAATTGATATAAAAGCGGTAACCAGCTTTGATCTTTCAGTCCACCACAAATTAAGCCGCTCAAAAAGCCATGTAATTCAGTTGCATTAATACCAATACCGGCAGATTTGAGTTGTTGATTAAGTTCAGTTTGGGAAATTGTCATTGTTATACCTATAAAATCATTGAAAACCATTAAAGTGTAGCACCACACAAATAAAAATGCGATCGCATTTCTATAAAGAAAAACGATCGCACTTTCTTTTGCAAAGGGGAATTACATCATTCCGCCCATGCCTCCCATACCGCCCATTCCAGCAGCACCTAAATCGGCTTTATCATCTTTTGGAAGATCGGTCACCATACATTCTGTAGTGATCATTAAGCCCGCTACAGAAGCCGCGAATTGTAACGCTGAACGAGTTACTTTAGTTGGATCTAGAATACCCATTTCGATCATATCGCCATACTGTTCAGTACCTGCGTTATAACCAAAGTTACCTTCGCCATTTTTAACCGCACTTGCCACAACAGATGCCTCTTCACCCGCGTTAGTGACGATTTGACGAAGTGGCGCTTCCATTGCACGTAATGCAAGTTTGATACCTACATCTTGTTCTTCGTTATCACCTTTTAAGGTTGCCGCGACTTTGGTTGCAGCACGAACTAATGCAACACCACCACCAGCAACGATACCTTCTTCAACTGCTGCACGAGTTGCGTGTAATGCATCATCCACACGATCTTTTTTCTCTTTCATTTCAACTTCAGTTGCTGCACCAACTTTGATTACAGCGACACCGCCGGCAAGTTTAGCCACACGCTCTTGAAGTTTTTCTTTGTCATAATCAGACGTTGATTCTTCGATTTGCTGACGAATTTGCGCTACGCGACCTTTGATTTGTGCTTCATCACCCACACCATCGATAATCGTGGTATTGTCTTTGTTGATGACAACACGTTTTGCTTGACCTAAATCTTCTAATGTCGCTTTTTCAAGTTCCATACCGATTTCTTCAGAAATCACAGTACCTGCAGTTAAGATCGCAATATCTTGTAACATTGCTTTACGACGATCACCAAAGCCTGGCGCTTTTACTGCTGCCACTTTTACGATACCGCGCATGGTGTTCACGACTAAAGTTGCAAGTGCTTCACCTTCGATATCTTCAGCGATAATTAATAATGGTTTGCCCGCTTTCGCGACACCTTCTAATACTGGAAGTAATTCGCGAATGTTTGATACTTTTTTATCTACTAAAAGAATGTACGGGTTATCTAATTCAACAGTTGCCGTTTCTGGTTTGTTGATGAAGTAAGGTGATAAGTAACCACGATCGAATTGCATCCCTTCAACAACTGCTAATTCATCGTCAAGACCCGTACCATCTTCTACAGTAATCACGCCTTCTTTACCCACTTTTTCCATTGCTTGAGCAATTAATTGACCCACAATGCTGTCTGAGTTCGCAGAAATTGTCCCTACTTGCTCAATTTCTTTAGAGGTTTCGCAAGGTTTAGATAAATTTTTAAGCTCAGAAACAACCGCACTTACTGCTTTATCGATACCACGTTTTAAATCCATTGGATTCATACCCGCAGCCACAGCCTTTAAGCCTTCATTTACGATAGCTTGAGCAAGAACTGTTGCTGTCGTTGTACCGTCACCTGCTGCATCATTGGCTTTAGAGGCAACCTCTTTCACCATTTGTGCACCCATGTTTTCAAATTTATCTTCTAGTTCAATTTCACGTGCGACAGATACACCATCTTTAGTGATGGTTGGTGCGCCAAATGATTTATCTAAAATGACATTACGACCTTTAGGGCCAAGGGTCACTTTTACTGCATCGGCTAATACATTCACGCCTTTAAGCATTTTTACGCGTGCATCGTTACCAAATTTTACGTCTTTTGCTGCCATTTTCTTTTTTCCTTAATTTAAATTATTCCACAATCGCCAAAATATCGTTTTCAGAAATGATTAACACTTCTTCACCATCGATTTTTTCACTTTTCACACCATAACCATCATTGAAAATGACTGTATCGCCAACTTTTACATCTAAAGGTTGAACGGTACCATTTTCCAAAATACGACCTTTACCCACTGCCAATACTTTCGCACGGGTTGATTTAGTCGCCGCTGAACCGGTTAATACGATACCGCCAGCTGAACGAGTTTCTACTTCTTCACGTTTAATGATTACACGATCGTGTAAAGGACGAATATTCATGATTAATTTCCTTCTTATTAAAATAAAGTGTTTTAAATGTGGGGATAACTTTTTCGGTTTCAAGGGGATAAATAAAAAAATTTCACCCTAAAAAAATTTATGCGAGAAATGAAAATATCTCTTATACGTCTTATTTGAAATGTGATCCACGTCAAATTTATTTTCTATTTAAATTCCTATAATTAACTCAAATTAATTAACAACCAGGAAAGGTGATTAAAATGACTCAATACAGAAAAGAAGTGGATTTATTAGGTGAACGCGATGTACCAGCAGATGCATACTGGGGTATCCATACCTTAAGAGCGGTTGAAAACTTCAATATTTCTAATGTAACCATTTCTGATGTACCGGAATTTGTTCGCGGCATGGTAATGGTTAAAAAAGCGACTGCCCTAGCGAATGGTGAATTAGGTGCTATTCCAAGTGATATTGCAAAAGCGATTGTAGCAGCTTGTGATGAAATTCTTACCACGGGGAAATGCTTAGATCAATTCCCATCTGATGTATATCAAGGTGGTGCGGGTACTTCTGTCAATATGAATACCAACGAAGTCGTTGCTAACCTCGCGCTTGAAAAAATTGGTCATAAAAAAGGTGAATATGATGTTATTAACCCAATGGACCACGTGAACGCTAGCCAATCTACCAACGATGCGTATCCTACCGGTTTCCGTATTGCGGTATATAACAGCATTTTAAAACTTATCGACAAAATCCAATACTTACATGATGGTTTCGATAATAAAGCAAAAGAATTTGCTAAAATTTTAAAAATGGGCCGTACCCAATTACAAGATGCTGTACCTATGACCGTTGGTCAAGAGTTTAAAGCCTTTGCCGTATTACTTGAAGAAGAAGTACGTAACTTAAAACGTACCGCTGGATTACTCCTTGAAGTCAACCTTGGTGCAACAGCAATCGGTACTGGTTTAAATACACCACAAGGTTATACAGAATTAGTAGTAAAACACCTTGCCGAGGTAACTGGATTACCTTGCGTACCAGCTGAAAACTTAATCGAAGCAACATCTGACTGTGGTGCTTATGTCATGGTTCATGGTGCATTAAAACGTACCGCAGTAAAACTATCTAAAGTATGTAACGACTTACGTTTACTCTCTTCTGGTCCACGTGCAGGTATTAAAGAAATTAACTTACCTGAATTACAAGCAGGTTCTTCTATCATGCCTGCAAAAGTAAACCCAGTTATTCCAGAGGTGGTGAACCAAGTATGCTTTAAAGTAATTGGTAACGATACTACCGTTACTTTCGCATCTGAAGCGGGTCAATTACAATTAAACGTAATGGAGCCAGTGATTGGTCAAGCAATGTTTGAATCTATCGACATCTTAACCAATGCTTGCGTGAACTTACGCGATAAATGTGTAGACGGTATTACTGTAAACAAAGAAATTTGTGAAAACTATGTATTTAACTCAATCGGTATCGTGACTTACTTAAATCCATTTATCGGCCACCACAATGGCGACTTAGTGGGTAAAATCTGTGCTCAAACCGGTAAAGGCGTGCGTGAAGTCGTATTAGAAAAAGGTTTATTAACAGCAGAACAATTGGATGATATCCTTTCTGTAGAAAACTTAATGAACCCAACTTACAAAGCGAAATTAAATAAATAATCTCGCTGAGGTATAAAAAGAGCGGTCAATTTTGACCGCTCTTTTTTATTAACATTCATTAAAACATGATTAACGACACTTAACTACCATTCATGTCTCGCACTAAATGCACCACTAAAACCTTCTTTCTCATTGATATAAACGCCACCCATTTCATTAGCATTTTCACCAAAGAATGCGCCTTGCAGTTTTGTATCATTTTTTGTACCACTGAATTGGTTTCCAGAGATAGTTCCCTCTAATTCAGCGAGTACATTATCATTCTTCGCTGCACTGGCATGAACTAGGTGGCCAGCAACCGTTTTATCTTCAAAATTTGCCGTCATATCAACACCTACAATACCAAATCTTGGAGGCGCGCCATAAAGATTATCAAGAGCACCTTCACGTAGTGTATCATTATTCACATGGTAGCTACTTATGCCAAGATAACGCACTTTGCCGGTTTTCGGAATATTATCTGTCGGAGTAAGTTCACCTTGGATATAAACGTAGGTTTTTCCATCTTTTTGGTTTTGATAAATCCCATTTTGCATACTGTCTTGGAAAACGACACCATTAACAAAAGCCCCTGTACTTAAATGAATTTCTCCATCCTTATCCACATAAGTATACGCTGGATTTACACCCTCTGGTGCAATATCAATGCGTTTACCATTAACGTTTAACACGTAGATATTATCCGTTGATAATTGATGTACTTTTGGATTCGCAATTTTGTCACTGTCATAACGGCTGCTAAATTCATAAGCAATTCCATTAAATTTACCGGTTGTTGGAATCGCATTATCTTTTGCTGTTGATGGGTGCCCTTTACTTGCCGGTCCTCTTTCAATTATTGTCAAGTGAGGTTGGGTTGATTGGTTTTGGTTATTTGATTCGTTTGTTTGATTTGCTGAATCATTTTCTGATGAAGATTGGTTTGCCGAATTATTCTCTGATGAAGATTTATTCGGTTGGAAAGTTGAAACATTATTAGAAGATGGGTCATAACTCTCTTCTTGGCTCGATGAACAAGCAGATAATCCCATAGCAAGTGCTATAGCTAGTGCAGAAAGCGTTACTTTTCTCATAAAGGAATTCCTCGACTAAGCGGTTAAAAATAAAAGATAATCACTATTTATCATCCAGGATGATACAAGGTAGCATAACAAAAAACAAAACAATAGTATAGTAAATTCATCAGGAATTTTAATATAAATAACGGTCAAAACTCTTTGTATTTTTGACCGCTCTTTTTTTAGATTAAAGAAAATTTAATCTTTTACTTATTATCTGTATATTCCAGCAAAATCATCAAGGCTAGGCTCACTTTGCCAATGATATTCGGTGTGGTTAGCAATGTCTTGAGCCAAGTCACTGCCATAATAATCAGCAATAAACCCAAGCGCCATATCCATACCAGCAGAAACGCCTGATGAAGTGTAAAACTTGCCATCTTTCACCCATCTTGCAACGGGCTGCCATTTTACAGCTGGGCGACATTGTTTTACCCATTCAAAAGATTTTTTATTAGAAGTCGCTTTTAAACTATCTAATCGCCCCGTACAAGCCAATAATGCTGAACCTGTACAAACACTGAGACAAATCTCTGACTCATCAATCCATTTACCAAGCTGATTAATAAATTGTTCATCGTTTACTAACTGACGAGTTCCCTGTCCACCAACAACCAATAACACACTATGAGGTAATAAATGTTCTAGCTTTTCTGTTTCAATATAAAATCCTTGCTTACTACGAATTAATCCACCAACTTGGGATACATAGTGAAGCTTAACATTAGGGACTCTTGCTAAAAACTCAACAGAACCCATTAAATCTAACGTTTCATAGTCATCAAAGACAAGGCAATAAATATTCATTTTCTATTCCAAATACATAATGCAAATGCTTTATAAATTACGACAGCAGTAAAAATTTAACCTCAAAACTGACCGCTCTTTTCATTTAAAATGGAAATAGTGTTGGCACAATAAAAACAGTTACCAACATAACAATTAAGGTAAAAGGCACGCCAATTTTAATAAAGTCAGCAAATTTATAGCCACCAGGTCCCACTACCATGGTATTCACCGGAGAAGATACTGGAGTCATAAATGCAGCTGAAGCCGCAATCGCCACGACCATTGCAAATGGCACTGGAGACACATTAAGCTGGGTTGCGAGAGAAATCGCAATAGGTGCCATCAAAATTGCAGTGGCAGTATTCGATATAAACAATCCGACTAATGCACAAAAAATAAAGAGCACAATCAATACAGGATACATTCCCCATCCATCAATGATTTGAGTCAGCCATTTCACTGCAAACTCAACTCCACCTGTTTTTTGAAGTGCGGTTGAAAATGGCATCATTCCGATAATCAGAATAAGGCTCGGCCATTGAATGGAGTCATAAGCACTTTTCGCATCAACACAGCGGAAATAAGCTAGCATTAAACAGCCAATTAAAGCCGCTACAACATTCGGCACGATGCCTGAAACCATTAATACCACCATAGTTAAAATGGATAGTAAGGCTAGTGGTGCTTGACGTTGAGCTGGTACGGCACGCGCCATTTCTTTCGGATAATTCAATACAAGGAAATCTTTCCGACGATCACGCATCGCTTGAATAAGACGCCAATCGCCAATCACTAAAAGCAAATCACCTGAGCGATATTTTTCTTTAAAGGCATCACTCACCACTACCCCATCTCGCTTAATCCCAACTACATTCAACCCATATTTAGTACGGAATTGTAACTCAGCAGTCGTTTTACCAATACAGGCTGAGTTTGGCACAATAATTAACTCAGCCATTCCAATGGAACGTGCCTGCTGATCAAACGATTGTGATTTGATTTCGGCAGGTTCTAAATGAAACTCTTGGCAAAACATATCGAAATTAAAATCACAGCGTTCCAAATCCACCATGAGAATATCTTTTGCTTTTATCTCTGATGTGCCAAGAGGCATAATGTAACTTGGACGGAAATGCTTCCAACGCTCAATCGCCAACACATTTAGTTGATAGCTAGAACGCAAATGAAGCTGATCTAAGGTTTTACCTACGAAAGGAGAAGTGCTTTTCACCACCAAACGTTTGGTACGATCTTTCAAACCATATTCATTAATTAGCTCATTCATAGAGCTTTGCAGGGTATCTTGATTGCTTTCATCGTTATTATCAGAAAGCCATCGACGGGCAATAAGCATATAACCCATGCCTAGCACTAAGATCAACAATCCGATTGGTGTGAAATCAAAAAACTCAAGACGAAGATTCGTATCTTTCACTAATTCCGCATTCACCACAAGGTTAGGGGCTGTCGCGATTAACGTCATCATCCCACTGATTAATCCCGCTACGCTTAATGGCATCATTAATCGTTTTGGGGAAATATTCATTTGACGGCAAATCATCATCACAACAGGGATAAACACTGCAACCACGCCAGTAGAACTCATAAATGCACCTAATCCAGCCACTGAAAGCATCAGTAAAATAAGCACTTTAGCTTCACTATTTCCCGCAACTTTCAAGATGCCGTCACTCACACGATAAGCAATTCCTGTCCGAACCAAACTTTCCCCCACAATGAAGAGTAAAGCAATCAGGATAATATTAGGATCGCTAAAGCCAACTAAGATCTCTTGGATACTGAGAATGCCACTTAGATAAAAAGAGAGCATCACCAATAATGCCACCACATCCATACGAATTTTATTATGCACAAATAAAATGATGGCTACGCCAAGCAACATCAATGTCCAAAATAATGGGCTCACCCAAAGTGCATGATCAAAAATGGTATTCATTCTCTATCCTTTAATCTTACGACCTTCCACTCTAACTATTCTTCTATGCCTAATGCTTTCTTCACGGGTGAAAAACTACGACGATACTCCGGTAAAGGACCAAGCTCCGCTAACTTTTCTAAATGTAATTTAGTGGGATAACCTTTATGTTGAGCAAAAGCATATTCAGGGTGTTTTTTATCTAATTCTTCCATTTCCTGATCCCGTGCGACTTTTGCCAAAATAGAGGCAGCGCTAATTTCAGCCACAAGTGAATCCCCTTTCACCACAGCTTGGGCAGGCAAACCAAGGTTAGGCGGAATTCGATTACCATCCACCAACACAAAGTGCGGTTGAATTTTTAAGGCTTTTACGGCTCGCTCCATGGCTAACATAGAGGCATGCAGAATATTCAATTCATCAATCTCGGCTGGCTCTGCTCGCCCCATTGCCCAAGCTAAGGCCTTCTCTTTAATTTCTGCTGCGAGTGCAAGACGTTTTTTCTCGCTGAGCTTTTTAGAATCCGCCAAACCAGAAATCGGCTTATTCGGATCTAAGATCACTGCAGCCGTTACAACTGCCCCCACTAAAGGGCCTCGGCCAACTTCATCCACTCCTGCAAATAATTGATAACCTTCAGGATAAACAAAATCAGTCATGTTTTTGCTCCAATAAATCAATCACAGCTTGTGCGGCTTGGCTATCCGCATCACATTGAATTAATTTATGCAACGCTGTAAAACGTTGAATTAAAACACTGCGAGATTTGACCGCACTTTCGTCATCGCCTAAATACTGAGAAAGTTGTTCTGCCAATTTTTGCGGTTCGCAATCTTCTTGAATCATTTCTGGCACAAGCATTTCATCCGCTAACAAATTAGGCAATGAAATATATTTTGTTTTGACCAATCGTTTTGCCAAGAAATGCGTGAAAGGTTTCATTCGATACCCCACTACCATTGGCGATTTACACAACATCGCCTCAAGCGCTGCGGTACCCGAAGCAAGTAAAGTTGCTTCGGCAGCAATCATCACTTGGCGTGCTTTACCATCAATTAAATGCATATCGAGATCAGGTGCAATCTGAGCCTTTATTTCCTCAAATTGCTGGCGACGTTTTTCATTCACTAAAGGGACTAAAAACTGCAAGTCTGGATATTTTTCTTTTAATAACAAAGCGGTTTTTAGAAATGGTTCTGAAAGAAACCCAACTTCGTTCCCCCTACTCCCCACTAAAATGGCAAGATAACGTCCTTTTTCATCAATACCTAAGATCTGGCAAGCTTCCGTTCTATTTGGTTTTAATAGAATCGTATCTGCCATGGTATGGCCAATAAAACGGCAAGGCACATTAAAACGATCATAAAAGGCTTTTTCAAAAGGAAGAAAGGCTAATACTTGATGAGTCGCTTTGGCAATTTTATAAATACGATTTTGACGCCAAGCCCAGACAGATGGACTCACGTAATGAATGGTCTTAATCCCTTTTTCTTTTAATTTCAGTTCAACCGTAAGATTGAAATCCGGTGCATCAATACCGATAAATACATCAGGTTTAATGTCAGAGAGTTGGTCGATGATACTACGACGAATTTTTAGCAATCGCGGCAAATGTTTGAGAACTTCTACTAGCCCCATGACAGAGAGCTCTTCCATATCAAAAAAGCTTTCAAAGCCTTGAGCAATCATTCGCTCGCCACCAATCCCGACAAATTTAGCTTGCGGATAGTGGCGTTTTAGCGCCTGAATGAGACCTGCACCAAGAATATCGCCAGAGACCTCGCCGGCAATAATCGCAATAATCGGATTTTCTTTAATCATTAAATTTATCCTAAAAAACAACCGCACTTTGAACAAATCATAGTGCGGTCTCTTTGTTATTTCATCATTTTCTCTTAATGAGAAAAGAAACGTTAATTAACGAATAATGCCACGGGTAGAACGTTTGAAGAATTCCACAAAGAAACTAATTGCAGATTCAGTTTGCGCAATCTGTTCAATTTCAGGCAATACTTCTTCGAGGGTTTTACCACTACGGTAAATCATTTTATAGACGTTACGAATCGCGTGCATGGTTGGTTTATCAAAACCACGACGTTTTAATCCTTCCAGGTTAACACCGAAAGGCTGAGCATGGTTACCTTGAGCCATCACATAAGGTGGCACATCTTGGCTAACCATAGAACCGCCACCTAGCATAACATGTGCCCCTACGATCACAAATTGGTGAATCGCAGACATACCACCAACAATCACAAAATCATCTAATTCAACATGACCAGCAAGTGTTGCGTTATTTGCTAAGATACAGTTATTCTTGATTTGGCAATCATGAGCAACATGTACGTTTACCATGAGTAAATTGTTATTACCAATACGTGTTACACCACCACCTTGGATAGTGCCGCGGTGAATCGTCACATGCTCACGAATACGGTTTCCATTACCAATAATGGTTTTTGTTGCTTCGCCCTTATATTTTAAATCTTGGTTCACTTCACCAATGCTGGCGAATTGATAAATCTGGTTATCTTCACCAATCACGGTATCGCCTTTCACGACAATGTGAGAATTTAAAACAGTACGTGCTTTAATCTCAACGCTCCCTTCAATAATACAGAAAGGACCGATAACAACATCTTCGCCAATAACTGCGCCATCAGCAACAAGCGCGGTCGGGTGAATTTTTGCACTTGGGTGGATCATACTTACCCCTTAATTTTCTTTAATTATCGACGAGCACACATTAATTTGGCTTCACAAGCTACTTCACCGTTTACGGTTGCAATACCCGTGAATGCTGTAATACCACGACGTTCTTTAATCACTTGAACGTTCAATTCCATTTGATCTCCAGGTAATACTGGGCGTTTGAAACGCGCTTCATCAATACCTGCGAAATAGAATAATTCGCCACCTTTTAATTCATGAGTTTTAAATGCAAGTAATCCCATTGCTTGTGCCAAAGCTTCAAGAATTAACACACCTGGTAAAATCGGTTCACTCGGGAAATGGCCGGTAAAGCAAGGTTCGTTTACACTGATATTTTTAATTGCTTTTAACCATTCACCTTCTTTGTAGTCCAACACGCGATCCACTAATAAAAATGGATAACGATGTGGCAATAAGGTCATAATTTCTTTTGCTTCAATCACTTTACTTACTTGATTCTCTGACACGTCTAATACCTTTAAAATAAATAATAATAAAACATTGAGATTATACGATATTTCTGTATAAAAATAAAACGCACCCTAAGGTACGTTTTAAAATCTTAGCCAAGTTTTTTCTCAAGGGCTTTCAATCGTTTATTCATACCATCAATTCCCAAGGTAAGTGCGGCTGTTTTTCGCCACTCTTTATTGGTTTGTAGTGGAATGCCCGATGAATATACGCCAGGCTCAGTAATTGGGCGCATCACCATGCCCATGCCTGTCACGGTTACTTTATCGCAGATTTCCATGTGGCCATTAATCACACTTGCTCCGCCAATTAAACAATAACGACCTACTTTTAGGCTACCCGCCATAATCACACCGCCAGCCACCGCTGTACCTGTGCCAATATGAACGTTATGGGCAATTTGACAAAGGTTATCAATGATGACGTTATCTTCAATGACTGTCGCGTCTAAGGCACCACGGTCAATACAAGTACAAGCACCGATTTCGACATTATTACCAATAATCACTTGCCCTACTTGTGGAATTTTCACCCAGCGGCCACGATCATTCGCATAACCGAAGCCATCACTACCGATGACTGCACCTGATTGAATTAAGCAATTTTGCCCAATTTCGACTTCATGATAAACGCTTACGTTTGCCCAAAGCTGTGTACCCGCGCCAATTTTTGTGAATTTACCCACAAAACAACCCGCGCCAATAATCACGTTATCGCCTAATACAACACCTTCTTCAATAACGGCATTTGCACCAATTGATACATTTTCACCAATTGAAGCTTTTTCAGAAATAACCGCACTTGGGTGGATATTTTGAGCAGCTTTTGGGGTGGTGTCCATATATTGAGCTAATACTGCATAAGCAACATAAGGATCTTTTACGATAAGTAAATTACTTTCAGGTGAGCAAAATTCCACATCCGCTTCTGACACGACAAGAATACCAGCTTTAGATTCAGCTAATAAAGGGCGAAATTTTGCATTAGAAATGAAGGTCAGTTGGTTAGGTTCTGCTTTTGATAGTGCGGCAATATTATTAACGACAACGTCGGCGTTACCGCGAAGGGTACCGCCGACTTTTGTTGCTAATTCCTGTAAAGAGTAGGATTTTTGCATTATGAGAACCTATTATTTTTTCTCTTCAGTTTTTGCTGGCGCTGCTTTTTCAGTTGCTGGAATAGATTTTAATACTTCTTCAGTAATATCTTTACCATCTACTGCAAATACTACAGAGTTAGCATCTAAAACATAAGTATAACCTTTTGCTTTTGCTAAGTTATTCGTTGCAACTTGAATGCTTTCTAATAATTTACCACGCTCTTCAGTTTGACGTTTTTCGTTTAACTCTTGGAACTCTGCCACTTTTTTATCTTGCTCTTCCATTAATTTATTTAATGCAGCTTCTTCATCTGAACCAAATTTAGTGATTTCTTCTTGGCGTTTTTGAATTTCAGCTTGACGTAAACGAGGTGCATCTTTTTGTAAAGCAGCCACTTTTGCTTCTACTTTTTTACGAGATGCTACGATTTTGTCATCAATTTCTTTCTTACTTGCAGCAAGTTTGTCCGCCATTGGTTTGAATTCTGCATCTAACTTATCTGCTACAGCTTGACGATCCGGGTGATTTTGGAATAAGTAACCCGCATTGATGAATGCGATATTTTCATCTGCAGCAGCAAAACCTGATGCAAGTGCAAGACCTAAAGAAAGTGCGGTAACTTTTACTACGTTTTTCATATTTGAATTTCCTTAAATTAGTTTAGTAAATATTTCTGTGTCAGCTAACTCACTGACACAGAACGAAGATTTTGACTTAAATAGAACGTAAAAGTTCAATTTATTAGAAAGAACCACCAATACTAAATTGGAATTGTTCTACATCATCATTTTCATATTTTTTGATTGGTTTCGCGTAAGAGAATACCAATGGTCCGATTGGTGATTGCCATTGGAAAGCAACACCAGTCGAAGCACGGATTCGACCTGCTTTGCTGTAATCAGGTAATGTTGCATAAATCGGAGATGATTTTAAGCCTTCTTTATCTGATTTCCATTTTGTATTCCAAACGCTCGCTGCATCAACGAAAAGTGAGGTTCTTACGCTATTTTGGCTTTTATCTCCAACAAATGGGGTTGGAACAATAAGTTCCACGCTTGCTGTAGCCATCGCGTTACCACCAACGACATCAGTACTTTGATACCATTGGCCATATTTGTCTTGATAAATCGCATTAGGACCTACTGCACCATAAGCAAAACCACGTAATGAACCGATACCACCCGCCGTATAAAGTTGATAGAACGGTACACGTTTACCACCTAAGCCATTTGCATAAGAAGCAGTTGCTTTTCCAGATAATACCCAGCGATGATCACGATCTAATGGGTAGAAACCTTGAAGATCAGCACTTAATTTATAATATTTATTATCAGATCCTGGAATGGTGACACGGCCACCTAAACTTGCTTTCACCCCTTTAGTTGGGAAATAGCCACGGTTTAGGCTGTTGTAGTTCCAACCAAATGAGAAATCAAAATCATTAGTTTTGATTGAGTTTCCAGTCAAATTCATTGACTTCATGTATAAATCACGGTTGTATTCATACGCGAAGTTACTGATTTTATTATAAGTATAACCTAATCCCACGTAATATGAGTTATTCTCATTAACTGGGAATCCTAATGTCATGTTACCACCATAAGTGGTACGTTTATAGGTTGATGAAGTATCACTTTTCGAGTTATCGTAAGTTTCATAGAATACGTTTCCACCTAAACTTACGCCATCTTTAGTAAAGTATGGTTCTGTATAACCCAAGTTTACACTTGTACCGTAGTCATTACGTGTACCACCTAGACTTACCGCCGCACCTGTTCCCAAGAAGTTATCTTGTTTCACACTAGCTTGATAGCTAATACCACTTTCTGTACCATAACCGATACCAAAGTTAATGCTACCGGTATTACGTTCTCTTACTTTATATACGACATCGACTTCATCATTAGAACCCTGGATTGGTTCAACACGATTTTCTACGCTCTCAAAGAAACCTGTTCTATCTAAACGCACTTTACCTAACTCAACTAATTGTGAGTTATACCAAGTTCCTTCTTGCTGACGCATTTCTTGACGTAATGTACTATCTGCAGAAACGGTATTACCTTCAAAGCGAACTTGACGTACAGATAAACGACGTCCTGCATCAACCACAAAGGTTAATGCTAATGTTTTATTCGCATCATCAAAAGTTGGTACAGCATTAACCGTTGCACTACCGTAACCACGTTCACCTAATTTATCTTTAATTAAGCTTTCAACATTTTGCACATCCGCACGGCTGAACGTATCGTTTAAGTGAAGTTCACCTAATAATGGTTGCAATTCATCAGCCATACCACCTAAGTTACCGACAATACGAGCAGAACTTAAATTGTATTTTTCGCCTTCACTTACATCAATAGTGATATCTGCTTTGGTATGCTCTTCATTTAACTGAACATCTGTTTTAGTCACTTTCGCTTTTGCGTAACCATTATTTTGGTAGTAATCTTGGATAGTTTGGATATCTTTCTCAAACTGAGAACCATCAAACTTATTACCCCAAAGTTTCCACCAAGCATCCGGTTGAAGCTCCATTTGTTCTTGTAATTTGCTGCTAGAAATCGCTTCATTTCCATTAAAAGTCACTGAACGAAGTTTTGCTGTATCATCTTCATCAATTTGAAGGGTTATTTCTGCACGGTTATTGGGTAAAGTCGTCACGATAGGCTCAACTTTCGCATTATAGCGACCTACGCTCTTATAATGTTCTCTTAAGCTTTGAGCAAACCCTTCTAACTTCGCACGATTTAGCACCTCACCGCTCTTTAATCCATTTGCATCAAGATTTTGTTTCAGTGCTTCCGTAGGAACGGCTGAGTTGCCTTTAATATTCACTTCAGAAATGATTGGTTTCGCAATAACGCTCACAACTAATGCGTCGCCATCTTGGAAAGCTTTAACATCATCAAACTGTCCACTTACGAATAATGAACGTACAATATTGGCTACATCTTTATCCGTTACACGCTGACCACTACGAACAGGAAGGCTTGCGAGAATTTGCTGTTCTAAGTCTCCTTGAGCGCCGTCAACACGAATGTCTTTTGCTACAAATGGTGCCGCAAATACACTCGTTGTAGTACCGAATAACAAACTTGCGATTAGAAGTTTTTTCATCGACTTTATCCTATAAAAAACAATAGTTATAAACGTAAGAAATCATTAAAAAGCACAAAAATTGTTTCAATTAACAAGATTGTGAGCCCTATACGATAACTTAAATTTTGTACCCGTTCTGAAACAGGTTTTCCTTTGATAGCTTCCGCTGCCAAAAATATGAGATGTCCACCATCTAAAACTGGCAACGGAAATAAATTCATTATGCCTAAATTAACACTGATTAACGCGAGAAAACTTAAGAAATAAATCACCCCCGCGTTAGAAGATGCGCCTGCACCTTGGGCAATTGAAATTGGCCCCGCCAAACTGGAAAATGAAAGCTCTCCACTAAACAATTTCCCGATTGCCTTCACAATAAACCAAGAAATTTGGCCTGTTTTTTCCACACCTTTTTGTAGGGCATCAAGAATACCATATTTTAATTCAGTTCGATACTGTTCGCCAACTTTTAAGAACGTCGGACTTAACCCAACAAACCATTTACCGTCTTGATTCTTCTCCGGTTGCAAGGTTTTGTCAAAAATTTCTTGATTGCGTTCAACCTTGATTGTAAAAGGTTGACCTTGTTGCACCAGTGCAACAAAAGCTTTCCAATCAAGTGCGGTCGAATTTTCTGCTAAAATTTTATCGCCAATTAACAAGCCTGCTTTTTCTGCTGGTGAGTTTTCCACTACTTTAGATAGTGTCATCTCTACTTTACTTGAAACGGGATTGATCCCTAATGTTTCAAATGCTGTTTCTTTATCTGGCTCAAATGACCAATTTTGCAGATTAATAGTTCGTTGATAAGGTTGTTCTTCACCAAAAGGCGTTAATGTGAGTTCAACCGAATCAGAACCTAACTTATCAGTGAGCAATAAATTAATGGTTTCCCAATCGGGTGTATTCTTCCCATCAATTGCTAAAATCTGGCTATTCGGTTCAATTTGAGCCATCGCAGCGGGAGAATTTGGCGTGACATTTTCAATGACTGGTTTAACACTCGGAATTCCAACGGCATAAATGACCCAATATGCCAAAATCGCAAAAATAAAATTAGCCAAAGGGCCTGCAGCAATCACAAAAGCACGTTGCGCGACTGATTTGCTTTCAAATGCCTGCGATTTTAATTCTGCGGGAACTTCTTCATTTCGTCCATCAAGCATTTTGACATAACCGCCAAGTGGAATGGCCGAAATAGCAAACTCTGTGCCTAATTTATCTGTGCGTCGCCAAATCACTTTACCAAAGCCAATCGAAAAACGATGAACTTTAATACCACACTTTCTTGCCGCCCAAAAGTGGCCGTATTCGTGTATAGCAACCAATATGGCAATTGCAACAATAAATGAGCCAAGCGACCACAAAAACGACATGTTCTTTCCCTATAACACAAAGAAATAGAAGTATGTGAAGAATGGTACTGCTGCCGTTAAGCTATCAATACGATCTAAAATTCCACCATGACCAGGAATTAATTGACTACTATCTTTAATGCCGGATTCACGTTTAAACATACTTTCGGCTAAGTCACCTAATACAGAAATAGCCACAGTTGCCACAGAAAGCACAACAAAACCGCTCATTGCACGGCTACCTAATAAGGTTTCACCTGAGAAATGAATAAAGACAAATGCCAATACCGCTGCGGTGATCATGCCACCAAATACGCCTTGCCATGTTTTCCCCGGTGATACTTTCGGTGCAAGTTTGTGCTTACCAAAAGTGCGTCCTGCGAAATATGCACCTGAGTCAGCTGCCCATACTAATACAAATACATAGAGCAATAAGAACAAGCCATGATGTGGATCAGCCGTATAATTATCTAAACGTAAACGCAAGACGGCGGCGACAAAAGGAATCAACGTAGAAAAAGCAAATAAAAGTTGTAAAGGAATATTTTTACCCCAAAACTTCGCTGAGCTTGGATAAGTCACCACTAACACTAATGCAAGTGCCCACCAACCGACTGAATTTAGCAATAAAAGCGGTAAGTAGTTTTCAAACACTCTCCCCGCATCTAAATAATTCCCTTCGTTGTAAAGCCAAAGGAAGATAAATGCGCCTAAAAATGCCGCGATACAAAGACGCGCCAAAGGATTTTTAAAACGAGCAAATTGAGCCCACTCCCAAATACCAAGCGTCGCCACAAAACCTAAGGCTAGGGCAAAATAAAATGGGGTAAATAAGAACAAGGCACATAATACCAAAGCAATCAACACAATGGCTGATAATACACGTTCTTTAAGCATAAGTTCTCCGCTTATTCTGTCCCGCCAAAACGGCGATGACGTTGTTGATAGCAGGCGATTGCCTGATTAAAATCTTTTTCACTAAAATCTGGCCAAAGCACATCTAAAAAACACAATTCCGCATATGCAATTTGCCAGAGCAAGAAATTACTAATGCGTTGCTCACCACTTGTGCGAATTAGTAAATCGACCGGCGGTTCATCTTGTGTCACTAAATGTTGTTGGAAAAGTGATTCATTAATATCACTTACCGAAATCTCATTATTTTTTACTTTTTCAGCGAGTTGTTGAGTCGCTTGAACAATATCCCAACAACCACCGTAATTCGCCGCAATATTTAAAGTCAGTGCAGTATTATTTTCCGTTAAATTTTCTGCTTTTGCGATCTTCTCTTGCAATTTCTCACTAAAACGAGAAATATCACCGATGATCTTTAAACGAATATTATTTTTGTGTAATTTTTTAACTTCTCGATCAAGTGCTTGCATAAAAAGTGTCATTAATGCACTCACTTCTTGCTCGGGGCGATTCCAGTTTTCGCTGCTAAATGCATATAACGTCAAAAATTTAACGCCAGTTTGTCGTGCATAACTCACCGCACGGCGCACTGCCGCCACACCATTTGTATGGCCAAAAATACGCAGCTTATTTTGTTGTTTCGCCCAACGCCCATTGCCATCCATAATAATAGCAACATGTTCGGGAATATTATTGTTATCAAGTTCTTTCATTCTAAAATATTCGAATTTTATGACCGCACTTTTGCGTATTCTACATCAACTTTTTAATCAGCGAATCGGCTAATTCACGGGCTTGCTCATCTACAGCTAATACATCATCAATGCTTGAAATAATAGAAGATGGCATTTTCTCAACCGATGCTTGGTTAATTTTCGCAATATCCGTAAATTTAATATAGCCATCTAAAAAGGCTTGTACGGCAATTTCATTTGCTGCATTCATTGCGGTTGTCGCATACTGCCCTTCTGCAAACGCATCAATCGCTAATTTTAAATTTGGATAACGATTAAAATCAGGTTCGATAAATGTTAATTCTTTGATTTTAAAGAAGTCTAATGGTTCCACACCACTGACTGTACGATTTGGATAAGCCATGGTTTCCGCAATGGGCGTACGCATATCCGGGTTACCCATTTGAGCAATGACCGAGCCATCGACATAACGCACCATTGAATGAATAATAGATTGAGGATGAATAATCACTTCCATTTCATCTGCTGATGCATTAAATAACCAGCGCGCTTCAATGTACTCTAAACCTTTATTCATCATCGTGGCAGAATCCACAGAGATTTTTTTGCCCATTGACCAGTTTGGATGAGCAACGGCTTGTGCGGGAGTTATATGCTCAAACTCATTTAATGGCGTATAACGGAAAGGTCCACCAGAACCAGTTAAGACAATTTTACTGACCCCTAATTCTTTCAAAGGACAAAATCCAACCTTTTCTTGTGCCTCCGGCGGTAAGGATTGAAAAATCGCGTTATGCTCACTATCAACAGGCAATAATTTTGCTTTTGATTGTTTCACTGCATCAATAAAGAGCTGGCCACAAGTCACCAACGATTCTTTATTCGCAAGCAAGACTTTCTTACTTGCTTTTACTGCTGAAAGAGTCGGTAGTAATCCCGCCGCCCCAACAATGGCTGCCATAACTTGATCTGCATCTGGATGTGCTGCCAACTCACAAATGGCTTTCTGTCCCGCTAAGACTTCCGTTTTAATGTGGTGTGAAGCTAATTTTTCTCGCAATACCTTTGCTGCATTTTCATCATCTAATGCAGCAAAGTGCGGTTGAAATTTCACGCATTGTTTAAACATTGTCTCAACATTTTTGCCCCCTACTAACGCAAAGGCATGGTATTTGTCAGGATTATGTTCGATAACAGAAAGGGTGCTATGACCAATAGAACCGGTTGCTCCTAAAATAACAAGATTTTGTTTTTGCATAAAATTTCGACCGCACTTTGTGCTTTTATTTTTTTATCAGAATAGAACAAGGGCAGACACTTGGTCTGCCCCAAAACATGGTTCGACAATTAGAAATCCATTAATTCTTTTTCTTTATCTGCTAAGATCTCATCCACTTTTTTGATATAGCTATCAGTCACTTTTTGAATGATTTCTTCTGCTTTGTGTTGATCGTTTTCGCTGATTTCTTTGTCTTTTAATAATGCCTTGATTTTATCATTTGCATCACGACGTACGTTACGAATCGCTACTTTACCTTGCTCACCTTCGCTTTTTACGATTTTGATTAAATCACGACGGCGTTCTTCAGTTAATGGAGGAAGAGGCACACGAATTGTTGTACCTGCTGAAGATGGGTTTAAACCTAAATCAGACGTTAAAATTGCTTTTTCTACTGCACTGATTAAAGAACGGTCAAATACTGTTACCGCTAAAGTACGTGCATCTTCTGCAACAACGTTAGCTAATTGACGAAGTGGTGTCGCTGCACCATAGTATTCCACTTGGATTGCATCTAATAAGCTTGGTTGTGCACGGCCTGTACGGATTTTTGCAATATGCCCACGCAACGCTTCGAGGCTTTTTTCCATGCGAGCTTCAGCATCTTGTTTGATTTCATTAATCATTCATCTGTCCTTTTTAATAAATAAAGATAAAACACAGTGATTTTACTGGATTTTTAGGGAGTTTTGAATCTTTTATTTTGAATATAAGTTTCTATTGCTTAAAGCATGATTTGATAGTATCTTGGCGCTCAATTAATAACAGAGGATTTTAGTATGATTTATAACATAAAAAACGTATTCCGTATTGCTGCTATAGTTTGCGCTTCAGCGTGGTTATCTAGCTGTTCAACTTATGCTCACCCAGGTACAACATTATATTGGTCAGGTAAAGATATTAGCGAATTTATAGCAGATGAAGGGATTTGGCCTGACACTAAAAAGATTTGTAAGGATAAAGATAAGCCATTTCTTATTTATGGTTTTGCTAAACCTATTTACAATACATATGACCGTGAAGTAGGCCGAGGCCATCATGCTTATGGTACAACTATTTATACGCAAACAGAATATCAATTTACAGGTAGATATAGATGGAATTATGTATTTACTGACATTGAAGGCAAAATTACTTCTAACCGTTTTGACACAGGCTTTGGTGACATTGATAAAGAGTTTAACTGCCAAAATATGGACTAAGTACTCAATGATAAAGCTAAAGTAATGAAAGGCCTTTGTGCAACAGCTTGCGATATGGAGCATGAGAAAGATTGTATATTGCCGAAACCAGAAGTAATTGCACCATAATATAAAACAAACCGCTTATCGTTAAGGTAAGCGATTATATTTTCACTAAAAAATTCGACATAAAGAGTCTCATATGAAATATTCAATAAAACCATTATTAAAGCTCGCGTTTTTTACCTCTATTTGCGGATTCTTAAGCAGTTGTTCCACTTATATTCACCTTGGTACAACACTTTATTGGTCAGGAAAAGATGTTAATGAATTTATGGAAAGCAAAGGGCTTTATCCAGATGATATTAAGCAATGCTCTAGTGAAAAGGAGACTTTCTTAATTTACGGTTTTGCTAGACCGCTTTACAATGTTTTAGAATATGAAGTAGGGCGTGGCCATCATGCTTATGGCACAACCATTTATACTAAAAAAGAAAAAGTCTTTACAGGTAACCATAAGTGGACTTATGTTTTTACCGATATGAATGGCAAAATTAAATCTCATCGTGCTGAGACTGGGTTTGGTGATCTTGATAAAGAATTCAAATGTAATGGATATTACGATACAAGCAAACTAGAATTAAAACCTCGTACTTGGTCTGCAGTTGCAGTAAGACAAGGAAATAAAAAACAAGGAATATGGGGTAATGATGTTCCTGCTTCAAATTTAGCAAATGCCAAAAAAGAAGCCATTAGTCAGTGTGAAAAAGAAAGTGGTGAACGTTGCGAATTTCTATTTGGATTTAGTAATGCTTGTTTAAGCGTCGCACATGCAGAGAAAAATGGACCTACATCTTATTTCGGATTAGGGATTCTTGGTCAGCGTTCCAAAGATGACGCCTTAGCAAATTGCAAAGAAGATGGTGCTTCAAATTGCCAAGTATCAAATATTTATCCTGTATGTTCTACGCCATGCGATTATGAACAAGATAAGCAATGCTTCTTTGATAAACCACAATTAGCCAAACCAGGCAAAAATGGGCAAGATGACATTTTTAATGCTGGGGAAAAGAACTTATTTTAATTAACAAAAAACGGTAGAAATCATTTCTACCGTTTTTCATTTTGACTTTATTAAATTAACAAATCGTTGTGCCTTCTTCTGTACCGAGTACCACTTTGCGTAACGCACCGGGTTTACACATATTAAATACACGAATTGGCATACCGTGGTCACGAGCGAGTGTGAACGCAGCTAAATCCATTACTTGTAATTCTTTATCAATCACTTCTGCATAAGATAATTTATGGTATAGCTTCGCATTAGGATTTTTTGCAGGGTCGCAATCATACACGCCATCAACTTTGGTCGCTTTTAACACGATATCCGCTTCAATTTCGATACCACGTAAGCATGCAGCAGAATCCGTTGTAAAGAATGGACTACCTGTACCGGCTGAGAAAATGACTACACGTTTTTCACGCAACATTTTGATGGCTTCAGA
The DNA here is from genome assembly GCF_014931395.1 of Haemophilus parainfluenzae. Taxonomy (NCBI): domain Bacteria; kingdom Pseudomonadati; phylum Pseudomonadota; class Gammaproteobacteria; order Pasteurellales; family Pasteurellaceae; genus Parahaemophilus; species Parahaemophilus parainfluenzae. The sequence continues at coordinate 1,026,768 of NZ_CP063120.1, read as the reverse complement.
CCAGTTATAGGTATCACAAATCCCATTTAATTGGAACGCAGACATTAATTTTGCATTCACATCTGCACGATGAAGCGCATCGCGCATTGCCAAGCCATTCATTACGGTTGCAAGCATCCCCATATGGTCGCCCACTACGCGATTCATGCCGGCTTTAGCTAATTTTGCACCACGGAATAAGTTACCACCACCGAGCACAACACCAACTTCCACGCCCATTTCAATTAATTCTTTAATCTCTAACGCCATACGATCAAGAATAGAAGGATCGATACCGAAGCCCTCATCCCCTTGTAATGCTTCACCACTTAATTTCAATAAAATACGTTTGTAAATTGGTTGGCTCATTTGTCTTTTCCTTTGTCGGTTACAAAAATTGGCTTATTCTAGCAAAAGAGCGAAAAAGTTAAAAATGGAAATTGGTCAGAAAAGTACGATAAAATAATGCCATTTTGATTTTATAGGTAAACTTTATGAAGATTTCAAAAACCTCACAAATTTTAACCGCACTTTTTTCTTTGGCTTGTGCCATTGCTGCCGGTTATTTGATTTTACGAGGTTCAGGGATGTTTCCTGAGCCATCTATTAGTCTGATTTTACTCACGGCTATTTTCATTATTTTATTAAGTAGTAGCCGAAAATCCTTCTATTTTATTTTATCACCCTTAGTTTGCTTACACGCAATTTATACGCCGACAGGCTTAAATTTTGGTGCGCCAAGCTACCAATATATCGCTTCGGTTCTTGCAACAGATATGTTAGAGACCAAAGAGTTTCTCATGCAAATCCCTGTGAGCAGCTATTTAGCAGCATTCGCTATTCCAGTTTTAGTCTTTTTACATTACAAAAGTGCGGTCAAATTTGGGGTGAAATTTTATCGCAATAAAACATTCATTGCCCTCGCAACCCTGTTAATTGGCTACAACTTACCGATTGCTGCGCCATTAAAAGAAACAATAGATTCGAGTGTAGAAATTGTTAATGAATGGCAAAAATTGAAAAAAATGTCACAGGAAAGCAGCTGGGGACAATCCACATTAGAAAATTCTAAATACCAAGATTATGTAATTATTTTGGGTGAAAGTGCACGAAAAGACTACTTGCATGCGTATGGATACCCCGTCAATGACACACCCTTTATGTCATCTGCAAATGGTACACTGATTGATGGGATGACATCTGCCGGAACCAACACTGTCGCCTCATTGCGCTTAATGTTAACGTTACCTGATAAAGAAAAATGGGAACCAAACTATGATTTAAGCTTAGTGGATCTCATTAAGTCTGCAGGTCTGAAAACCTACTGGCTGTCTAATCAAGGTTTCTTAGGTGAATACGATACGCCAGTCGCTTCGCTTGCATCAAAATCTGATGAAACCATTTTCTTGAAAAAAGGTGGGAGCTTTAATTCGACAAACTACAGCGATTTTGATTTAATCCCTAAATTTGCCCAAGTTTTAGAAGATCCAACACAAGGTAAACGCTTTATTGTATTACACATTTATGGTTCACATCCGCTCGCTTGCGATCGCATTGAAGATTACCCGAAAATTTTCAATGACAATGACATTGAGAAAAAGAACGAATACTTAAATTGCTATATTACATCCATTAAGAAAACCGATGATTTCATCAAGAAAGTGTATGAAACGCTCAAAGAAAACGAGCAAAAAACACACCGCACTTTCTCCATGATTTATTTTTCAGATCATGGTTTATGTCATCAGGAAGATGATAAACATGGCGTCACCTTGTTTAACCAAAACTGTCACAGCCAATTACATCATAATATTCCGCTCTTTAAGATTTCATCTGATGATACGACACGTAAAGAATACAAAGCCTTTAAATCTGGTTTGAATTTCTTAGAAGGTATTGCTAATTGGATTGGAATTAAAAATCCGAAGCTGACATTAGAAGAAGATTTATTCTCTGAACAAGCTGACAAAGATGACTATGGACTGAAAAAACTGATTGAAGAAAAATATCGTAAAGATGCAGACCCTGCCATCGATATTCGTCCAAAGAAATAGAAAATTTCAGACAACAAAAAAAGCCGATATTCAATATCGGCTTTTTTATATCTCAATGGAGAAAATTAAGCGTTACCGCCAGTGATTTTTGCAACTTCAGCTGCGAAATCTTCTTCTTTTTTCTCGATACCTTCACCCACTTCTAAACGGATGAAGTTAGACACTGAAGTGTTTACTGATTTTAAGAAGTCACCTACAGATACTGAAGGATCCATGACGAATGGTTGACCTGTTAATGAAACTTCACCAGTGAATTTCTTCATACGGCCTTCAACCATTTTTTCTGCGATTTCTTTTGGTTTACCAGAGTTAACTGCGATATCAATTTGAATTTGACGCTCATGTTCAACAACATCTGCAGGTACATCTTCTGGGTTCACGAATTCTGGTTTAGATGCCGCTACGTGCATTGCCACTTTTTTAAGTTCATCTTCTGAACCTTCACCTGCAACTAATACACCGATTTTTGCACCGTGTAAGTATTGAGCAATAACTTGACCTTCTAAGTAAGCAACACGACGGATGTTCATGTTCTCACCGATTTTAGCCACTAATGCAGCACGTTTTTCTTCAAATTGTGCTTGTAATGCTTCGATAGTGGTACCTTTGTGTGCTGCTGCGAAATCAGCTACTTCGTTTGCTAAACCTAAGAAGCCAGCATCTTTTGCTACGAAGTCAGTTTCACAGTTCATTTCAACTAATACACCGAAACCATTTTGTACACGAGCAAGGATAACACCTTCAGCTGCAACACGGCCTGCTTTTTTAGCTGCTTTAGCTTGACCAGATTTACGCATGTTGTCGATTGCTAACTCGATATCACCGTTTGCTTCAACTAATGCTTTTTTACATTCCATCATACCGGCACCGGTACGTTCACGAAGTTCTTTTACTAATGATGCTGTGATTTCAGCCATTTTAAAAATCCTCTGTCGAAAGTACGATTCATTTTGACCGCACTTTTAGATAAAAATATAGGGGCTAAATTTTAGCCCCTATGCCAATTAATCGTTTGATTATTAAGGGCTTCGCCTTATTGCAAAACTTAAATTATTCTGCGTCAGCTGCTAATTCTTCAGCAACTTGAGCTTCGTTACTACGACCTTCTTTAACCGCTGCTGCAGCTGCAGAAACGTAAAGTTGGATAGCACGAGTCGCATCATCGTTACCAGGGATAACGAAATCTACGCCAGCTGGAGTTGAGTTAGTATCAACGATAGCAAACACAGGAATACCTAGGTTGTTTGCTTCTTTAACAGCGATATGTTCGTGGTCTGCACCGATAACGAATAACGCATCTGGTAAGCCGCCCATATCTTTGATACCGCCAAGGCTTAATTCAAGTTTTTCCATCTCACGGGTACGCATTAACGCTTCTTTTTTGGTTAATTTGTCAAAAGTACCGTCTTGAGATTGAGTTTCTAAATCTTTTAAACGTTTAATTGATTGACGAACGGTTTTCCAGTTAGTCAACATACCACCTAACCAACGGTGGTTTACATAATATTGTTGACAGTCTAATGCTGCAGCTTGTACTGCTTCTTGAGCCGCGCGTTTAGTACCAACGAATAATACTTTACCGTTGTTGCTAGCAATACGGGTTAATTCCGCTAAAGCTTCATTGAATAAAGGTAAAGTTTTTTCTAAGTTGATGATATGAACACCGTTACGAGCACCAAAAATGAAAGGTTTCATTTGTGGGTTCCAGTAACGAGTTTGGTGTCCGAAGTGTACGCCCGCGTTGATCATGTCGCGCATTGAAACTTGTGCCATAATATTTTCCTTTTGTTGGGGTTGAGCCTCCACATATCAGCTAATCGACCGTTTGGCACCCCGATTAAGCCTTAATGATATGTGTGTGTTGTTAATAATTAAAAACGCTGCTTTTGAAACCCAAAAACAGCGGTGCGATTTATACCATAAAGTGCGGTCAAAAACCAGTTTATTTTGTCAAATTTATTACTTTTCTTGCTTTAATAAACAATAAAGGGGGACGATGCCGCAAATCTTTAAATTCATCATGCCATTGTGGCTGCTCGGCTAACATGGGTTCAGCCATTTGTTCAATTTGAAAACCTGCAGCAATTAAATCATTAATAATCGTTGCCGTCGTACGGTGATAGGTTTTAAAAGGTTGTTGAAACCAATTCCGCTCTCTTAGCCCTTCATCACGGTAATGATTTAAACGATAAGCGACTTGCTGCTTTTTCTCATTTTTTTCCCAGCGCTCCCCTTCTTTATGGCAAGTGGTAATCGGATGCTCTTGGGAAAAAACTAATGTACCATTAGGCTTAAGTTTGTTGGCAATAGAAGCTAATAAAGCAGGAAAATCTTCAATATAGTGAAAAGCAAAAGAGCTGGTAATAACATCAAAATCACTTTCTGGCAATTCTGACAATTTTTCCATCGGTAGTGGATATAACGAAAAACATCCAGAAAATTGACCGCACTTTTGTAAATCTTTTTCGGCTTGTTCGAGCATTTTAACTGAAAGATCTGTTCCCACTACTCTCTCCGCATCGCGTTCTAGATAGAGTTGCAAATGTCCGCCCGTTCCACAGCCTAGATCGAGTAATTTTTTCCCTTGTAAATCAGGTAATAGGGAAAGCATCGTTGGCTTTTCCACTATTTCATTGAGACTGATGGGATTAGATCGAAGTTTTTGATAAAGCGCAAAGAAGTTTTCTTTATCGTAAACACTCGTTTTGTTATTCATCTCATTTCCTATGCAAAATTAAAAAGGGCGTATTTGATACGCCCCTACTATATTAACGTGAAAACTTATCCTGCGAAACTTGCAAACCATCCTAAGTTTGCGCCTACTTGTGCCACAATATTTAACACACCGAATAAGATCACAAAGCCAATCATAAAATTACCACCATAGACTTTATAAGTCGCATTTGGGAATTTTTGACGACTGGCTTTAGCAAGCAGTGCTGGTACGATTGCTGCCCAAATGGTTGCAGCTAATCCGGCATAACCAATAGCGATCACAAAGCCATAAGGGAATTGTAAACTTAACAATAGTGGCGGTAAGAATGTCACCAATGTGGTTTTGGTTCTGCCTAATAAGCTGTCATCAAATTTAAATAAATCAGCAATATAATCAAATAACCCTAAAGTCACCCCTAAGAATGAAGTCGCAATAGCCATATAAGCAAAGAAATTCAACACAACGGCAATGTATTCTACTTCAATGTATTTGTGTAACGCTTCTAATAATGCTGATACATCGCCACCTTTTGCAATCACCGGAGCAAACTCGGTACGCGGTAAATTACCTTGCACCGCAAGCTGCCATAAGATGTAAATCACTAAGGCTAAGCCCGTACCGATAAAGATCGATTTCATTACACGACTACCATCGCGATCGTAATATTTTACGAGACTAGGTACATTTCCGTGGAAACCAAAAGACACTAAGCAAACAGGAAGTGCGGTCAATAAATAAGGTAAATAAGTTTGCTCACCTTCTGCAATGCTATTGAATAACACCTCTGTTTTCACAGAGCTCAATAAACCTGCAGTAGAAAGGAAGAAAGCAACTACCATTCCAACAATCAATACCGTTGTGAAACGATCCACAGCTTTAGTAGAAAGCCATACGAAAGCTGCAAGAATAAAACAGAAAATTAAGGATCCAGAAGTACGTCCAATATCGACCGCACTTTCAGCAGAACCAAAGGCTTGATTGAGCAAGTTTTGTGTAATACCGCCACCAGACGTGATATAAGCATAAGTCAAAATATACAAAACAAAAGCCACAGAAAGGCCGTTGATAATATTCCAACCTTTTCCTAACAAATCTTTCACTATGGTGTCAAAGCTTGAGCCGGTAGGATAATGTAAGTTAGCTTCTAAAATCATCAAACCTGATGTAGTCATACAAAACCAGGTGTAAACCAAGGCCAAAATAGAGCCGATAAACCATACACCGGCCGTTGAGGTTGGGTTAGCGAGCATGCCAGCACCAATCGCGGTACCGGCAATAATCATGGCGCCGCCTAATAAAGAAGGAGATTTTTTTATTGTCATAGTAAAGTCCTAGAATATAATTTTGCACTATTATAGTAGTACAAAATTAAAAGACAATCTTTTTATATCGACAACAATAAAGAAATTTATATAATATTGATATTTTAACCAAAAAGGACTTAATTATGAAAAAACAAATTAAAAGCTTTGCTTTTGCCGCGTTAGCGGGTGTTGTATTAACTTCATGTGCTGATTCTGCCTCTATCAATCAACAGGCTGCAAGTAGCTATACCCAAGAAATGGGGAATATGCGTGCACATGGTGTAATTGATACTTCATCAAAAACTGCAAAACGTGTTCATGCAGTGTTTAATAAAATGGTGCCTTATGCAGACCAAGCGAATGAAACTGGACAACAATTTAACTGGCAAATCAATGTCATTAAATCAAAAGAACTGAATGCTTGGGCAATGCCAGGCGGTAAAATGGCATTCTACACAGGTTTAGTGGATACCTTACAGTTAAACGATAATGAAATTGCTGTTGTAATGGGTCACGAAATGGCACACGCTTTAAAAGAACACGGTAAAGCGAAAGTGAATTTTGGTATGGCTACTAATATTGCAGCAAGTTTAGGTCATGCTGCACTTTCTACTGTTATCGGTTCAAGTGCAAGTGAATTAGCAGTAGGTTTAACCAAAGACTTTGCTTTAGATAAACCTTACTCTCGTAGTGCAGAGACAGAAGCTGATGAAGTAGGTTTAATGTTAATGGCTCGCTCAGGTTACAATCCTGAAGTTGCACCAGGTTTATGGCAAAAAATGGCTAAAGCCTCGGGTGGTTCTAAAGGAGTACTTGATGTATTAGCATCTACTCACCCGAGTGATGCCTCTCGTGAAGAAAACTTACAACGCTTATTACCAGAAGCGATGGAACTTTACAAAGCCGCTAAAAATAAAAATGGCTAAATAAAACAGTCAAAAAATTGACCGCACTTTCATAAATAAAAAGCGAACATCATGTTCGCTTTTTTAATCTCTCAAAGAAAACCGCACTTGAAAAATAAAAGTGCGGTTTGTTTTTTTATAGTATTTTCAATTAATGTTGTTCGTTAATGTGACCTTCGATTGGTTTCACATTTTCATCAAACACTGGTAACGGTTTGTGTTCGCTTGCAATGTAAGAATAAATTACTGGCAACACGAACAAGGTAAACAATGTACCGATTGCCAAACCTGCCACGATAACGATACCAATACTAAAACGAGATACCGCCCCCGCACCTGTTGCATAAAGCAACGGTACAAGACCTGCAATCATCGCAGCGGTTGTCATCAGAATTGGACGTAAACGTACTTTAGCCGCTTCGGTAATCGCTTCAATACGCGTTTTACCATGATTTAACTGCTCTTCTTTCGCTACTTCACACATTAAAATACCATGTTTCGTGATAAGACCAACTAAGGTAATCAAACCAACCTCTGAGTAGATATTTAGCGTTGTCCCTGCAATGCCAATAAATCCGAAGGCATTTAAGGCTAACAATGCGCCACTCACGGCTAACGGTACGGAAATCATAATCACGATTGGATCGCGAATTGATTCAAACTGAATTGCCAAGACTAAGAAAATAATCACTACCGCAAGTAAGAACGTTACAGCAAGCGCATTACCTTCTTGTACTAACTGACGCGCTTCACTTTTAAAGTCATAGTTATAACCTTGCGGTAAGGTATTTTTCGCATTGTCTTGCAACCATTGGATTGCATCACCAATTGAAGTCCCAGGCATCGGTACAGCACTAATCACCGCAGAGTTTAACTGACTGAAACGAGGCAATGTACTTGGTTGCGGTTCCAATGTAGCCGTCACCAAGCTGCTTAATGGCACAGAGGTACCATTTGCCGCAGTGACGTAATACTTATTAAAACTTTCCGGTGATAAACGATTGTCACGTTTTACTTGGGAAATGATTTTATAAGCACGGCCATCAATATCCACACGTTCAATAGTTGCGGCAGATAAGAAACTACCTAAAGTACGGCTGATTTGTTGCATCGTAATACCGTAAGTTCCTGCTTTTTCACGGTCAATCTTAATACGCATTTGAGCAGTATCAAATTTAAGATCGAGATTGGTATAAACAAACTTACTGGATTTCCGCATATCCTCTAAGAATTTACCCGCCACATTTGCTAAATCACCGTAGTCTTGTGATGTGCTGATCACAAAACCAATTGGAGGACCTTGCTCTCCTGTATCAATTTCTGGGAACGCAAAGCCTTGTACAGACACTTCAGGAATGGATTTTGCTTTTTCATTCAACTCATTCATGATAGCTGTTTGGCTTTTTGAGCGTTCTTTCCAATCTTTTAAAGTCACAACGTTTAAAGATTGGTTAGAGCTTGGTGCCCCTGCAATCGTCATCGCAAACTGTACTTCTGGCGTATTGGTTAAAATCTCTTGATAAGGTGTCATCGCATTTTGCACGTAATCTATGTTTACGTTAGAAGGTGCAGAACCGACCGCTATAAATGCGCCTTTATCTTCTGTAGGTGTTAATTCACTTGAAAGTGATTTAAACAACACGGGTAAGGTTGCAAAAATGATTGCCGCAAACATCAACATACATTTACGGTTTACCATCACCAAATCAAGTACATACGCATAAGCTGCATTCACTTTACTAAGGGTATGCTCTACTCGTTGTTCCAATTTACTTGGAGCCTCATTGGATTTTAGCAATTTACTGGTCATCATTGGTGAAAGCGTTAATGCTACGATACCGGAAATAAATACTGCTCCAGCAAGGGTTAAAGCAAACTCTTTAAACAACGTACCCGTAATACCGCCCATTAACGCCATTGGAGAATATACTGCAATCAAGGCAATGGTCATGGAAATAACCGGAACGGCAATTTCACGCGTACCTATAATCGCCGCACGGAATGGCGTTTCACCTAACTTAATGTGGCGGTCTACGTTTTCCAATACCACAATCGCATCATCCACCACCAAACCGATGGCTAGAATCAATGCCAGCAACGTCATCAGGTTAATAGAAAAATCAAATGATTGAAGCAACATGATTACCCCAATTAATGAAATCGGAATGGTGATAACCGGGATTAAAATCGCGCGGAATGAACCAATAAACATGGTAATCACCACTAACACGATTATCGTTGCCTCAACAATCGTTTTGATTACTTCATTAATTGAGTTATTAATCGCAATTGTACGGTCATATAAGATATCAGATTCAATAGCATCCGGTAGATTATTTTTAATACTGTCATATAGCGGACGTACTTTCGCCGCTACTGTTAATGGGTTTGCTGACGAGGTTGGGTTAATCGCTAATACAACAGAATCTGCGCCATTCGCTACCGCACGTGAGCTATCACTTGATTTATTTAATTCAATATCAGCGATATCGCGTAAACGTACTAACTTATCACCGCTAGACTCTACAATTAAATTACCTAATTCTTCAACCGATTTTGTCGTGGTTTCTACTTTGTTTTTATAGGTTACAAAATAGCCATTATCATTACCAGCTGCCGTTTGAACGTTATTCGCTGATAATGCGGACATCACTTGTGTAGCAGAAAGGTTTTGAGCCGCCATTTTTTCTGGGTCTAACCAAACACGAAGAGCGTACTCTGATGCACCAAAAATATCTACACTTGCCACCCCTTCTACGGTAAAGAACTGAGGTTTGACTACGCGTTGAATATAGTCAGTCACTTGGCTTGCATCAAGTTTGTTAGAACGGAAACTAATGTACATAATTCCCGAACCACCTGTAGAGGAAGAAACCGTTGGATCTTCAATACCACTTGGCAATTCAGAACGAACTGAGTTAACTTTAGCTAAAACATCTGCCAAGGCCGCATTCGGATCCGTATTTAATTTCATTTTTACGGTGACCGTTGACGTACTTGGACTAGAGCTTGAAGACATATAGTCCACATTATCTGCTTGCGCTACCGCCTCTTCAATTTTGGAAGTAACAAACGCTTGAATTAAGTTCGCATCCGCCCCTGGATATGCAGTGGTCACCGTAATCACCGTCGTGGTCATTTTCGGATATTCGCGCACAGCCAATTTCGAGATCGCTTGTAATCCTAAAATAATGATTAACAAGCTAATCGAAACGGCCAAAACTGGACGACGAATAAATATATCGGTAAATTTCATTCGCTTTTCCTAATTAAAGATTCGTTTTATTCGCAGGTTGTTCAGTACCTACGCCCGCTTTATCTGCAACAGAGACTAATGCACCGTTACTTAAGTTTTGCTGACCGCCGGTCACAATTTTATCGCCGACTTTAACTTCATCGCCTTTTAATTGTGCATAAATACCTTGACGATCTTTCGTAAATACAGTGATTGATTTTGCACGGTACATATTCGCCGCTTTTTCTGCTCCGCCTAATTTCTCAATATCTTCATCTGAAAGTACGGTCAAAATATAAAGCGATTCGCCATACATGTTGTAGCTCACTGCCACTTGTGGCACAACGATTTGATTATGCTCAGTTGGTAAAGCAACATTTAAGCGAGTAAACATACCGGATAATAATTTTGCGCCATCTTCTGGTTCAAACGTTGCTTGAACATCGACTAAACCCGTTGAAGAATTAATTGCTGGCTCAATTGCTGTAACCTTCGCGGCAAAAGTTTCACCTTTACGCGCATCTGCCGTAGCTGTTACTTTTTGACCAATATGCAATTTATCTAATAGGTTTTGAGCAATCGCAAAATCCACTTTCATAGAAGAACGATCTTCCACACGCACAATTTCAGTACCGTTTGAAACGTACTGACCAACATTCACTTTCACGATACCGGCTTTACCATCAAATGGTGCCACGATTTGGCGACGTTCAATCGCCGCTTTTAATGACTCAATATTTGCCGCTTGTGCTTCATAAGCTGCTTTTGCATTATCTAATTCTTGACGAGAAACAGCCCCGCTGCCCGCAAGGTTTGCATAACGTTGATAAGTTTGACGTAATGACACCACCTGAGCTTGTGCGGCTTGTAAGCTTGCACGCTCAACTGAGCTATCTAACTCAACTAACAAATCACCTTTTTTCACGCTCTGTCCATTTTGCACGAGCACTTTAGACACGGTTCCTGCACTTTGAGCGCTTAACATCGCCCCTTGGTTCGGACGAACAATACCTGTCGTTTCAATGATTGGCGTCCATTCTGAAGCCTTAACTGTCATTGCAGTCACAGGAGAAGCTGTTTCAGGTTTATTTGCTAAGAAATCAGCAATGCCTTTTGCTTTCATATGATTCAGAAAAATCATTGCAGCAAAAATTAACACAAATACGCCTAACGCTAATTTCAAAAAGAAAACGTGTGAGCGCTTTGGTCTATTAGTTTGAGTTATACTCATTTGGAAAACTCCATTAAGACAATAAAATTACTACTTCTGAATTGCACGCCAAGAGCGTTCAATAACAGATTCTAAAATTACATCAGTCACTGTTGTACCGAGAAATTTGTTATCTGAGACTATAACCATCGCGGTTTTAAGGCTCAGCAAAAATAACATATGAGGATCTAAATCAGCTAACACATTTGCGGCTTGTCCCTTGAGACAAAACTGTTCCCAACACGAATGCTCCGTTTCTTTGCAGGTTTCAATAAACTCTGGTAAAGATCGATATTGATTCATGTTTAACAGAATCGTTGGATTTTCTTGAAGAAAATGCCAAATATTCCACCACATTTTTCTGTATTGCTCGAAAAAAGATTGGCTTTCATCAAAACCTTCTTCAATCGCCACAACAAACTTATTGAATACTCGACGAGCAAATTGTGCTAATAACTCGTCTTTACTCTTAAAATAAAGATAAATCGTACCTGCTGCGATGCCTGCTTCCTTGGCTAACTTATGCATAGAAAGATGATGTAATCCTTCTTTTGCCATAAGACGATCTGTTGCATCAAAGATCTGCTCACTGACATCAAGCTTCGTTTTAGAGGCTTTTACTTGTCGCATAATAAAAAATTAAATTCTTAGGGTTATATATGAGAAAGGTCATTTAAGATAAACATCAAAAATGAATGAACGTTCATTTTATTGATTTTTCGTTTTTTGGCAAGTGAAAATATAAAAAAAGTGCGGTTATTTTTAACCGCACTTTTAAATTCTGAATTACATTCCAATCACAACGCAACTCGCTACTGATTTTGCTTTATCTTGTGCTGCTGTTGCTGCATCTCGACTACCAAATGGTCCTACACGTACGCGGTTCCATTCTTCACTTGTCGCAATTTGTGCATTTACGCCAGCCATCGCTAGACGACCTTGTAAGCTTTCTGCTTGTGCACGATTTTTAAATGCACCACATTGTAAACCAAATTTTTTGCCGCCAGCCTGTACTTGTTGTTCAGCGGGTTTCGGTTCTGCTTTTTTCGATTGCTCAGTTTTAGCTGGTTCCGTTTTAGCTGGTTCCGCCTTCACTACTTCTACTTTTTTCGGAGGTTCAGGCTTTTTAACTGGCTCTGTTTTTTTAACTGGCTCAGGCTTTTTCACTTCCGTTTTTGCTGTTTGCTGTGGCTGTGTTGGCTGAGTTTGAGCTGTCTGTGCTGGTTGAGCTTGCTGTGCTTGAGCCGCGGCTTTTTCTGCATTCGCCGCTTCTTGCTCTTTACGTTGAGCTTCTAATTTTTTTGCTTCTTCTGCCGCTTTTTGTTCTTTTTCCATTTGAATAAGCACTTGACGCTGTTCTTCTGTCAAACGCATATTTTTTTCAACTGAAGAAGGATTATTATCCACCGGCACCGTACGAGTTTCTAATTCTTTAATATAGTGCCACACTTCTTCTGGGCGATTTGGTAACACACTTTTCGGTTGTGTTTTTTCCGGCTGAACATTTGTCGTCACTACAGGTGCTGGTGTCTTACTTTTTAAGAAGTAAAGCCCTAACCCAAAACCTAATACCGCCACCAACGCAAGAACAATTAAGGTATTGCGATTAAAACTTTTCTTTGCTTTCTTTTTATTATTTTTTGAGCCGCTTCGACCGGCAAAATCTCGATGAGCCACGATAAAATCCTAAAATATTCGATAAATTAAACTTAGAGTATAAAAAACGCTTAATTCTACTGAAAAACTGTGCATTTTTCTAGGGAATTTTTGCTAACTCAAATCCAATGGATCCACGTCTAAAATCAACCGCACTTGAGAAGACTTTATCAGCTCTGGCGAATATCGACTTAATGCCGCCTGTAATTGTTTCCGAGACGCGTGCTGTAATAGTAACTGCCAACGATATTGCCCCGCTTTTTTGCTGAACGGTGCGGGAATCGGTCCCAACACTTGCAAGCCTTCTATTTTTTGTTCATAGAAGAAAGAGGCTAATTGCGACAATGCATTTTCCGCCTCTTCAGAATGACGACATTGTGCTTTAAACAATGCCTGGAAACTAAACGGAGGCAAGCCCATATTATGCCGCAACTTCAAGGTTTCTTCTGCAAAGGCTTGATAGCCCTTTTCAAGTAAGGTAGTTAATAACGGGTGATCCGGATAATGCGTCTGCAAAACCACTTCGCCTTGTTTTTCGGCTCTGCCTGAGCGTCCTGCAACTTGTATATAAAGCTGCGCTAAACGCTCTTCGGCTCTGAAATCCAGGGAAAATAAGGCATTATCTACATTCACTAAAGCAACCAAAGTGACATTCGGAAAATGGTGTCCTTTGGCTAACATTTGGGTGCCAATTAAAATCTGACTTTTACCTTGCTGAATATCCTCTAAATAACCTTCAAGCTTGCCTTTTCGTGCTGTGCTATCACGATCGATACGAGCAATATTATATTGCGGGAAACGTGCTTTTAGGGTTTCCTCCAGTTGTTCTGTGCCTAACCCCGTTGTGACTAAATGCGTTGAACCACAATGACCACATTGCATCGGCACTGTTTTTTGCGCACCACAATGATGGCAGCGTAAAACGCGCTGGTGTTGGTGATAAGTATAAGGTTTTTCACAATGATGACATTCATCAATCCAGCCACATTCATGACATAACAACACAGGCGCAAATCCACGTCGATTAAGGAATAACAATACTTGGTTGCCTTTTTCTAAGTGTTCTTGCATACGTTGTAATAGCGGCTCGGATAAGCCGTTTTGAATTCGTTGATGTTTTAAATCAATCACAAACTGGCGAAGTGCGGTCGCATTTCCAGCCCTTTTTGATAGCACCAAATGATGATATTTACCATTTTGTACGTTATTTACACTTTCTAAACTTGGTGTGGCAGAACCTAATAAGATAGGAATATTGAGTTTTTGCGCTAAAACAATACCTAAATCTCTCGCATGATAACGCCAACCATCTTGCTGTTTAAACGAGCCGTCATGTTCCTCATCTAAAATGATTAAGCCAAGATCTGAAAACTGGGTGAAAAGCGCCGATCTCGTGCCAATTACGATTGCACTCTGTCCTGTTCTTGCTCGCTCCCAGACATTTAAGCGTTGCGTATCGTTCAAGTTGGAATGCAATACATCAATTTCCACATTAAAACGTGCTTGGAACCGTCTCACTGTCTGAGGGGTAAGCCCAATTTCAGGAACAAGCACTAAAACCTGCTTGCCTTTCTTTAACACCTCTTCAATGTATTGCAGATAAATTTCGGTTTTGCCCGAACCAGTTACGCCTTCTAATAACCACACATTAAAGCCTTCTTGGAAAAGCAACTGGCTAAATGCGAGGGCTTGTTGCTTGTTTAAGGTCAATCGATTATCAAGATTAACTAAAGGATTATCCCCTAGAGCTTGTTGCCAACTTTTTTGTTCGGTAGGCACAATAATCTCTTCCACATAATCTTTGCCTTTAAGGGCTGACCAAATTGCGGAACTGATTTCATTGTTACCTTTTTCTAAATCTTGCATTAGCAACAAATTTAAGGCTTCAATTTGTTTTTTGGCGCGTTTTAATTCACCCGATTCTAATGCTTGTTTTCCAAGTTCCGTAATACGCCAAAAAGTGCGGTCATTTTTAACCGCACTTTCTCCATTACGGAGTTTGACTGGCAAAGCTTGAAACAACACATCACCTAAAGCTGCACGATAATAATTAGCGGACCAAGCCAACCAATCCCACGTTGTCGAATTAAAGAGTGATTCAGTATCAAGTACATCAATAATCGGTTTTAACTTCTCTTTTGCGACATCCGAAGAAGCGGGCAAATCCACCACGATCCCGACTCGTTTCTGCGAACCAAAAGGCACCAACACTCGCCCACCAACGATTGGCGTCAAGTCGGGCGAATAGAGATAATCAAAAAATCGGGGAAGCGGTACGGCTAATGCAACTCGGACAATATTCATAATAAAAAACAATTAAAAATTTTCGCCATTATACGGGAATTAGGTGGAAAAATCCCACAACCTTGCCTTTTAGTGTATAATCGCCGCCAATTTTAATTGAGCGAATAAAAACCATGACAGAAGCGCAAAAAACCTTTGCTGATCAAAAACGTAAAACCGTTGAAACGGCTGAATTTACAGAAGATGGTCGTTATAAACGTAAAGTTCGTAGCTTTGTGTTGCGGACAGGTCGCTTAAGTGATTTTCAAAAAAATATGATGAACGATCACTGGGCTGATCTTGGATTAGATTATCAAAACGCCCCTTTTGATTTTGCCGTGATTTATGGCAATACGAATCCCGTTATATTAGAAATTGGCTTCGGGATGGGTAAATCTTTAGTAGATATGGCAGAAGCAAATCCTGATAAAAATTATCTCGGTATTGAAGTACACACGCCTGGTGTGGGAGCCTGTATTGCTTATACGGTAGAAAAAGGCGTGAAAAACCTTCGCGTAATTTGCCATGATGCCACTGAAATTTTACGTGATTGTGTAAAAGACGGCGAGTTAGGCGGTTTACAGCTTTTCTTCCCAGACCCTTGGCATAAAGCAAAACATCATAAACGCCGTATTGTTCAACCGCGCTTTGTAGAGCAAGTCGTCCAAAAATTACAACCCAATGGCTTTATTCATATGGCAACGGACTGGGAGAACTATGCAGAACAAATGCTCGAAGTGCTTTCAGCCAATGAAAATTTAGTCAATACTGCCGAACAAGATTATATTCCACGTCCTGATTTCCGCCCTCTTACAAAATTTGAGGCGCGTGGCCATCGTTTAGGTCACGGTGTGTGGGATTTATACTTTAAGAAAAAATAATCATCGAGACGATGACTATACCCCATTACCTTAACATAGGAGAACATTGAAAATGAAAACTCGTAATCAACGTCAACGTAAAAAACTTCACTTAGCTGAATTCCAAGAATTAGGCTTTTTAGTGAATTGGCAATTTGCTGAAGGAACCAGCATCGAAACTATCGATGAAACCGTTGATCGTTTTATTGCTGAAGTGATTCAACCAAACGGCTTAGCTTATGAAGGTAGCGGCTATTTACATTGGGAAGGCTTAGTTTGCTTAGAGAAAATCGGCAAATGTGATGAAAGCCATCGCCAATTAGTGCAAAAATGGTTAGAAGAGAATAAATTGCAACAAATCGAAATCAGCGAATTATTCGATATTTGGTGGGATTACCCAACCAAAAACGCATAATGTTTTAAATATTTTTAAGGGCGGGCTTTCCGCCCTTTTTAATAATCATTTTCACTTATTTTTTAACAATTTATTTACATTAATAACATATTTTAAAAATATCTTTGATCTAACTCAATAAAAGTGTATATTTTTTAAAAATTACTCCTTTTAGGTAGTTACTATTTTATCATTAGAACTGGATAATGCACCCTCTGAAAATACCGGATTTTAAAGAAAAATATGGCGATTGAGAACCCTTCTCGCAGACAGTTATTACGTGGGCAGTTTTTGCAATCGTTACATTCTGAAAGCGCTAAAATTCAAGGTATTAATGCTATACGTCCACCTTGGTCAATTAATGAAGCAGACTTTACGGATAAATGTACCCGCTGTGGTGATTGCATACTGGTATGTGAAACCCAAATTATTGTAAAAGGTGATGGTGGCTTTCCTGAAATACAATTTGACAAGGGCGAATGCACGTTCTGCCAAAAATGTGTTTTAGTATGCGAACAACCGATTTTTCGTTCATTAGAAGAAGAACCTTGGACACATAAAGTTGAGATTACAACGCAATGTCTAACAGAAAATCGGGTGGAATGTCGAAGTTGCCAAGACAGTTGTCCGATGAACGCCATCCGTTTTCGATTACAACTTGGTGGTGTAGCAAAACCAATGTTAGATTTAGCAAGCTGTAATGGGTGTGGCGCTTGTTTAAGTGTTTGCCCGACAAAAGCAATAAAAATTATTAATTTTGAAACAAATACAGATGAATCAATTTAGCGAAAATGAAAACTGGTATGTATGCAGTATTGTTGTGCAAGCCAGACCAGAAAAACTTAACCAAGTCAAAGAAGCCATTTTAGCGATTCCAACGGCTGAAATTCATGGCGAGAAGTCTGATGAAGGCAAATTGGTGGTCACTCTTGAAAGTAATCGTCAATTAGCGTTAGCAGATCTTATGGATGAAATTAAAGATATTCCTGGGGTTATTGTCGTTTCTTTAATTTCTAATTACTTAGATGAAAAATAAATAACTTAGGAATACATATTATTTGTATATTCTAAAAATTCAACAATGAGTGGGGAAAACTATGGAACTTAATCGTAGAGATTTTATGAAAGCCAATGCTGCACTTGCAGCAGCAGCGGCTGCCGGTATGACCATCCCTGTTAAACAGGTAAATGCGACCGAAGATATGGGCATCAAATGGGATAAAGCCCCATGCCGTTTCTGTGGTACAGGATGTAGCGTATTGGTAGGAACCAAAGATGGTCGAGTTGTCGCAACTCAAGGTGACCCGGATGCAGAGGTAAACCGCGGTTTAAACTGTATCAAAGGTTACTTCCTTTCTAAAATCATGTACGGTGCAGACCGTGTACAAACTCCGTTATTACGTATGAAAGATGGTAAATTCCATAAAGAAGGTGACTTTACACCAGTTTCTTGGGATCAAGCTTTCACTATCATGGCGGAAAAAATCAAAGACATCTTGAAGAAAAAAGAACCAAATGCTGTTGGGATGTTCTCTTCCGGTCAAACTACTATCTATGAAGGCTATGCAAAAGTAAAACTTTGGAAAGCCGGTCTTCGTTCAAATACTATCGACCCTAATGCTCGTCACTGTATGGCATCTGCAGCGGTGGCGTTTATGCGTACATTCGGTATGGACGAACCAATGGGTTGCTATAACGATATTGAGAAAACCGATGCATTTGTGCTTTGGGGTTCAAACATGGCGGAAATGCACCCAATTTTATGGTCTCGTATTTCTGACCGTCGTCTTTCTTCTGATAATGTGAAAGTGGTGGTTATGTCAACATTCGAACACCGTTCGTTTGAATTAGCTGATGTGCCTATCGTATTTAATCCACATGCAGACCTTGCAATCCTTAACTACATTGCAAACTACATTATCCAAAACGATAAAGTAAACTGGGATTTCGTTAATAAACATACTAAATTCAAACGTGGTGAAACTGATATCGGTTATGGTCTACGTCCAGAACACCCACTTGAAGTTGCAGCGAAAAACCGTAAAACTGCAGGTAAAATGTATGACTCTGATTTCGAAGAATTCAAGAAAATCGTTGCACCTTATACATTAGACGAAGCACACCGTATTTCTGGTGTACCAAAAGATCAGCTTGAAACCCTCGCGAAAATGTACGCGGATCCAGAACAGAACTTAGTGTCTTACTGGACAATGGGAGCTAACCAACATACTCGTGGTGTATGGGTTAACCAAATGATCTATAACGTACACTTATTAACCGGTAAAATTTCTAAACCAGGTTGTGGTCCGTTCTCATTAACTGGTCAACCTTCAGCTTGTGGTACAGCGCGTGAAGTGGGTACTTTCGTTCACCGTTTACCAGCGGACATGGTAGTAACCAATCCTAAACACGTTGAAATCGCTGAGAAAAAATGGAAATTACCAAAAGGTACCATTCCAACTGTACCTGGATACGCAGCTGTACAACAAAGCCGTGCATTAAAAGATGGTAAATTAAACTTCTTATGGCAACTTTGTACCAACAATATGCAAGGTGGTCCAAACATTAACGACGAAATTTTCCCTGGTTGGCGTAACCCTGAAAACTTCATCGTTGTTTCAGACCCTTACCCATCCGTTTCTGCAGTTGCAGCAGACCTAATTCTCCCTACTTGTATGTGGGTAGAAAAAGAAGGGGGCTATGGTAACGCAGAACGTCGTACCCAATTATGGCGTCAACAAGTGAAAGGTCCTGGTGAGTCTCGTTCTGACTTATGGCAAATTGTGGAATTCTCTAAATACTTCAAAACAGATGAAGTATGGGGCGAAGAATTATTAGCTCAAATGCCAGAATATCGTGGTAAGACTTTATATGAAGTACTTTACGAGAATGGTGAAGTAAACAAATATAAAGTACCAACGGATGTTCCAGGATACATCAATGATGAAGCAGATCACTTTGGTTACTACCTACAAAAAGGCTTATTCGAAGAATACGCAAGCTTTGGTCGTGGTCATGGCCATGACTTAGCACCATTTGATACTTACCACCAAGTACGTGGTTTACGTTGGCCGGTTGTTGACGGTAAAGAAACCTTATGGCGTTACCGTGAAGGCTTTGACCCGTACGTTAAAGCAGGCGAAGATGTTGCGTTCTACGGTTATCCGGATAAAAAAGCAATTATCTTAGGTGTGCCTTATGAAGACCCTGCAGAATCACCAGATGAAGAATATCCATTATGGTTATGTACTGGTCGTGTACTTGAACACTGGCATACCGGTACCATGACTCGTCGTGTACCTGAACTACACCGTGCGTTCCCGAACAACTTAGTGTGGATGCACCCAGCGGATGCGAAAAAATATGGCTTACGTCATGGGGATAAAGTGAAATTAATTACACGTCGTGGTGAAATGGTTTCTTACTTAGATACCCGTGGTCGTAACAAATGTCCTCAGGGCTTAATTTACACCACCTTCTTTGATGCGGGTCAGCTTGCTAACAAATTAACATTGGATGCAACCGATCCAATTTCAGGCGAAACCGACTTCAAAAAATGTGCGGTAAAAGTGGAAAAAGCGTAGGATTTTCCTTTCGTTTCTAGTCACTCCTCTCTTTAATGAGAAGGGAATTTAAAATAAGAGCGGTCAAATTTTGCAACATTTTTACAAAATCGGGCCGCTTATAAAAGGAAACGCAGATGAGACTTGATCCTAACCGTCGTCAGTTTTTAAAAAATGTGACAAGAACGGCAGCCGGAGTATGTGGGGTTGGTATTATTCTTGGCTTACAGCAACAACAAGCTAAAGCTAAAGAAGGAATCGCCTTGCGTCCACCTGGTGCTTTACCGGAAAAGGATTTCTTGGCAGCTTGTACCCGTTGCGGACAATGCGTCCAAGCCTGTCCATATGATATGTTGCATTTAGCTTCGCTGATTTCACCAATGGAAGCGGGCACACCTTATTTTATCGCGCGGGATAAACCTTGCGAAATGTGTCCAGATATTCCATGTATGAATGCCTGTCCAAGTGGTGCATTAAGTAAAGAACTCAAAGATATCAATGATGCCAGAATGGGCTTAGCCGTCTTGCTGGATCATGAAACCTGCTTAAACTGGCAAGGTTTACGTTGTGATGTTTGTTATCGCGTTTGTCCATTAGTAGATAAAGCGATTACACTTGAACGTATCCACAATGATCGTACTGGGATTCATGCAAAACTTATTCCAACGGTTCACTCCGATGCTTGCACCGGATGCGGTAAATGCGAACAAGCTTGTGTGTTAGAAGAAGCGGCAATTAAAGTCTTACCGATGGATATCGCCAAAGGGCTACTCGGTCGCCACTATCGCTTAGGCTGGAAAGAAAAACAAAATGCCGGAAAATCCTTAATTGAGGAGCAACATCCAGATGGCTTACGTCCAGCAATGGATGCTCGTATGCCGGAAGGCTCACATGAGCCGGTTTATCAGCCAATGCAAGTTCAACCGAACCAAAAAGTTGCAACACCAAACCGTGCAACAATGGATTATGTACCAAATCCAACAACAGTTCCGGAAGCAGAGCAATTCCCAAATCTGGACTTAAACATTAAGGGGGTTAAATAATGGCTGAAAAATATACCCCGAATAAGCCAAAAGATGCTGGCTTAGAAGCTCGCCAAAAACTCGGTTGGTGGCATGCTTACCGCTTTTTAATTCTACGTCGAATCAGTCAATTAAGTATTATTTTGATGTTCTTAAGTGGCCCGATTTGGCAAGTTTGGATTCTAAAAGGCAATTACAGCTCAAGCATGCTTTTGGATACCGTGCCATTAACGGATCCATTGATTACCGCTGAAAGTTTAGCGACAGGTTACTTACCTGAAATCACGACGATTATTGGTGCCCTAATTATTGTTATATTCTACGCTATCATTGCTAGCAAAGCCTTCTGTAGTTGGGTCTGTCCAATGAATATGGTGACAGATACTGCAGCTTGGTTACGTAGAAAATTAGGTATTCGACAATCATTAAAAATCTCACGTCAGCTTCGATATGTGATTTTAGCGGTGATTTTAGTTGGTAGTGCGATAACTGGCACGCTCTTATGGGAGTGGATAAACCCTGTTGCCGCACTTGGACGCGTCTTTGTTTTTGGTACAGGTGCAACCCTTTGGCTAGTTACAGTCATCTTTTTATTTGACTTACTTGTTGCCGAACATGGTTGGTGCGGTCACCTTTGTCCGATTGGTGCGATTTATGGTGTCATTGGCAGTAAAAGTTTAATAAAAGTTAATGTAATTGATCGTGATCGCTGTGACCGTTGTATGGATTGTTATAATGTTTGCCCAGAGCCGCAAGTATTAAGACTTCCTTTACACGGTGGACCAGAAGATAGCCAAATTGTATTGGCAAAAGATTGTATTACTTGTGGACGCTGTATTGACGTGTGCGCAGAAAATGTATTTACATTTGGATCTCGATTTGAGAAACAAATAAAAATTAAAAATATTTAATTATTTAATGGAGTGGATTTCATGAAAAAATCATTTATTTTCATGCTGGCTTTATGTAGTGGATTGGCATTTGCTGATGCACCACAAGTTGCAAACAGCATCGATAAAACAGCAGAAAGTCTTGCACCTGCATTTAATAATCCTTATAAAGATGTAGGCAATATTCCTGTTACTTTTCCTAACCAACCCCCACTTGTTCCACACAGCATTCGTGGCTTACAAGTAACTAAAAATGCGAATCAATGTTTAGGTTGCCACGCGCCAGATGTTGCCCCAACAACGGGTGCGCCACGTGTTCCTGAGAGTCATTTCTTAACACGTGATGGTCAAAAAACAGAAGGTACCTCACCACGTCGTTATTTCTGTTTACAATGCCACGTTCAGCAAACTAACGTAAATCCAATTATTCAAAATAAATTCGAAACCATTCGTAAAACGCAAGGTAAATAAGGAGCTAAACCATGATTAAATCAAGCATTCAAAAAGTTTGTCGTTGGTTACGCTCGCCGAGCAAAATGGCAATTGGTGGGGTGATTTTATTAACTATCATTGGTACTATTGTTGGAACTAACCTATTTAATGTCGGTATGTCAGCAACTAATACTGAACAATTCTGTTCAGATTGTCATACTAACGATGTTGTACCTGAATACCAAGCATCAATTCACTTTAGCAACCGTTCAGGTGTGAAAGCGATTTGTTCTGACTGTCACGTTCCTCATGAATTTGTGCCAAAAATGATTCGTAAAATGCAGGCTTCTACTGAAGTATTAGCATACTATACGGGTAAAGTTGATACTAAAGAAAAATTTGAAAAACATCGTTTAGAAATGGCTGAACGCGAATGGGCGCGTATGAAAGCGAATAACTCACAAGAGTGTCGTAACTGCCATAACTTTAATGATATGGATTACTCACAACAAAAAACTGTGGCACAACAAATGCACGCACTCGCACAGGAACAAAACAAAACCTGTATCGACTGTCACAAAGGGATTGCACACCATCTTCCAGATATGTCAAAAGTACAACAAACTTTTATTCCTGCTGATATGTTAAAAACAGATGAAAAACCAACTGATAACAAAGAAGCAAAATAATTTTATAAATTAACAATAACAAATCGGCACCCATTGAGTGCCGATTTTATTTTTATTTCTTAAGGAAAGATTTATCTAATAATACTCTTAACGGTTGCATATCACTGTTTCCCATAATAACCAAACTCGGGTCTGAGCGTAAACAGCTACCACCATAATGCCCCCCTACAGTGAAAGTACAAACCTGAACATATTGGTCTTCCACTTTTGGTAAACACCACAGTTGTTGATAAATACTTTCCTGCTTATCAAATCGACCGTCTGTGCTATCAAGTACAGATTTGCACTCACCAATGAGTTTCACATTATCACCTCGACGGCCTGCAATTGGTTTTTGTGCATAACCATTTTTAACCAACTCTGGTGTCAGTTCAAATCCTGCTTCAAGTAAATAACGATGATTCGGGAATAATGACCATAATACAGGTAAGATCGCTTTATTACTTGGAATAGCTGTCCAAAGCGGCTCATAGACTAAGACTTCTGGACGAAGTAGAACGTCAATTAACCGTACTTTATCTTCCGGATAGCCCGTGCGAATTGGTGGAGCCACTTCCATGCCTGTCGCATCTTCACGAAGTTGCTCCAACATGGTTTCCCAAGCCCATGTTTTCCACACCGTTTTTATCTGGTTATCTTCATCATCAATTAAACGACCACGACTATCCCAATGTAATCCCTCTGTGCCATGAATAATTTTGGCTTGAAATCCGGCTTGGACCAGTGCGTTACGCATAAACAATGAGTGGTAATCTTCTTCATCATCATGATCTTGCATAATATGAACAAGCGGCGTAGCTTCACTGTGTTTCCAACAATCCGCTAATGCATTACGTAAACCATCAGCAGGATTTTCACCAATATTCAATCCGCCTTGGATTGCCCATCGATTCATAAACTCACCGGCTTCCGCATGACAAGAGGCTGAATCTGCGTTGTATTCATACACTTTCAATCCACGACTATCCATGCAGAAATCTAAACGCCCCGTAATGGTTTGATAACGGCGATTTTGCCAAGATAAACGTAAGCGAGGCCATAATAATTTTGGAATATTGAAATATTCTAATAACTTATCGTCTTTTAAAACTTTATCTGTGGCATGCAAATACATTAAATGTAATTCATTAGTTGCACGAATCAACTCATGCTGTGCTGTTTCAGACATCGTAAAGTAACGATATTGGTCAGAATGGCTAACTTTATGCCCTCCCATTGCTTTCACATAGGCAGCTTCAAATTCATTTTGCTCATTCAGCCATTTATGTTCAAACTGACCGTTGTTTTCAATATGTTCTGCATGAATTTCAAGTTTCTCTTTTTCAGGCATTGGCTGTGGCAGACTGTATTCGGTGTCTTCCGTTTGGATCATCCAACCTAAAATTTCGGTATCATCAAAGGTATCATGTAGAAAATAACCACTTTCAGAAACCGTCATCGGTAATTCACGCGTCCATTGCTGCCCGCTTGGTAAGCGAGAGTGAATCACGTTTTGCTCAGCAATGCGGATTTTATCCTCTAAGACTTCGGTAATAATCGCTACATGCCCCGTATGTTTAAATTCGCCCCCCTCTTGCCAAATTAAAAGGGCGCCTGCTTCAGGCTTACGTTTGCAACCATTTGCAAAGGCTTGTAAGGGTAATAAGGCATCATTTACCACTTGACGTAAAAATCGTAGAGAAAAGATCTCGTAAGCCATTCCTACATCAGTAAACACCATGCCATGATTGAGATATAAATAACGGCGCGCAAATTCTACACACTGCCATTTGTAGCCCATGTACTCTCTTCCTAAATAACTGCGAAAGGCAGCATCATCCGGATACTCTTTCTCATCGGCTGTATGATAATCTGAGGAATAAATCGCAATCCCACCCGGTGCATAACCTAATAAACTTCCGAAAGGATCATGTGTACTAATATTGGCTGAACGTTCAGGCATAAAAACTCCCTGTTAAATAACTACTCGGAATAGTATAGATCTTTTGTCCAACTTCCCCCAAAAACTTTATGAAAGAAAGATGAAAAATTGAATACTACACAATGTTGAAAAAGAAAAAGAGCTGACAGATGTCAGCCCCAAAAACGAATCAAAAAATGACCGCACTTAAGGTTATTTCACATACCAATGCGCTAATAAAATCCCTGTATTTACCGCAATATTTAATCCTGCTTTTAATGGATTACTTAAAGAAAGACACACATTTACATCTTGTTTCTCACGAATATCATCTGTACTACCTTCGCTCAATACCAACGCGACTTTCTCTGCAAATTTGAGTTGTTCCAACGCAACACCTTGTTTATTGGTTGATACATGAATAATCTGATAGCCAGCCTTACGTAAAGCCTCTAACGCAACTTCTGTACTTTCTGTTTCTAAAATACGAATATGCTCCATCCCGCCTTCAGCCACACGCATCGCAGCCGGTGCATAAAGCTGTTCAACTTGATTGGTTACCACATTTTTAATGCCATAGAAGGCGCAAGTACGCACAACGCCACCTAGGTTTTGCGCATTATTGACTTGATCAAGCAATACTAAGCAGTCTTCTTGACGCGGGACATCTAAATAACCTTGCAAAGAGAAAGTACGTTGCTTCTTCACTAGCATACAAATGCCACCATGATGCTCAGTGCCACTTACTAAGCTTAGCTCATCGCTATCCACCACGTGATACACTTTTTTATTCGCGGCTAAATAACTGAAAATCTCGCCAATTCGATGCGACATTTGCACCGTTGCCCATACGCGAACAATGCTCTCTGGACGCTCAGCAAACAATTCTAAGCACGCATTTTCACCATACACTTTCATTTCTTCAGCACGGTTCTTTTTAATTTTCTCCGGTGCGCGTGGTGATAATGCACCCGTTTTCTTTTCTTTCGGTTTATAACTCACTCCAGTGCTTTTCACCGTTACTTTTACCGAGCCACTTTCACCATTCGCTTTATTTAATGAAAGCTCTGCAATTTTTGGCTCTCTCACTTCTTGCTGTTGAAAACCACGAGAAGGTTTACGATCATCCCGTTTTTTATCAAAGTGCGGTCGATTTCCATCATGTTTTTCATTATTACGACGATCATCAAAGCGACGTTCTTTGTCATTAAATGCACGTTTTGGGCTACGCTCTTGAAAAGATTTGGTGGAATTTGTTTGGAATGATGGTTTGCGTGAATTGCTCATAATTTGCTTCTCGAAGGAAAAATTGGATAATAATTCGCCAAAAAATGCGAAAATTTGTGAGCATTATAACGAAAAAAAACCTTTTTTCTATCAATCCACAAAGGAAATATTGTAAACTAGAGCATTAATTTTTAGTGTAGAGATCGATTATGTTAATCAATAAAGCTAAACGAGCAGAACAAAATTTAAAAAATTTGCCTTTTCTTCCTTTACAGGCAGAACAGGTTGAGTTTCTGTTTAGTCCGCTTGAATTCAAAGCACAAATTATAGAATTAATTCGCCAAGCTAAAAAACGCATTTACGTGACCGCACTTTATTGGCAAAAAGATGAAGCGGGACAAGAAATTCTCAATGAAATTTATCGCGTAAAACAAGATCATCCAGAATTGGATGTGAAAATTTTAGTGGATTGGCATCGCGGACAACGCAATTTACTCGGTGCAGAAAAATCTGCTACTAACGCTGATTGGTATTGTGAACAACGCCAAACCTATCAACTTCCCGATGAACCGAATATGTTCTTCGGTGTGCCAATTAATACCCGTGAAGTCTTCGGCGTGTTGCATATTAAAGGCTTTGTCTTTGACGATACCGTGCTTTATAGCGGCGCAAGCATCAATAACGTGTATTTACAACAACAAGATAAATACCGTTACGACCGCTATCAAAAAATCCATAATGCTGCATTGGCAGACTCTATGGTTAATTTCATCAATGATTATTTATTGGATTTCAGCGCAGTACATCCATTAGATGTGGCTAATCGTCCTCGCACCAAAGAAATTCGTAGTGCAATAAAAGCTTATCGTAAAAACTTATCTGCCCATGCGGAATATCAGTTGGAAAGTGCGGTTGGTTTTTCCGATGTTTTAACCATTTCACCACTTTTTGGTTTAGGTGCATCGGGCAATGAATTAAACCAAGTTATCGAAGATTTATTCTTACAAGTGCAGGAAAAACTGGTGATTTGCACCCCTTATTTCAACTTCCCTCGCACACTAAGAAGTAAACTTGCCCGCTTATTAGAGCAAGGAAAGCGTGTCGAAATTATCGTGGGTGATAAAGTCGCAAACGATTTCTATATTCCACCAGAGCAGCCATTTAAAATGGCTGGCGCATTGCCTTATTTATATGAAAGCAATCTTCGTCGTTTCTGCGAGAAATTTGATGCTTACATTAAAAATGGCCATTTAACGGTGCGTTTATGGAAAGATGGCGATAACACTTATCACCTCAAAGGTGTTTGGGTGGACAACCAGTATATTCTTTTAACGGGGAACAACTTAAACCCTCGCGCATGGCGTTTAGATGCGGAAAATGGATTATTAATCCACGATCCAAAACAAGAACTTCTGCCTCAAGTGGAAAAAGAATTGTCACACATCCGCCAACATACCAAAGTATTGCAAGATTATTCTGAATTAGAAGAATTGACGCAATATCCTGAACCGGTGCAAAAACTGTTGAAAAAATTTGCTCGGATTCAAGCAGACAAATTAGTCAAAATGATTTTATAACCGCAAAAAGAGGCCGACAAATGTCGGCTTCTTGCTTTCATCTTACGCAAAAACCTCGACTAACATTGCACAAGTGAAATAAGTTGTTATAATCGCCCGACTTTTAAATCTTATTGGAGAAATCAATGAACCCAATTTCTTATTGGCAACGCCTAAAAGTTGCATTTCAATATGTGATGCCACAAATCTATATGACACAAGCAGCAGGTTGGTTAGCTAAACAAAAATGGGGCGCGGTGACACATTTTGTGATTAAAGCGTTTGCAAAAAAATACAACATTGATATGAGCATTGCTGAAAAAGAAAAATTCAGTGATTACGCTAGTTTTAATGAATTCTTTATCCGTTCATTAAAAGAAAATGCACGACCAATTAACCAAAATCCAACCGCACTTTGCTGTCCTGCGGATGGCCGTGTAAGTGAATGTGGGCACATTGAAGATGACCGCCTATTACAAGCAAAAGGTCACTTCTTCAGCTTAAACGATTTATTAGCGGAAGATAAAGATTTAACCGAGACCTTTAAAAATGGGGAATTCGTCACCACTTATTTATCACCACGTGATTATCACCGTGTGCATATGCCATGTGATGGTACACTTCGCAAAATGATTTACGTGCCGGGTGATTTATTCTCCGTCAATCCATTTTTAGCAAAACATGTACCGAACCTCTTCGCACGTAATGAACGTGTGATTTGTGTCTTTGATACTGAATTTGGCACCATGGTACAAATCTTGGTAGGTGCAACAATCACCGCAAGTATCGGTACAGTTTGGGCTGGCGTGATTAATCCGCCACGTTATAGCGAAGTGAAAGTCTGGACTTATGAAGGTGAAAGTGCGGTTAAATTAAGCAAAGGTCAAGAAATGGGTTGGTTCCAACTTGGTTCTACCGTAATTAATTTATTCCAAGCCGGTCAAGTGCAAATTGCCGATCATTTAAGTGTTGATGAACCTGTGCGCATGGGTGAAATCTTGGCATTGAAAAAATAGTTTTACAACAAAGGAAAAAATAATGACAGCTCAAATTTTTGAACAAGTAAAATTAGAAAGTATTTCTGAAAAAGGCAGCTACGGTATCGGTTTACAAATCGGTCAACAATTAGCAGATAGTCAAATGGATATTTCTGTTGAAGCGGTAGCAAAAGGCATTTTCGACGCGTTAAACCGCAATCAACCCGCATTAGAAATTAATGATTTAATGCATTCTGTTCAAGCCCTTCAACAACAAGCGGCTGAAGCACAACAAGCGCAATTTAAAGCGATTGAAGAAGAAGGTAAAAAATTCTTAGAAGAAAACGCGAAAAAAGCGGGCGTAAAAGTTACTGACAGCGGTTTACAATACGAAATTCTAACCGAAGGTAACGGTAATAAACCAGCTGCGACAGACAAAGTACGTGTTCACTACACAGGTACATTACCAGATGGTACCGTATTCGACAGCTCTGTTGCACGCGGTACGCCAGCTGAATTCCCAGTAAATGGCGTAATTCGTGGTTGGGTTGAAGCATTACAAATGATGCCTGTTGGTTCTAAATGGAAACTCACTATTCCACACGAACTGGCTTACGGCGAACGTGGTGCAGGTGCATCTATCCCTCCATTCTCACCTTTAGTGTTTGAAGTCGAATTACTCGATATCCTTTAAAACAAAAAAGTGCGGTTAATTTTAACCGCACTTTTTTATTCTTCGTCGTCTTCGCTATAACGATCATCATCGTCATAATCATAGGTTAAGATCGCATCCTCATCATAACCCTCTATATCAACCTGAACGCCGTTTGAGCCAGCATCAAATCCATTAAACCATGCGGTTCTCAGCTCTTCAGGTACACGTCGGCCACAAAAGTTAATTCGTTTATTCAGTTGAGATTGGCTTTGTGCTTGGAAATCTTTCCCGACACGATAACCATCTAAATACCAGTCATCTTTATCATGACAAGCCGTCGTATTTAAACGCTTTACGTGTTTACTCACTGAAATGGGGCTACGATGTTTTACATAATAGCCCTGCGTACAAGCACTTAATAGCCCAACAGCTAAAACGGTCGCGATTAATCTCATGTTGTCTCCTTTTACTACTTAATATCGGGTTATTGCCCTTTTTATGGTTTTATAGACCGACAAAATAAAAGGAAGGTTCAGAAAATATGAGAGATCCGATTTCTATTGCAGGCTATAGCACAATCATATCATCACGATGTAGCGCAACTGCACCGTACTCATAACCAAGAATTTGCTCAATATCTTGAGATTTTTTCCCTTTGATTAATTCTAAGGCATCGCTGTTATAACGAGGCATACCGAGTGCAATCACTTTACCTGAGGTATTCTTAATTTTGACGACTTCACCGCGTGAAAAACGCCCTTCCACAGCCGTAATCCCTGCAGGCAGCAACGATTTATTCTGTACTAACATAGCATTTTCAGCACCTTCATCAATCGTCAGCATTCCTGCTGATGGTGCTGCAAATAACCACTGCTTACGGTTTTCTAAACGATCAGAATGATGAGCAATAAATTTGGTGCCAATTGGTTTATCGTACGCCAAATCCACAATGACATCAGGTCGGCTACCTGGCGCAATAATCGTTTCAATACCTGAACGCGTTGCCACATCTGCCGCAATTATTTTTGTACTCATCCCGCCAGTACCAAGGTTTGTACCACTACCGCCTGCAATAGAACGAATATGGTCGGTAATTTGCTCAACCACAGGAATTAATTTCGCATCTGGATTTTTACGAGGATCGCTTTCGAACAAACCTTGTTGATCCGTTAATAAATAAAGTTGTTCCGCTTGCACTAAAATCGCGACTAATGCAGATAAGTTATCATTATCTCCTACTTTTATCTCAGCTGTTGCCACCGCATCATTCTCGTTAATCACAGGAATAATATGATTGTCTAACAGGGCATGTAATGTATCGCGCGCATTTAAAAAACGTTCACGGTCTTCAATATCAGCACGAGTTAATAAAATTTGTCCAATATGAATATCATAAATCGCAAATAATTTTTCCCAGGCTTGAATCAGCTGACTCTGCCCTACTGCAGCTAGAAGTTGCTTTGACGCAATGGTTGGCGGAAGTTGAGGATGATTTAAATAATGCCGTCCTGCTGCAATCGCACCTGATGTCACAATCACGACACGAAAACCCGCTTGATGAAGCTGGGCAATCTGGCGAACAATATCGACCATGTGAGGCGCATTCAATTTTGGGGAACCATGTGTTAATGTGCTAGTACCAAATTTTACGACGATTGTTTTGCGATTTGCCGACATAGTTTGTCCTCAGTGAAAAAATAGAAAAGTGCGGTTAAATTAGCACTAAAATTAATAAAAATCACGAAAAAAACCATCTCAAATTCAGATTTTCTGAATAGCTATGATATAATGCAAAAAAAGAAAAATAGGATAGAAAATATGACATTAAGTTTGATCGTTGCGATAACAAAAAATAACGTCATCGGAAAAGATAATCAAATGCCTTGGCACTTGCCTGCTGATTTAGCCTGGTTTCGTAAAAACACTACGGGAAAACCGGTGATTATGGGCCGTAAAACTTTCGAAAGCATTGGTCGCCCACTACCGAAACGGACTAATATTGTCCTTTCACGCACGCCTTACGAACATGAAGGTGTCATCTGGAAAAATAGTTTTGAAAGTGCGGTCGATTTTGTCAAAGAATTTGATGAAATTATGTTGCTCGGCGGCGGAGAGTTATTTAAACAATATTTACCTAAAGCAGATAAATTGTACCTCACGCAAATTCAAGCAGACATTGACGGTGACACCTTCTTCCCTGAAATTAATTGGGCTGAATGGAACATCGAGTTTGAAGAATATCGCCAAGCGGATGCGGATAATCCCTATGATTGTCGTGTTTTTATTTTGCAGCGTAAGAGAAATAACTTAAAAGCTTAATCTAAACAGATAAAAATCGGGCTAAAACAATGATTGCTTTAGCCCGATTTCTTTTATTTTAAATAACCTTACAAAGATTATTCTAAGCGTTTAGCCATTTCTAACCAATCTGCTTTAAATTCACGACGCATATTGTTGATTGCATCAATAATATCGTGGTGAACTAATTTTTCATTTTGAATACCCACACAGTAGCCACCTTTACCTTGTAGCAATATATCTACCGCATATACGCCCATACGTGAAGCTAAAATACGGTCAAAGGCACAAGGCGAACCACCACGTTGAATATGGCCTAATACGGTTGCACGGGTTTCATGACCTACACGAGCTTCAATTTCACGAGCGAGAGAATGCACGTCAGTGATTAACTCAGTAATCGCAATGATGGCGTGGCGTTTTCCACGAATAATACTGCGCTCAATTTGGCGAATTAATTCTTCACGATTAAATTCCATTTCAGATGCCACGATATATTCACAACCACCTGCGATGCCTGCAGAAATAGTTAAGTCACTACAGTGACGGCCCATGATTTCTACGATAGAAATACGTTGATGAGAACTTGAGGTGTCACGTAAACGGTCGATGGCATCCACCGCTGTTTGTAGCGCAGTTTCATAACCGATTGTGTAATCCGTACCTGCCACATCATTATCAATCGTGCCTGGAATACCCACGCAAGGGAAACCATGTTCTTCTGTGAGCAATTTCGCCCCCATGTAAGAACCATCACCACCGATAACAACTAAAGCATCAATACCATGTGAACGTAAAATTTCTGCACATTTTTCACGTACCGCTGGATCCTTAAATTCAGGGAAACGAGCAGAACCTAAGAATGTACCACCACGGTTAATAATATCTGATACATTATAACGGTTTAACTGTTTGATTTTATTGTTGTATAAGCCTTGATAACCATCATAAATGCCGAATACATCAAGCCCTTCTGCAAGTGCTGCACGCACAACACCACGAATAGCAGCATTCATACCAGGAGCATCACCACCACTGGTTAATACAGCAATTTTTTTAATCATATTTACCTACTTTGAATTCTTAAAAACAATTGGTGCTAAGATTACACCATCCATAATTTCTGCTCTAGCAAAATTTGAAAAATTTACTTGAGATTTGATCTAGTTATACATTTTAGTGATTGAAATAACTTTCACATTTCCAAGAAAGATCCGCTTTTTGTAATGTTTTACTTTCTTTTGCGACAAGATACTTTTGTAAATTTTTCACAATTTTTACTTTGCTTAAGCGCTGAAACTTTTTCATTTCCATTTTTTGGGAATATTGGTATTGCACGAAACCACAACGTGGCACATTTTTGCCCTTAGCAATATCCACTTGCCAGGACGGATTTTGTTCTGTCGGAGCATAAATGACATAACCATTTAACTCAGTAGCGGGCTTTTTCGGATTCGTTGAATTCGCAAGAATTTTGAAATCTGTCACGCCTAAATTACGGTATACCTTCTCACGCAATGCTACGCGTTGCTCAATAGAACGGGATAAATCACGATCAAGCAACACTTCAATTTGAGATTGCCAATTTTCTAAGGTATCTGGCTCGGCAAGATAAACATAGCGCGCAATCGTATCCAAATCTTGGCTTGCAGTAAGTTTATAAGTTTTGCCGTTGTACTCAATTTTTTCAGGAGTTTGAAGCTGACTCACTTTTGCCGCACAACCTGAGAGTAAAAGTGCGGTCAATATAACCAAGATTTTATTCATTGATATCTCGCTTAAATACAAATTCTTTTTCAGTTGAGGATGTCGCATCAAACCAATAACCACCTAGGTCAAACTCTTTCAGTTGTTCAACACGTTCCAAACGATTTTGAATGATAAAACGACACATTAAACCACGGGCTTTTTTCGCATAAAAGCTGACCACTTTGTATTTACCATTCTTATTATCTAAGAAAACAGGCTTAACAATCTGTGCCTCTAATTGGCTTTCTTTCACTGATTTATAATATTCATCGGAGGCTAAATTGATCAAAATACGATCGCCTTGCTCATCAAGCGCTTGTTGCACGGATTGAGTGATGATGTTACCCCAAAAAGCATAAAGATCTTTCCCTTTTGGATTCGCTAACTTCGTGCCCATTTCCAAGCGGTAAGGTTGCATTAAATCAAGGGGTTTAAGTAAGCCATATAAGCCAGAAAGCATACGTAAATGGCGTTGTGCGAATTGCACATCTTCATCAGATAAGCTATCCGCATCCAAACCGGTGTAAACATCACCTTTGAATGCCCAAATGGCTGCGCGTGAATTTTTTTCGTTGTGAGATTTTGTCCATTCAGCAAAACGAGCGGCATTTAAGCCCGCAAGTTTATCGCTGATAGACATTAAGGAAGAAAGATCTTGGGGAGATAATTGACGACAGATTTCAATCAGTTGCTCACTATAATCCGTCAAGTGCGGTTGAGAAACAGGAAGATTTCTGACCGCACTTTCAAAATCTAAGGTTTTTGCCGGGGAAATAATGGCTAACATAGGTTCTCCTTTCTAAACACTGAGCCGTATCTTAGCACAGGATAGTCTCCTTACTCTACCCCGTTTATGCTATCCGCTTATAGAGTCCATTCTCATTGACGATTAAATCTTGTAACTCCAAATCTAACAACTGCACTAAAAGCAAATCCACCGGCAAATTCAATGTAACCGATAAATCATCAAGGCTTATTGGTGTATAACTGATATGTTGATAAAGTTCAGGATGACTTGGTTCCACGGCTAGTGTTTTTGCTGTGAGTGGTTGAGCTATCGGCTTATTAATTTGCGTATTATGTACTGGAGGCTGAAAAACAACGCTGTGATTGAGGCTATCTAAAATATCTTTGACATTTTCCACCAACATCGCCCCTTGCTTAATCAGTTTATGGCAGCCTTGACTGTATTCACTTTGAATATTCCCTGGTAAGGCAAAAATATCGCGATTTTGTTCTAAAGCATAGCGTGCTGTAATCAATGAACCGCTTTTCTCTGTGGCTTCAATGACTAATGTTCCTAATGAAAGCCCGCTAATAATGCGATTACGACGAGGAAAATTTTCAGCAATCGGTGCTTGCGTAGGGATAAATTCAGAAACTAATGCCCCGTTATTTTCGATAATTTGCTCGGCTAATCGGCGATGTTTAGCGGGGTAAATGTGATCTAATCCGCTGCCCAATACGGCAATGGTCTGCCCTTGAATATCCACCACCGCCTGATGGCTAAATCCATCGATACCTA
Source organism: Haemophilus parainfluenzae (assembly GCF_014931395.1). Taxonomy (NCBI): domain Bacteria; kingdom Pseudomonadati; phylum Pseudomonadota; class Gammaproteobacteria; order Pasteurellales; family Pasteurellaceae; genus Parahaemophilus; species Parahaemophilus parainfluenzae. Next base: position 991,689 of record NZ_CP063120.1, on the reverse strand, counting down.
CAGCCAACCCACTCGTCACCGTTAATCCTGCGAGAGAAAGCTCTGTCGCAAAATATTTTGCCCAATATTCCCCATAAGCGGAGCAATAACGACTTCCAACCATGGCGATTTGCTGTGCTGAAAGTGCGATCAGATTACCTTTCACAAATAATAAGGGCGGAAAGCCACTAATTTGTTTGAGTAAAAAAGGATAGTCATCTGAAAAACAGTGTATTAAATGATGGCCTTCTTTTTCTGCCCAGCTCAAAGCGGGTTCAATAAATTTCATTTCTGGCTGAAACCAACGACGAATCTGCAAAGCCTCCCAACCCATTTGTTGAAATGCCACTTCATCATAATTTAACAATTCTTCTATATTCACATGGGCCAAAATTTGTTGAATCCGCACACTGCCCAATTTGGGCACTTGAGCTAATCGCAACAAAATCGACGTAAAATCGCTCATAATTCTCTCCTTTAAAAAGAAAATTATGGCGAGATTTGTCTCAAAAAATGAAAAGTTTGTCTTAATTCTGCGATTCAGATCGCAAAAAGAGAAAAAATTTTAGAAAAAATAGGCATACCAGAAACGAGGAATAAAACAGGACAAAAACAGCTTCTTAAAAGCTATTTTTAGAGATTAATTCTGATAAAAAACTTATATTAAGAGAAATACACTTTTAAGATTGTGTAGAGATATTCATTTTAGATATAAATCACTGATAAATGATTTGACAGCAACATTTTTATCCGTAATATGGACAGCGTTCTACAGAATTTTTTACAGGATTATCTTTTTATGTACCAAGCTGTTTCTTTATCTCTCAACCTCCTGCTCTCACATTCTTTGTGCGGCTAAGTTGTGGATAAAAAACACCTTTATGTAAAAAATCTATTATCAACCCGCACTTTTAAGATTGCGGGTTTTTTCGTTTTAAAATCACGGTAAAAATGACCGCACTTTGAGTGATAAAAGAAGGAAAACATTATGACAGATCGCGTTATTATTTTTGATACTACCTTGCGTGATGGCGAACAAGCGTTAAAAGCAAGCTTAACCGTTAAAGAGAAATTACAGATTGCTTTGGCACTTGAACGTCTCGGCGTGGATGTGATGGAAGTCGGTTTCCCGGTTTCTTCTCAAGGTGATTTTGAATCTGTTCAAACCATTGCACGCCATATCAAAAATAGTCGTGTTGCGGCACTTTCCCGTGCAGTAATTAAAGATATTGATGCTGCAGCTGAAGCCTTAAAAGTGGCAGAAGCGTTTCGTATCCATACATTTATTGCAGTTTCAGCCTTACACGTTGAAGCCAAATTAAAACGTACTTTTGACGATGTCGTTGAAATGGCGGTGGCAGCAGTAAAACATGCACGTAATTATACAGACGACGTAGAATTTTCTTGCGAAGATGCGGGCCGCACCGGTATCGACAATATTTGTCGTATTGTTGAAGCCGCAATTAATGCAGGTGCAACAACTGTAAACATTCCTGACACTGTTGGTTTCTGCTTACCTAATCAATTCGGCAATATTATTGCTGAAGTACGTAACCGCGTACCAAATATCGATAAAGCTGTGATTTCCGTACATTGTCACAATGACTTAGGTATGGCAACGGCTAACTCCTTAACCGCTGTACAAAATGGTGCACGTCAAATTGAATGTACTATTAACGGCATTGGTGAACGCGCAGGCAACACCTCTCTTGAAGAAGTGGTGATGGCAATGAAAGTTCGTCAAGAATTTATGGGCGTGGATACACGTATCAACACACAAGAAATCCACCGTGTCAGCCAAATGGTGAGCCAACTTTGTAATATGCCAATCCAACCGAATAAAGCGATTGTAGGCTCAAATGCTTTTGCACATTCATCCGGTATTCACCAAGATGGCATGTTAAAAAACCAAAATACCTACGAAATCATGTCGCCAGAAACTATTGGCTTGAAAAAAGAAAAATTGAACTTAACCGCACGTTCTGGTCGCGCAGCGGTAAAAGGTCACATGGCGGATATGGGCTACACCGAACAAGATTACGATTTAGACAAATTGTATGAAGCCTTCTTAAAATTAGCAGACAAAAAAGGCCAAGTATTCGATTATGACTTAGAAGCTTTAGCCTTTATCGATATGCAACAAGGGGATGAGGATCGTTTAGTGTTAGATAAACTTTCTGCACATTCCACTAAAGAATATCCAGCAACTGCGTTTGTTCAAGTGGAATTGGATGGTAAAAAATTAAGCACCTCTTCTATCGGTGGTAATGGTCCGGTTGATGCAGTTTACAATGCGATCTTGAATTTAACCGGCTTAGATATCAAAATGTCGCACTATAACTTAACTGCAAAAGGCGAAGGTGCTGAAGCCTTAGGTCAGGTGGATATCGTGGTTGAACACGAAGGCCGTAAATTCCATGGCGTTGGTTTAGCGACAGACATCGTTGAATCTTCCGCACTTGCTTTAGTTCATGCAATTAATGCTATTTATCGTGCGCATAAAGTCGCCGATATTAAAAGCCACAAACATCATTAATCCAATCCCCCTCTTTAGCAAAGAGGGGAGAAAATTAACCGCACTTTAGTGTGAAAGAAATAGGAAAAATAATATGCAATCATACAACATCGCTGTTCTACCAGGAGACGGTATCGGTCCGGAAGTCATGGCTGAAGCCATTAAAGTATTAAACAAAGTCCAAGAAAAATTCGGTTTTAAACTTAACTTCAATGAATTTTATGTAGGTGGTGCTGCAATTGATCATTGTGGTTGCCCATTACCGGCAGACACCTTAAAAGGTTGTGATGAGGCTGATGCGATTTTGTTTGGCTCTGTTGGCGGCCCTAAATGGACAAATTTACCACCGGATCAACAACCAGAACGCGGTGCATTATTACCATTGCGTAAACATTTTAAATTATTCTGCAATCTTCGTCCTGCTACCCTTTATAAAGGACTCGAAAAATTCTGTCCATTACGTGCAGATATTGCAGCGAAAGGGTTTGATATGGTGGTTGTACGTGAATTAACGGGTGGGATTTATTTCGGTCAGCCTAAAGGTCGTGAAGGTGAAGGCGCACAAACCAAAGCATTCGATACGGAAGTTTATTACAAATATGAAATCGAACGCATTGCACGTGCAGCTTTTGATGCGGCAATGAAACGTCGTAAACACGTCACTTCTGTCGATAAAGCTAACGTATTACAAGCTTCAATCTTATGGCGTGAAACCGTGACAGAAGTGGCGAAAGACTATCCAGAAGTCACCTTAGATCACATTTATATCGACAACGCGACCATGCAGTTAATCAAAGCGCCTGAATCTTTCGATGTACTCCTCTGCTCTAACATTTTCGGTGATATTATTTCTGATGAAGCGGCGATGATCACGGGCTCTATGGGGATGTTGCCATCTGCTAGCTTAAATGAAGAAGGTTTCGGTTTATATGAACCGGCTGGCGGTTCTGCACCAGATATCGCAGGCAAAGGCATTGCCAACCCAATCGCACAAATTCTTTCTGCGGCGATGATGTTGCGTTATAGCTTCAACTTAAACGAAGCAGCGGATGCCATTGAAAATGCCGTGCAAAAAGTCTTAGCAAATGGTCACCGTACCGGTGATTTAGCCGATGACTCTGCCCCTGTTTCAACGGCAGAAATGGGTACATTAATCGCTAAAGCAATCTAATAAAAACAATTAAAGTGCGGCTTAAAAACACTGACAAAAAGCAATGCTTTTTGAACGTTGGCTCTGCCAACGGCTCCGAAGGAGCGAGTAAATCTTCAGGATTTACGAGTAATAATTTGACCGCACTTGCTACTCTAACGAATTGAGAAAAATTATGGCAAAAACACTCTACGAGAAACTATTCGATGCCCATGTGGTGTACGAAGCTGAAGGCGAAACGCCGATTTTGTATATTAACCGTCATTTAATCCATGAAGTGACCAGCCCACAAGCCTTTGATGGTTTACGTGTGGCAGGCCGCCAAGTACGTCAAGTAAGTAAAACGTTCGGTACCATGGATCACAGTATTTCTACCCAAGTACGTGATGTAAATAAACTTGAAGGCCAAGCGAAAATTCAAGTATTGGAGCTCGCAAAAAACACAAAAGCGACCGGTATTCAATTATTCGATATGACCACAAAAGAACAAGGTATCGTGCATGTCATGGGGCCTGAACAAGGCTTAACTTTACCTGGCATGACTATCGTTTGTGGTGACTCCCATACCGCCACTCATGGTGCGTTTGGTGCTTTGGCATTTGGTATCGGTACCTCCGAAGTCGAACACGTATTAGCCACACAAACCTTAAAACAAGCTCGTGCGAAAAATATGAAAATTGAAGTGCGTGGCAAAGTGGCGCCAGGCATTACCGCAAAAGATATTATTCTTGCTATTATCGGTAAAACCACCATGGCTGGTGGTACAGGCCATGTGGTGGAATTCTGTGGTGAAGCCATTCGTGACCTTTCTATGGAAGGCCGTATGACCGTTTGTAATATGGCGATTGAAATGGGCGCGAAAGCCGGCTTAATCGCACCAGATGAAACGACTTTCGAATACTTAAAAGGTCGTCCACATGCACCAAAAGGTAAAGATTGGGATGATGCCGTTGCTTATTGGAAAACCTTAAAATCCGATGATGATGCGAAATTTGACACGGTCATCACGTTAGAAGCCAAAGACATTGCACCACAGGTGACTTGGGGAACAAACCCAGGCCAAGTAATCGGTATCGATCAACGCGTACCTAATCCAGCAGAAATGACCGATCCTGTGACTCGTGCTTCAGCAGAAAAAGCGTTGAATTATATCGGTTTAGAACCGAATACTGATTTAAAAGATATTCCGGTGGATCAAGTCTTTATCGGTTCTTGCACCAATGCTCGTATCGAAGATTTACGTGCGGCAGCGGCTGTCATGAAAGGGCGCAAAAAAGCTGACAATGTAAAACGTATTTTAGTGGTACCGGGTTCAGGCTTAGTGAAAGAGCAAGCAGAAAAAGAAGGCTTGGATAAAATCTTTATCGAAGCGGGCGCTGAATGGCGTAACCCTGGCTGCTCAATGTGTTTAGGGATGAACGATGACCGTTTAGGTGAATGGGAACGCTGTGCTTCCACTTCGAACCGTAACTTTGAAGGTCGCCAAGGCCGTAATGGTCGTACTCACTTAGTGAGTCCTGCGATGGCTGCCGCAGCGGGAATGTTCGGCAAATTCGTTGATATTCGTGACGTCACATTAAACTAAGGAGCAAAAAATGGCAGGATTTAAACAACTTTCAGGCTTAGTAGTGCCATTGGATGCGGCAAACGTGGACACGGATGCGATTATTCCAAAACAATTTTTACAAGCCATTACGCGCGTAGGTTTCGGCAAACACTTATTCCATGAATGGCGTTATTTGGATGTAGAAGGCACCAAGCCAAATCCAGATTTCGTATTGAATTATCCACAATATCAAGGCGCGACCATTTTATTAGCGCGTAAAAACCTTGGCTGTGGTTCTTCGCGTGAACATGCACCTTGGGCATTAGCCGATTACGGTTTCAAAGTGATGATCGCACCAAGCTTTGCGGATATTTTCTATAACAATAGCTTGAACAACCACATGTTACCGATTCGTTTAAGCGAAGAAGAAGTGGAAGAAATCTTTCAATGGGTGTGGGCAAATGAAGGCAAACAAATCTACGTAGATTTAGAAGCGATGACGGTCACTGTAGGTGATAAAGTCTATCACTTTGAACTGGATGAATTCCGCCGTCATTGTTTATTAAACGGCTTAGATAACATCGGTTTGACGTTACAACACGAAGATGCCATCAGCGAATATGAAAAAAATATTCCGGCATTTTTACGTTAATCTGTTTTTTTACTCGGACAGCAAATATTGCTAACCATTCGGCGGACAATTTGTCCGCCTTTCTTTTTGAAAACATTCCATTTTTTTACCGCACTTTCTCCCCTTTTATTTGACACTCTGTGTGCTTATACCTATCATTCTCTTCAATATTGATTGATTTTAAAAAGAGCTGTCTATGTCACATAATCAAACCGAATTACTGAAAAAATCCCTCGCTGAACGCATCCTCATTTTAGATGGTGCGATGGGGACGATGATCCAAAAATACAAACTCACCGAGGCTGATTTTAGAGGCGAGCGTTTTAAAGAAAGTGCGGTTGATTTACGTGGTAATAATGACTTGCTCACCTTAACCCAACCGCTATTAATTTCTGCGATTCATGAGAAATACTTACAAGCGGGCGCCGATATTATTGAAACCAATACCTTCAGTTCGACCACCATTGCGCAAGCGGATTATGATTTACAGTCTATTGCCTACGAACTGAATTTTGCAGGGGCAAAACTAGCCCGTTTAGCTGCAGACAAATACAGCACACCAGAAAAACCTCGCTTTGTTGCAGGTGTATTAGGGCCAACCAACCGCACCGCCTCTATTTCTCCCGATGTAAATGACCCGGGTTTCCGTAATGTGACATTTATGGAATTGGTGAATGCCTATGCCCAAGCGACTAAAGGCTTAATTGAAGGTGGTGCTGATTTGATCATGATCGAAACCATTTTTGACACGTTAAACGCAAAAGCCGCCATTTTCGCCATTGAAACCGTATTTGAAGAATTAGGTGTGGAATTGCCGATTATGATTTCCGGCACCATTACCGATGCTTCCGGCCGTACCCTTTCTGGGCAAACCACCGAAGCGTTCTACAACTCGCTTCGTCACGCTAAACCACTAACGTTCGGTTTGAACTGTGCGCTAGGCCCGAAAGAACTTCGTCAGTATGTTGAACAACTATCTAAAATCAGCGAAACCTATGTGTCTGTTCACCCAAATGCAGGCTTACCAAATGCCTTTGGTGGCTATGATCTAGGTGCTGAAGAGATGGCGGCACATCTTAAAGAATGGGCTGAAAGTGGCTTTGTGAACATTGTCGGCGGCTGTTGTGGTACAACACCGGAGCACATCAAAGCCTTTGCAGATGCAATGCAAGGTATTGCACCACGTAAATTGCCGGAAATTAAAACTGCAATGCGTTTATCCGGCTTAGAGCCACTCAATATTGATGATGAAAGCCTGTTTGTTAACGTGGGTGAACGTAATAACGTGACAGGTTCAGCGAAATTCAAACGTTTAATTAAAGAAGACAAATTTGCCGAAGCCATTGAAATTGCTATCGACCAAGTGGAAAACGGCGCGCAAGTGATCGACGTCAATATGGATGAAGCATTATTAGACGGCAAAAAAGCCATGACCCGTTTCCTCAATATTATGGCGACCGAGCCTGATGCGGCAAAAGTGCCAGTCATGATCGACTCGTCTAAATGGGAAGTGATTGAAGCAGGTTTACAGTCGGTACAAGGTAAACCGATTGTGAACTCGATCTCATTGAAAGAAGGCGAAGAAATCTTTATCGACCACGCTAAACTGGTGCGTAAATACGGTGCAGCTGTGGTAGTCATGGCGTTTGACGAAGTGGGACAAGCCGATACCGAAAATCGCAAAGTCGAAATTTGTAGCCGTGCTTATGACATTTTGGTGAACCAAGTCGGCTTCCCGCCAGAAGACATTATTTTTGACCCGAATATTTTTGCCATCGGTACGGGGATTGAAGAACACAACAACTACGGTGTGGATTTCATCAACGCTACAGGTCGTATTAAACGCGCACTACCGCACGCAAAAATCTCGGGCGGGGTGTCAAATGTGTCTTTCTCATTCCGTGGTAATAACGTGATGCGTGAAGCCATTCACGCCGTCTTCCTCTATCACGCCATCAAACAAGGCATGGATATGGGGATTGTGAATGCAGGACAACTCGCAATTTATGACGATCTCGATCCTGAGTTACGTGAAATTGTGGAAGATGCGGTATTAAACCGCAGCCATGATGCCACCGAAAAACTGCTCGATATTGCGGAAAAATATCGTAACCAAGGCAACGATGAAAGTGCGGTCGATTCTGTTGCAGAATGGCGCACTTGGCCGGTGGAAGAGCGTTTAAAACATGCCCTCGTGAAAGGGATTACCACTTACATTGTGGAAGATACTGAAGAAGCTCGCCAAACATTGCCAAGTCCATTAGATGTCATTGAAGGGCCTCTGATGGAAGGGATGGATGTCGTCGGTGATTTATTCGGTGACGGTAAAATGTTCCTACCGCAAGTAGTGAAATCTGCGCGCGTAATGAAACAATCTGTGGCATATTTAGAGCCGTTTATCAATGCCACCAAACAAAAAGGCTCAAGCAACGGTAAAGTGGTGATTGCGACCGTGAAAGGCGACGTGCACGACATTGGTAAAAACATCGTAAGCGTGGTGATGCAATGTAATAACTTTGAAGTGATTGACTTGGGCGTGATGGTGCCGGCGGACAAAATCATTCAAACCGCCATTGATGAAAAAGCGGATATCATCGCGTTAAGTGGTTTGATTACCCCTTCTCTAGATGAGATGGAATACTTCTTAGGTGAAATGACCCGTTTAGGCTTGAAGCTGCCTGTGATGATTGGCGGTGCAACCACCTCTAAAGAACATACAGCAATTAAACTTTATCCAAAATATAAAGAACACGGCGTATTTTATACTTCTAACGCCTCCCGTGCGGTGACGGTGTGTGCAACCTTAATGAACCCTGAAAGCCGTGCGGCATTATGGGAACAATTCAAGAAAGATTACGAGAAAATTCAACAATCTTTCTCTAACCGTAAACCACTTCGTAAGCAACTGAGCATTGAAGAAGCACGAGCAAACCGCTTTGATGGCTTTAGTGGCGAATGGGCTGATTATGTGCCACCAAAACCAAATCAAACTGGCATCGTGGAATTTAAAAATGTGCCGATTGCCGAACTACGTAAATTCATCGACTGGTCGCCATTCTTCCGCATTTGGGGCTTGATGGGCGGCTACCCTGATGCCTTTGATTATCCAGAAGGCGGCGAAGAAGCACGCAAAGTGTGGAACGATGCGCAGGTAGTATTAGATGAATTAGAGCAAAACCACAAACTCAACCCAAGCGGTATTTTAGGCATTTTCCCAGCCGAACGTGTGGGCGATGATGTCATGCTTTTCTCTGATGAAGATCGCAAACAACCCATTGGCACCGCTTACGGCTTACGCCAGCAAACCGAACGTGGCAAAAACAGCAAAAGCCCGTTTAACTTTGCCTTAAGTGACTTTATTGCCGATCGCGAAAGCGGTAAAAAAGACTGGTTCGGCATGTTCGCCGTCTGTGCGGGCATTGAAGAAATGGAATTAGTGGAAGGCTATAAAGCAGCAGGCGATGACTACAATGCTATCTTACTACAAGCCGTGGGCGACCGCCTCGCCGAAGCCATGGCAGAATACCTGCACTTTGAGCTACGCACCCGCATTTGGGGCTACACGCAAGAGGAATTCGACAACCAAGGGTTAATCAATGAAAACTATGTCGGCATCCGTCCAGCACCGGGTTATCCAAGCTGCCCTGAACATACCGAAAAAGCCTTGATTTGGGATTTATTAGAAGTGGAACAACGCATCGGCATGAAACTCACCGAAAGCTACGCCATGTGGCCTGCCGCTTCCGTCTGCGGTTGGTACTTCACCCACCCTGCAAGTAACTATTTCACCTTAGGTCGCATTGATGAAGACCAAGCTCAAGATTATGCTAAACGTAAAGGTTGGGATGAGAGAGAGATGATGAAATGGTTGGGTGTGGCGATGAAGTGATAGATATGATTTTTTTTGACTACCAGTAAAATTAATATTGATTTAGTCCAAATTTAATTATAGAATTATTCTCGTGACAGGGAGCTCCTCCCTGATGCAACTTCTAAAAATTTAATCATTATTGAACTATGAACGAGGCTCTCAAGGGTCGATTGCATTAGCAATCAAATTTCCAGCAAATGCAAAGAAGCAGAGCAGCAAAGCTGTTAAGTTTTTTATTAACTAAATGTTTAATACAACTGGAACGGATAACTTCGTTATCCGAAGACAATGAGTAACCTGTGTTATCCATCTTATTTCTATTCAGTTCAATATTGTGTTGACAACTGGTGCAATGTCGCACTGAATCCAACATGAGGTAATACTCAATGATTAAAAAATCTTTAGAAGAATCAGTTCTATTGTTGAAACAACTAAGAACAGAGATGCATGATAAGATGGATAACAGCCAATTAGAAAATCTTGACTCAGTCATTCGTCAACTTGAGGTTGCACAATCTCAAAGTCAGATTTTGGAATTACTAGGTAAAGCACTTAGTTCAATACCTTGGATTTACAAAATTATTGAACATTTGTCTTTATTACCATGAAAACTTATTGGCAACAGGTTATTCTTTTTTCTTGGACGATGAGTATATGAATATTGGAAAAGCTATAATGTTGTGCCGAACACAAAAAGGTATAACAAAAACCCAATTAGCTAATGACGCTAACATTTCTATCTCATATTTAACCTTATTAGAACAAGGTAAAAGAGAACCTAATTTAACTACTATAAATAGCATTTGTAAAGCACTACAAATCCCTCCGAGCATACTAATTTTTCTAGCTTCTGACTCTACTGAACAAGATGGTATTACCTTAGAACTTGCGGAAAAATTATCTTATTTGGCATTATCTCTAATGGAGAAAAAAACTGAGTAATCCAATTTATCCCCATAAACCAATTGGAAGTCTAGAAGTTTTAGCTAATGTACTAGGTATTAGAGATATCGATGAACTTCTATTAATAAAAAAACATTCTGATAATTTTTTCTTTGTAGCATCCGTAATAAAAAAAAGGGATGGTACTCTAAGAAACACATATGATATTAAACACAAATTAAAATCAATACATAGGAAAATAAAGAATGTTTTTCTAAAGAAAATTTATTACCCTGAATATTTACAAGGAAGCCTTGCTAAACGAGATTATTTAACTAACGCTAATATTCACACGAATAGTAAGTGTATTATTACCGAAGACATTAAGAATTTTTTTCCTAGCATTAGTAAAGATATCGTAGTTAGCATATGGAAAAATATATTTCATTTTCCTCATGATGTTTCAGAGACATTAGCTGAATTAATCACTTACAAAGGATTCCTAGTTCAAGGCAGCCCTGTAAGTAGTTACATAGCGAATCTAGCTCTATGGTATAAAGAACCTGAATTAGTTAATACATTATCTCAAAAAGGATTTATATATACTCGATATGTAGATGATATTTCTGTTTCCTCTAAAAGACCTATTACCAAAAAAGAAAAAACCCGAATTATCCGCCAAATTCACACAATGCTAAGTAGCATTGGCGTAGAACTTAACAGAAAAAAACATAAGATTATGCCAAGAAATAACCGTCAAGAAATTCACAGAGTTAATGTAAATACTAATGCTCCTACCTTACCAAAGAAAGAAAGAGAAAAAATTGAATCTGCAGTTTATCAATGCGAAATAATGTATAAATCCTCTCCAAAGTCATCTGAATATAAAACTTTATTTAATGCTACTCAAGGACGGGTTAATATGCTATCCAGATTACATAGTCCGTTAGCAACTAGATTAAAATGCAGATTAGAAAAAATTAAACCTATAAAAAATACCTAAAAATAGAGTACTCTGATTAATATCAAAGCCACACATTCAATCCCATCCCTTGCACAATCCCCAATTTTCGCTATCATAGTCTCTTTCTCATTCACTCTACTCTCGGAACTTTATCGATGAATAAATTTAAAATAGCATTACTGACGACTGCATTCGTAGGTTTGTTTGCTTGTACCACAACACAACAACCAAAGAAAACCGTTAAAACACGATATCTTAAAAATAACATTAGCCAAGCGGAATTAAACAATCCGAAAGATTACAAGCGTTATTACTATTCTTGCCGTAATTCAGAAACGGGCTCGAATTCTTATTTAACCACTTACTTCCCACTTTCAAGAGAAAGCCGCATGAAAGATAACTTTGGTATTTATTTCCAATTAGACGATGGAAAAGCGGTACCGTTTGATCATGTGGAAAATCGTACCTTAAATGCACGCGGAAACCGCTTTGAAGTGATTTATCGCTCTTATGAGCCGATTGATGGCAGTTATGTTGATTTAATCGCTCGTGAAAATAATTCCGTGTATTACAAGAATAATCAAGGCATGAAAACCACTTGGTTAAACTGTCGAGAAGGCTAATTCTCACTGAAAGTGCGGTCATTTTTAGACGCATTTTTCCAAACAAAAAAGCACGAGGTTAAACTCGTGCTTTTTCTTTTTTATTTCAATTATGCTTTTACTTGTGCGCGTTTCACGAAAACGACTGAAAGCGTGAATGCCACCACAAATGAAATCACCATACCGATGCAGTACATCGCAAGGCTATCTGGTTTGATAGATGGGATACCTAAGAAACCTGCTGCCCCTAATGCAATGGCTTTTACATTAAAGAACGCGATAAAGGCACTTGCTAAGCCTGAGCCAATCATCGCCGCAAAGAAAGCCTGACGATAGCGTAAGTTCACCCCGAACATTGCCGGTTCAGTAATCCCTAATAATGCAGAAATACCCGATGGCACCGCTAAACCGCGTACTTTTGGATCTTTTAATGCCACTGCCACACCTAAACAAGCTGCACCTTGTGCGATGTTTGACATTGCCGCGATAGGGAAAATAAAGGTACCGCCTGTATTTGCCATTTCAGCCAATAATTGTGTTTCAACTGCAATGAAGGTTTGGTGCATACCGGTGATCACGATTGGTGCATAGAATGCCCCGAAGATCGCGCCACCCACGAAACCTAAAGTGTCATATAACCAAGTTAAACCTGATGCAATTAATGACCCCGCTTCACGACCGATTGGACCAATTACGGTAAATGCTAAAAAGCCCGCAATAAAGAGCGAGAATAATGGGGTAATAAGGTTATCTAAGTAAGAAGGCACAAACTTACGGAAAGTTTTTTCTAAGGTTGCTAATACCCAAGCAGAAACTAATGTTGGGATAACGGTACCTTGATAGCCGACTTTTTCAATTTCAAGACCGAATACATTCCAGTATTGGATTTTGCCTTGCGCAAGAGTTAAAGCATAGTTCCAACCATCTGCTAATGCAGGGTGAACTAATAACATCCCAAGTGCAGCCCCTAAGAATGGGTTACCGCCGAATTTACGGGTCGCAGAGAAACCAAGTAATACCGGTAAGAATACAAACGGTGCGTTCGCGATGGTATTAATGAAGTCCACCAAATCCGCAAGACCTGGGTGCATATCAATCACACTCAACTCATCAACGAAGAAACCTTTCGCTGTCAGCATGGAGTGAATACCCATTAACAAACCGCCTGCTACGATTGCCGGAATGATTGGCACGAAAATATCCGCTAAGCCTTTCACCAAACGTTGTAATAAGTTTTGGTTGCCTGACGCCGCTTCTGCCACTTCGGCTTTGCTCACATCGCCGATACCAAGCAATTTGGTAAGTTCAGCATGGACTTTATTCACCGTACCTGAACCAAAGATAATTTGATATTGACCGGCGACAGCAAACTGCCCTTTCACGCCTTCAATGTTATCAATACCTTCTTTGTCCACTTTGCTTTCATCGTTTAGCACAATACGTAAACGCGTTGCACAATGTGCTGCTGTGGCGATGTTTTCTTTGCCGCCAAGCTTATCAATCACTTGCTGGGCGATTTGAGGGAAGTTCATAGTGCTCTCCTAATGGGTTTCTAGAAAAAGAAAATCGACAGATTGTAACCAAAACAGGGGATAATAACTAGCTATTCAAGCAAATTTTAGGCGAAAAAAAACCGACTTAATTAAGTCGGTTTATATTTGGTGCTCTGGGCGAGACTTGAACTCGCACGGCCTGCGGCCACTACCCCCTCAAGATAGCGTGTCTACCAATTCCACCACCAGAGCGTTTATTCTGTTTTTATTCCTTATTGCGGAATATCGTTATTTTTGTTTTCAACTGCTGGAGCAGCTTGTTGTTGCTGTTGTTGAACTTGTTCAGCAGTTTGAGATAAATCGTCGAACGAACCTTTTTGTACGTTGCCACGATGAGAGTTGATATTACCCAACACTAAAGCAATCACAAAAAAGCCAGTTGCTAAGATTGCGCTGGTACGGGTTAAGAAGTTACCTGCACCTGCAGAACCAAACATGGTACCTGATGCACCGCCGCCAAATGACGCACCCGCGTTCGCACCTTTACCTTGTTGAACAAGGATAAAGCCGATTAAGGCGATACAAACTAATACATAAATAAATAATAAAATATTGTACATTATTCTTTCTTCTCTAAATTGCGATTCCGCAAGAAAACTGGGAGCAAATGTTATATAAAATTCATGCTTTTCGCAAGCGCTTTCCCATTTTTTTTACTTAATTGTATTAAGTTTAATCAATTTTCAACGTTTAAATCTTCTGATTTTTTGACCGCTCTTTTTCGTTTTGCAGGTGCCGCATTTAAACCCTTTGAAATCTGACTTAAACGACGTAATGCAGTGAAATCCACAAAACGTACTAAATCCGGCAACATTTGATTGAGTGTAAACATAAATTGCTGATAACTCGCCTGTTTTTGACTGATATCCGTTAATTGCGCTTCCCAATGTGCCGTCATATCAGGTTGTGTAGCAATATCCGGTAGCGCTGAAATGAGGATCCGACCCGTTTCTGTGCTGTGAATATTACGCCCTTTTTTCGTCAAAAAACCGCGTTTAAATAACAATTCAATAATGCCTGCTCGGGTGGCTTCTGTGCCAAGTCCATCTGTTTCACGCAGAATTTTTTTCAATTCTTTATCTTGCACAAAGCGCGCAATACCCGTCATGGCCGAAAGCAATGTCGCATCAGTAAACGGTTTCGGTGGTTGTGTTTTTTTGCTTACCACTTCGCCTCTTTCACAGTAAAGGATCTGTCCTTTCTTCACGATCGGCAATAGCGGCTCTTGATTTTCATCTTCGTCTTCTTTGCCAAGCAACTCTTTCCAACCAGCGGTTTGCAAGTTGCGCGCTTGAGCCACAAAAGTACCGCCCGCAATACTTAAGGTAATTTTGCTTTTACGATATTCCGCATCTGGACAGAATTGCAATAAATACTGGCGTGCAATCAATTCATAAATACGTTGTTCATCAATACTTAAATTAATCGAACGTGTGTTAGCCGTCGGAATGATCGCATGGTGCGCTTCCACTTTTTTATCATTCCAACAACGATTACGTTGCTCATTATCCACCACCGATGGCAAGGTTTGATAAATCTGACAATGCTGTGAAATCGCATTCATCACTTTATGTCGTTCAGCAAAATGCTCTTCCGGCAAATAACGACAATCAGAACGTGGATAGGTAATCAAACGATGGGTTTCATATAACCGCTGACAGGTATCCAACACACTTTGCGCTGACATGCCAAACCGTTTTGCCGCATCAATCTGCAATGCTGACAACGAATAAGGTAAAGGCGCCGTTTCTTTCTCGCGCTTGTCCACATATTCGGTCACTTCAGCAGGTTGATCGGTAATGCGCTTCACCACATTTTCGGCTAAGCCTAAAGACAGTACGCGACCATCTTCATCTTGGTAGTCTTCGCAAGCTTTACTTGGTTGCCAAAGTGCAGAAAAAAGTGCGGTCGGATTTTCGGCTGTTTTTTCTTCTTTTACCCACGCCAACACTTCATAGAAATCTTTGGGTTGGAAATTTTCAATTTCTAAATCACGGCGAACAATCAAGCCTAATACGGGCGTTTGCACTCGCCCAACAGAAAGCACGCCATCATAACCGGCTTGGCGACCACGAATGGTATAAGCGCGAGTCATATTAATGCCGTACAGCCAGTCCGCACGCGAACGCGCCAGCGCAGAGGTTGCCAATGGAATAAAATGACGATTCGGTTGAAGTTTTTGTACCTCTTTTTCGACCGCACTTGGGTTAAGATCGCTAATCAAACAACGCAAAATGCCATCGCGTTTTTCCGCTGATAAATTGGCATAACTAAACACTTCATCCACTAGCAACTGCCCTTCTCTATCTGGGTCACCCGCATTAACTAAAACATCGGCTTGATGAATCAGTTTTTCCACCACGGAAAGTTGTTTTTTGACTTCTTTTCGCGGTAACAGAATCCATTTTTCAGGAATGATGGGTAAATGTTCTAAACGCCATTGTTTAAATTTAGGATCGTAGGCATCGGGCTCAGCTTGTTCGAGCAAATGCCCCACGCACCAAGTCACAACGTCATCATTGCCACATTTAATAAAACCATCCCCCCGTTGATGAGGTTTTGGCAATACATCGGCAATCGCTCGCCCAAGACTGGGTTTCTCGGCAATAAACAGGCGCATAAGATTAGTCGATCTGACGACGACCTAAGAAAGAATGGGTTAAGGTGGTGCCATCCACGGTTTCTAACTCCCCTCCAACAGGGATCCCATGGGCAATACGGCTTACTTTAATATTATGTTGATGGCAAATTTCCGCAATATAATTGGCTGTCGCATCGCCTTCTACCGTTGGATTGGTCGCTAAAATCACTTCATGGAAAGATTCTTCTACCAGACGTTTTTGCAATAAATCTAAACCAATTTCTTTTGGACCAATACCATCTAAAGGCGATAAATGCCCCATTAAGACAAAATAGCGCCCAGAAAATTGGCCGGTTTGCTCAATGGCTTGAATATCCGCAGGCATTTCCACCACGCAAAGCAAACCTGAATTTTGACGGCGAGGATTGTTACAAATATTACACGTTTCCTCTTCGGTAAAATCACGACACTGAGAACAATGCCCAATTTTAGACATCGCTTCCGTTAATGCACGCGCCAAATTCATCCCACCGCTACGATTGCGCTGTAAAAGATGATAAGCCATACGCTGTGCTGATTTCGGGCCAACACCCGGCAAGCAACGAAGGTTTTCAATAAGATGTTCTAAAAGTGGACTGCTTTGCATAATATTTATGATGGGAGAAAATGGATGATGTGTGAACCGATAGATTCACACACCCGATGAATTAAAATGGAAGTTTCATTCCTGGCGGTAATGGCATGCCTGCGGTTACAGAAGCCATTTTTTCTTTTTGCAATTCTTCTGCACGACGGACTGCATCGTTGAATGCGGCAGCGATTAAATCTTCCAACATTTCTTTATCGTCTTCCATTAAAGAAGGATCGATCTCAATACGACGGCAGTTGTGCGCACCATTAATCGTGATTTTTACTAAACCCGCACCACTTTCGCCAGTTACTTCTAATTGGGCAATTTCTTCCTGCATTTTTTGCATTTTTTCTTGCATTTGTTGGGCTTGTTTCATTAAGCCGCCTAAACCGCCTTTTCCGAACATTGGATTTTCCTTCTTAAATTAACTAAAACGAGCCGCATTTTAGCGAAAAAATTTGCCTTTGGGAACAGAGAAATTTATTATTCCACACTTCAAAACCAGGTCAAAAACGACCGCACTTTTATTTAGGAATTGCTGATGGAAACCCGTTATTACTTCATATTTACGGCAGCTATTATTTTGTTACAACTGCTGATTTATATTTTTAATAAAACGCTGATTTGGTGGCTTAACAAACCGTTATCAAAAAAGGCTAGACGATCGATCACTTTTACCAGTTTTTTGCTTCCTAATGTCTTAGTTATTTGTCATTTTTTAAAGCTTTTTACGGCATTTCGACTTATTGCTTTAGTGCTCGCGCTGCTTCTTTTTTCAGCCTTTGCGAGCATTGCTGTGGGAGGTATTCACTTCCTTTTCCGAAAATCTAAATCCATCACAAAAATCGACCGCACTTTGCGTATTGCTTATCCTGTTTTATTTATTGGTATCACTGCCTTAAGTGTGTATAACGCCTATGTCACACGTGTTATTCATTATGAAATCACGCTAGATAAACCGATTAAACCATTGCGAATTGGCATGGCAAGCGATCTCCATTTAGGCAAATTATTTGGCGGGAAAGAATTGGATAAACTGGCTGATATTATGCAGCAAGAAAAGGTGGATATCATTTTATTGCCTGGCGATATTATGGATGATAACGTCAATGCTTATTTAGCCGAAAAAATGCAACCCCATTTAGCGAAACTCAAGGCCCCAATGGGCGTTTATGCCACACTAGGCAATCATGATTTATTTGGAGATCAAGACCGAATTGATCAGGAAATTCGCAAAGCTGGTATTACGGTATTAAGAGATGAAACATTAACATTAAATAATGAATTGGTACTGATTGGACGAAATGACAATCTTGCTCACGATAGACCAAGTACCGAGACGTTATTAAAACAAGTGAATACTGATTTGCCGATTATTCTATTGGATCACCGCCCAACAGATATCGAAAAACATGCTTCACTCCCGCTTGATATTCAAGTTTCAGGGCATGCACATAAAGGGCAAGTATTCCCGGCGAGTTTAATCACGAAAATGATGTATCGTTTAGATTATGGCCATGAAAAAATTGGCAATCCACATGTTTTTGTCACTTCAGGCTATGGCTTTTGGGGCATCCCAATGCGCTTAGGTTCACAGTCTGAAGTAATTATTATTGATGTGAAAGGGAAATAAAAAAGAGCGGTCAAAAATGACCGCTCTTTTATTATCAATGAAATCTTAAGAACACACTACTTTCACCGCTAAGCCACCTTTCGATGTTTCGCGATATTTGGCATTCATGTCTTTACCTGTTTCATACATAGTTTCGATCACTTTATCCAAGGTTACGCGAGGATTCGTGGTTCGGCGTAATGCCATACGGCTAGCGTTAATCGCTTTTACTGAAGCAATTGCGTTACGTTCAATACAAGGTACTTGTACTTGACCACCAACTGGGTCGCAAGTTAAGCCCAGATTATGTTCCATCGCAATTTCAGCTGCGATACACACTTGTACTGGTGTACCGCCTAAGATCTCCGTTAAACCTGCGGCAGCCATTGAACATGCCACGCCCACTTCACCCTGGCAACCAACCTCAGCTCCCGAAATAGATGCATTCATCTTATAAAGGGAACCAATCATACCGGCAGCCAATAAGTAGCGTTCAATGACTTCTGGGGTTAAAGGTGCAACAAATTTTTCATAATAAGAAAGTACCGCTGGCACAATACCACAAGCCCCGTTAGTTGGTGCAGTCACAACTCGACCACCTGCCGCATTCTCTTCATTTACTGCAAGGGCAAACATATTCACCCAGTCGATCACATACATTGGGTCATGGGCTAAACGGCCGCTATTTGCCTCCAAGAGACGATAAAGTGATGGCGCACGACGAGCAACTTTTAATGGCCCTGGTAACACACCTTCTGTTTTAATACCATGTTCAATACAATCTTTCATGGTTTTCCAAACATTCTGTAAATGTGCTTCAACCTCTTTTTTATCACGCAATGCTAATTCATTTTTCATCATCACTGTTGAGAGCATTAAGCCACTCTCCTGACAATGTTTCAAAATATCTTCAGCATGTTGATAAGGATACGGCACCGTCACCGGATTTTCTTCCTCTTGACCAAAATGCGCTTCATCCACGATAAAGCCACCACCAATAGAGTAATAGGTTTGACGGTAAAGCACATTACGATCAGCATCTAATGCAGTAATGGTCATACCGTTTTCATGCAATGATAAAAAGGAATTATGGAATACCATATTGGCATCCCAATCGAAATTAACCGTTTTTTTGCCCTGTGCAATCGACAGTTTTTTAGTTTGTTTAACCTGTTCGATAAAGGTTGGGATTAAATCAATATCCACATCATGCGGTAGATAACCAGCTAATCCCATAATGATCGCAATATCTGTATTATGACCATGTCCCGTCATTGAGAGAGAGCCATACACATCAACGTGCAAGGTTGCAACAGCATCAAATTTACCTTGCTCGATTAAATCGTCAATAAACTGCTTGCCTGCTTTCATCGGGCCAACAGTATGGGAGCTGGATGGCCCAACCCCCACTTTAAACATATCAAATACACTAATCATATTATTTTAAATCCTAAGCTAAACTAAAAAGCCGCTTATAATAATCCATATACGACCGCGGAGATAGCAATTAATCCCATAACTGTAACAAATACATTGCTAAAACGACCTTGATAGCGTTTCATTGATGGAACATTGCGAATCGCATACATAGGCATAATGAAAAGGATCATCGCAATGATTGGGCCGCCAAGGGATTCGATCAAACCTAAAATACTTGGATTAATGATCGCCACACCCCATAAAGTCAATAAGAAGAACACTGCAGTACCGTAATTTAATTTTTTACGATTTACACTTTCACCTTTCATTTTGAGATATAAGCCTTCTAAACCTTCACGTGCGCCTAAATAATGACCAAAGAATGAGCTTGTAATCGCGAAGAAAGCCACTAATGGTGCGAAATAAGAAATGTATGGGTTATCAAATTTGTTCGCAAGATAAGACAAGATACTAATATTTTGTGCTTTTGCTTCTAATAACTCTGCTGGTGTTAAGGTTAATACACAGCTAAATACAAAGAACATCACGAAGAACAGTAATACAGTTGAAGTGCCCTTTTCTGTACGGCCGATGTGATATTCCGTTGTATTAAAATCTTTATATTCACGTTGTTGAGAAAGCGTGAAAGATGAAATTGCCGGAGAATGGTTAAAAGAGAAAACCAAGACTGGGATGGTTAACCACAATGTCGTGATGAAGCCACCAGCAGTAGGAAGCTCATAAAGCATTGAAGCATTCCATTGAGGAATAAGATAAATCGATAACGCAAAGAGAATTAACACCAGTGGATACACCAGTAATTCGGTGATTTTCAACATCACTTTTTCACTGAACAACATGACTGAAATCAATATCGCAATTAATACAAAAGAAAGAATGACACGATTTGGTGAAGGCATGCCTAATTGGTTGACGATAAAAGAATCAACCGTATTGGTGATCCCGTTTCCATAAATCAATAAAATTGGGAAGATCGCAAAGAAATATAATAAGGTAATTAATTTCCCAGCGGTCGGGCCGAAATGTTCTTCTACCACTTCGGTAATATCACTGCCTGGTTTAGAAGAAGACAACACGAAATAAGCCAAACCACGATGCGCAAAATATGTCATCGGTCCGACTAAAATCGCCATCACAACCAAAGGCCAAAAACCGCCCATCCCTGCATTGATTGGTAAAAATAATACCCCTGCACCCACCGCAGTACCAAATAAATTTAATACCCAAGCCGTATCAAATTTATTCCATTTTTTGTTAGTTGTAGTGCTCATAAATCACCCTCTAAAGTTAAAATTATAAAATCGTTTATTTAATGACTATTCATTCATTAAATTAATGGTGGCATTATGATAACGTTAGGGGGTGATCGCAAAGTGCAAAATAATAAAGTGTGATCTTACTAACAATTTTATGTAACTTTTTTACATAAATATTTATCTAAATCAAAAAAAGTGCGGTACAAATTGAAATCATTTTTAGGTAAGAGTGAGTAAAGCACACTATATAAACTTAAGCACATTCCACCGAAAATGAAATCACTTCTTTAATACTTTCAGCGCCTAATGCAATCATAATCAAACGATCCACACCCAAAGCCACACCAGAAGTATTTGGAATGCCTGCTTGTAAAGCGCCTAGAAAACGATAGTCAATTTCACGCTGTGGCAAGCCTGCTTTTTCCCGTAGGCGATTGTCTTTTTCAAAGCGATATTGTTGTTCGCGAGCATCCGTGAGCTCATGAAACCCGTTGGCTAACTCTAAGCCTTTATAATAGAACTCAAAACGTTCTGCCACACGGCTATCTTCTGGACTAAGTTGTGCGAGCGCTGCTTGAGAAGAAGGGAAATGATAAACCGCAACAGGGGCTTCTTGCCCAATTTTAGGCTCTACCACTTCACTGAATAGAAATTGTAATAAGGTATCACGATCTTCATCTTCATCTGCCATAAAGTTATGCTTACGCGCCGCTTCCACCAGTTCTTGACGAGTGGCTGATAATGGATCTAATCCGACATATTCTTGGAAAACGAACTGATAACTTAAGGTTTCTGCCGGTTTACAATCGAGGATCTGTTGTAATAAATCATCCACTTCATTCATCAGACGATACATGTCAAAGTGCGGTCGATACCATTCAAGCATCGTAAATTCCGGATTATGACGATTCCCCGCTTCTTCATTACGGAACACTTTACCAATTTGAAATATCGGTCCGCTGCCAGCCGCCAGTAAACGCTTCATGTGATATTCCGGACTTGTGGAAAGCCAGAGTGTTTTCGAGAGTTCGTCAAAAGGGGCAACAAATTCTGTATTAAAGGTGGAAAGGTGAAGATCCGTCACGCCAAATTCACTTAAAACGGGCGTTTCCACTTCTAATAATCCCCGTTCAGTAAAGAACTGGCGGATATCTGCAATGATTTTGGCACGCGCCAATAAGTTTTGAATTGATGCAGAAGGTTGCCATTCTGTTTTTTTATCGCTAAGTGCGGTCATTTTTTTCTCCGTTTTCACCTTTAAAATGAATAAGGCTATTGTAAACAAGAGCGATTTTTAACTCAATAATCCGACTAAATCATTCTTAAACGAAAACGGTTATCATCTAAAAAATATAAAAAAAGTAACTTTTTTGAGTTAGATCACACTTTTGATATTTTATCCGTTTATTCCGGAAAAAAGGTTACTAATTTGTAAACAAAAATGGCAGAATGGCAATATATCCCCTATTTATTTGGGGCATTTTATTTTTTTACTTTCTATTGATTGGAGGATATCGTGCAAACGGTTAATGTCGATATTGCTATTGTTGGTGCCGGTGGCGGCGGTTTACGTGCAGCAATTGCAGCAGCAGAAGCAAACCCTAACTTAAAGATCGCATTAGTTTCTAAGGTTTATCCTATGCGTAGCCATACGGTTGCAGCAGAAGGTGGTGCGGCCGCAGTAATTAAAGAGGAAGATTCCTACGATAAACACTTCCACGATACCGTTGCCGGTGGTGACTGGTTATGTGAACAAGATGTGGTGGAATACTTCGTTGAACATTCTCCAGTAGAAATGACTCAACTTGAACGTTGGGGCTGTCCTTGGAGCCGTAAAGCTGATGGTGATGTGAATGTGCGTCGTTTCGGTGGGATGAAAATCGAGCGTACTTGGTTCGCGGCAGATAAAACCGGTTTCCACTTATTACATACTCTTTTCCAAACATCCATTCAATATCCACAAATTCAACGCTTTGATGAGCACTTTGTTTTAGACATCCTAGTTGATGATGGTCATGCTCGCGGTATGGTGGCGATGAATATGATGGAAGGTTCACTTGTTCAAATCAATGCAAATGCAGTGGTTATTGCTACTGGCGGTGGCTGCCGTGCATTTAAATTCAACACCAACGGCGGTATCGTAACCGGTGATGGTTTATCAATGGCATATCGTCATGGTGTTCCTCTTCGTGATATGGAGTTCGTCCAATATCACCCAACCGGCTTACCGAACACCGGTATCTTAATGACTGAAGGTTGTCGTGGTGAAGGCGGTATCTTAGTGAATAAAAACGGCTACCGTTATTTACAAGATTATGGTCTAGGCCCTGAAACCCCAATCGGCAAACCTGAAAACAAATATATGGAACTTGGTCCACGTGATAAAGTTTCACAAGCATTCTGGCAAGAATGGAAAAAAGGTAACACCTTAAAAACTGCAAAAGGTGTTGATGTGGTTCACCTTGACTTACGTCACTTAGGTGAAAAATATTTACATGAACGTCTTCCATTCATTTGTGAATTAGCCAGTGCTTATGAAGGTGTAAACCCAGTTAATGAACCAATTCCAGTTCGTCCGGTTGTTCACTACACCATGGGTGGTATCGAAGTGGATTTCAACAGCGAAACTCGTATTAAAGGTTTATTTGCTGTGGGTGAATGTGCGTCTTCTGGTTTACACGGTGCAAACCGTTTAGGTTCTAACTCGCTTGCTGAATTAGTGGTTTTAGGCCGTGTTGCCGGTGAATATGCCGCACAACGTGCAGCGGATGCACAACCAGCAAACCGTGCAGCAATTGATGCTCAAGCGCAAGATGTTGTGGCTCGCCTCAAAGCGCTTTATGACCAAGAAGGTAATGAATCTTGGTCTGAAATTCGTGATGAAATGGGTACCGTGATGGAGGAAGGTTGTGGTATCTACCGTGACCAAGAAAGCATGCAAAAAGCAGTAGATAAAATTGCTGAGCTTAAAGAACGTTATAAACGTATTCGTGTTGCAGACCGTTCAAGCGTATTCAATACCGATGTGCTTTACACCGTAGAATTAGGTTACATCCTTGATGTAGCACAATCTATTGCCAACTCTGCAATTGAACGTAAAGAGTCTCGTGGTGCACACCAACGCTTAGACTACACCGAACGTGATGATGTGAATTATTTAAAACACACCCTTGCTTACTACAATGGCGATGATGCACCGCGTATTGAATACAGTCCGGTGAAAATCACTAAATCTCAACCAGCAAAACGTGTTTATGGTGCTGAAGCAGAAGCGGCAGAAGCGGCTGCGAAAGCTAAGGAGCAAGCAAATGGCTAATTCACCGGTAATGACTGTAGAAGTATTACGCTACAACCCAGAAAACGATCAAGAGCCACATTTAAGCTCTTATCAAGTACCTTATGATAACCAAACCTCTCTTTTAGATGCGTTAGGTTACATTAAAGATAAACTTGAACCGTCTCTTTCTTATCGTTGGTCTTGCCGTATGGCGATCTGCGGTTCTTGTGGGATGATGGTCAATAACAAACCAAAATTGGCTTGTAAAACGTTCTTACGTGATTACAGCGGCCACATGCGTATTGAACCATTAGCAAACTTCCCTATTGAACGCGACTTAGTGGTTGATTTAAGCCACTTTATCGAAAGTTTAGAGGCAATTAAACCTTATATTATTGGCAACGAAGCACCAGCATTAGATGGTAAACCACATCCATCAAAAGAATTGCAAGTTAGCCGTACTAAACAAACCCCAGCACAGCTTGAAAAATATCGTCAATTCTCAATGTGTATTAACTGTGGTTTATGCTATGCCGCTTGTCCGCAATTTGGTTTAAACCCTGAATTCTTAGGCCCAGCTGCAATTACAATGGCACACCGTTACAACCTTGATAACCGTGACCATGGTAAAGCACAACGTATGCCATTATTAAATGGTAAAAACGGTGTTTGGAGCTGTACTTTCGTCGGTTATTGTTCTGAAGTGTGTCCAAAACACGTGGATCCAGCTTCTGCAATTAACCAAGGCAAAGTGGAAAGTGCCAAAGATTATGTTATCTCAATGCTAAAACCAAAAGGCTAAGGGGAAGAATATGTCAGTAACAGTAAGTAAACGTAAAAAATATGTTCGCCCAATGACGGCTACTTGGTGGCAAAAATTGGATTTCTACAAAGCTTATATGGTGCGTGAAGCAACTTCTATCTTTGCCGTATGGTTCTGTATCGTATTGCTTTATGGCGTACTTTGCCTTGCAAGCAATCCTATACCAGGCTTAGGTATTGTTGATTTCATTGGCTTCTTAAGAAATCCAATTGTGGTGATCTTAAATATCATTACATTAATTGCGACTTTATATCACACTGCAACTTATTTCGTGATGACACCAAAAGTGATGAACATCATTGTTAAAAATGAACGTTTACCACATCACGTATTAAGAAATGCACTTTGGGCAGTTACAGCGGTGATTAGTGTTATCGCATTAATTTTAATTTATATGTAGGGAGAGAAAAAATGGTCGAACAAAATCCAAAACGCTCTGGTGAACCACCAGTATGGTTGATGTTTGGTGCTGGCGGGACTGTCAGTGCGATTTTCTTTCCTGTGGTAATCTTAATCCTTGGTTTATTGTTACCATTCGGATTAATTAATCCACATAACCTAATTACATTCGCTTATTCTTGGATCGGAAAATTAGTTATCTTAGTTTTAACTATTTTCCCAATGTGGTGTGGTTTACACCGTATCCATCACGCGATGCACGATCTTAAAATTCACGTGCCTGCAGGCGGATTTATCTTCTACGGTCTAGCAACCATTTACACTGTTTGGGTGTTATTTGCCGTATTAGGTTTGTAATTTAAAAGTACTAAAGTGAAGAAATAAAAGTGCGATCATTTTTGACCGCACTTTTTTCTTGAATTTTTCGTTCATCTCTATAAGATCTGCGAACATTTATTCTAAAAATAACTTTATATGAAAGAAAAATCTCAATTAACCAATTTACAAACAGAAATACAAACTCGTTACGATAGTTTAAGTAAAAGACTTAAACAAGTTGCAAAATATATCTTAGATAATAGCGACAGTATTGTTTTTGATACCGTTGCCGTTATTGCAGAAAAAGCTGATGTTCCCCCTTCAACGCTTATTCGTTTTGCTTCTGAATTCGGTTTTTCCGGTTTTAACGAAATGAAACAAATCTTCCGTGAAAATCTTATGGAAAAAACCACTAATTACACGGAAAGACTTCAACTTTCACATAAAATTGCTAAATCAGAAGGTGAAGAATCACCAGAAGATATTTTGACTATTTTCTCACAAGCCAATAGCCAAGCGTTACATCAGTTAGCCGAACAAACCACAAATGAACAAATTAATGAAGCAGCCAAAATTCTCAAAGAGGCCAATAATATTTTTATCATTGGATTAAAGCGTTCTTTTAGTGCTGCCTGCTATTTAAACTATGCCTTACAACACTTAGATTGTCGTTCTTTTTTAATTAATGGATTAGGTGGAATGTTTGATGAACAGCTTAATCAAGTCAAAGAAGGAGACGTTGTTATCGCAATTAGTTTCTCACCTTATGCAGCTGAAACGGTTAATATTAGTAAGGTTTGTGCTAAAAAAGGGATTAAACAAATTTCTATTACAGATAGCCAAATTAGCCCATTACTCGCATTCAGTGATATTGCATTTGTTATCAAAGAAGCACAAGTACTCGGCTTCCGTTCTCAGTGTTCAACAATGACCTTAGTACAAACACTTGCAATTGTATTAGGTTTAGAAAAAGAAAAAGATAAAAACACCAAATAATAAAAATGCCCCAAGATGGGGCATTTTACATTTACAATTATTGATGAGATTTCCAAAGCTTAATGAGTCTTCTGTATCTTTCACTCACTTCAGCAATAAGCTCATCATCTGTTAATTTTCCACTTAACCACTCTCCTGATGGTTGCCCGAAAATTGTTCGTCCTACAGCAAAACCTTTGACTAAAGGTGCATTGGTTGATGCATCAAATACTGCTTTAAACTTATCTTCCGGTGCATCCAAACCTAAAATCAAGATTCCACGGCAATATGGATCATTTGCTTGAATGACTTCGCTAATATGCGCCCAAGCTTTTGCTGAAACACCTGGTAATTTCCACCAATCTGGTTTAATGCCTAAATGATAGAAATGCGTAATAATTTCAGCATAGTATTCTTCATTTTGTTCCATATCTGAAGGTAAAATCACTTCTAATAGCAATTCATGTCCTGTTCGACAGCAAGCTTGATACACTTGTTTTAATGTTGCATCTTGCTCTGTTTTCATTTCAATACTGTCTTTCGGATGGTAAAAGACCAAACATTTCACCACATGTTCTTGTGGC
The DNA here is from genome assembly GCF_014931395.1 of Haemophilus parainfluenzae. NCBI lineage: Bacteria > Pseudomonadati > Pseudomonadota > Gammaproteobacteria > Pasteurellales > Pasteurellaceae > Parahaemophilus > Parahaemophilus parainfluenzae. Next base: position 964,100 of record NZ_CP063120.1, on the reverse strand, counting down.
CAGCTTGCTAATTGACTACCTAAATCACCATATTCCAAACGTAATGGGCGAGAAGCAGGAAGTTCAATTGGACGGCCAATCCACCAATGTTTACCCGTAATTTCATTTAATGCAGCTTGCCCAAAAGTAGTATCAGCAAGAATTCCTGCTTGTCCATCATAAATCCCCTCTTCTTGTGCTGTTCTTTCTGCAGCTTGTAAGAGAAGTTGTTTCAATTTAGGAATTCGTTTGACATCTGCACCACATTTCTCAGCGAGATCAACTAACTGTTTACGATGATCAAAAGCAAAGATACATAAATTATCCCATTTTGCTTTTCGGGTAGTCACTCGATGTAAATGATTTAATTGTGGATCTAGATCTGGACGAGGTACTGATTCTGCTCGAGCTAAGTAATTATCTAACTCGGTTTTTGTTGGCATGGCTGGAGCACAACCGTGGCGAGATACCACTAATGCACCACAAGCGTTTGCATAACGACAAGATTGTTCCCAACCTTCATTATTAATGTAACCTCGAATGAGTCCTGACATGAATGCATCACCTGCACCAAGTACGTTCAGCACTTCCACTCTCACGCCATAAACATTTAATCCACCATCCAAATCATCAGGGATATCCCCTTCAAATACTGAACAACCTAATGCGCCACGTTTACAAACCAAAACAGCATGGCTGAACTTACGCACATTTTTAAGTGCGGTTAATGTATCAGTTGAACCACCAGCAATATGAAATTCTTCTTCGGTACCCACGAGTACATCAAAATGATGTAATACTTCTTGTAACGATTTTGTCACTGCTTCTGAATCAATAAAGCGAGTTTCACCATCACCAAGAGAAGTTAGTCCCCATAATACCGGGCGATAATCAATATCTAACAAGCGTTTCGTATTATTTCTACCGGCATACTCTAATCCGGTTAACACGGCTTCTCTGGTTTTCGGATGGGATAAATGCGTCCCTGTGATAGCTAATGCTCTAGCAGAGGCAATATAGCTTTCATCAAAGTCTTCTTTTGTAATAGCCATATCAGCACAATTTTCACGATAGAAAATTAATGGGAATGTGTCCTGATCTTTAATACCTAAAATGACAAGTCCGGTTAGGCGCTCTTTATCCGTAATGAGATGACTGGTATCTACGCCAACACGCTGTAATTCTTCACGCAAGAAACGGCCCATATGCTCATCCCCAACTCGTGCTAGCATTGAGGATTTCACACCTTGCACAGCAGTTCCATAGGCAACATTACCTGAAGATCCACCTAGATATTTGGAAAAAGAAGATGCATCTTCTAATCTCGCACCAATTTGTTGCGCATAAAGATCAACAGCTACGCGACCGAGACAAATGAGGTCTAGTGTTTTTTCTACCGTTTTCATAATGCCATTCCTTCTAATTAATAAAGTTGCTTCGCCAACACAAATTGAAACATATATTTCAAAAAAAGCAATAACGAAATTTCATTTTTTAGACATTAATCACAAAATCAATATCTAAAAACTGTTCTACTACATTTAAAACAATCCTGTTTACTACACTGTCTAACCTTCATTTATAAAATCGAATTCTCATGCTAAAAAAAGTTTGATCTATGTCTCAAAAATGAAATTTTTATTTCAAAAATATTTAAAATTAGAAGAATGCTTATATACTAGCACTAATGCAAGTTACCCTAAAAGGAGATTACAATGAAAACTGTAAGACTAACTGTGGCACAAGCGCTAATAAAATTCCTTGATAATCAATATATTGAGTTTGACGGTAAAGTCACTAAATTTGTTGAAGGTATATTTGGTATTTTTGGACATGGCAATGTATTAGGTATTGGTCAAGCATTAGAACAAGACAGCGGTAATCTCATCGTTCGTCAAGGGCGTAATGAACAAGGTATGGCTCATGTGGCCATTGGTTTTGCAAAGCAAAATCTACGCAAAAAAATTTATGCGTGCACCTCTTCTGTTGGGCCTGGTGCGGCCAATATGATTACCGCAGCCGCAACCGCAACCGCCAATCGTATCCCACTTCTTCTTTTACCGGGTGATGTGTTTGCAACCCGCCAACCTGATCCTGTTTTACAACAAATTGAGCAATTTCACGACTTAAGCATTAGCACAAATGATGCATTTAAAGCAGTAAGCAAATATTGGGACCGTGTTAGCCGTCCTGAGCAATTGATGACTGCCTGTATTAATGCCATGCGAGTATTAACTGACCCAGCAGATACCGGTGCAGTAACTCTTGCACTACCGCAAGATGTTCAAGCTGAAGCCTATGATTTCCCTGAATATTTTCTACAAAAACGGGTTCACAGAATTGAAAGAACACTACCAACTGAGCCGATGTTGAAATCTGCCATTGAGCTTATTATGAGTTCGAAAAAACCATTAATTATTTGTGGTGGTGGTGTGCGTTATTCAGAAGCCGCAGAACAACTCAAACACTTTGCAGAAACATTCCATATTCCTTTTGCAGAAACACAAGCGGGTAAAAGTGCGGTCGTTTCTGAACACAGTTTTAACGTTGGCGGTGTCGGTGAAACAGGTTGTTTAGCCGCTAATCTCTTGGCAAAAGAGGCAGACCTCATTATCGGTATTGGTACTCGCTATACGGATTTCACTACTTCCTCTAAATGGATCTTTCAAAATCCAAATGTGAAATTCCTAAATATTAACATTGCCCGTTTTGATGCTTATAAATTAGATGGCATTCAAGTGGTTGCAGATGCGAAAGAAACGCTAGAAAAACTCACCGCACTTCTATCACCAACAGGTTATCGTTATCGTGCACAATGGGGCAATTCAATTAGTGAAGCTAAAGCTCAATTTAAACAGGAATTACAACGTATTTATCACGCGACTTACACTGAAAAAGATTTCATCCCAGAAGTGAATGATGCCTTGGATCGAGAAAAAGTTTATGAGGAATTTATTAAGCTTACTCAATCTTGCTTAACACAAAGCCGTGTTCTAGGCATTCTCAATGAGACCTTAGGTGAAAACGATATCATTGTAGGGGCGGCTGGTAGCTTACCTGGCGACTTGCAAAGAGCGTGGCAATCTAAAGGTGAAAATACCTACCATTTAGAATATGGTTATTCTTGTATGGGCTATGAAGTCAATGCGGCTTTAGGAGCAAAATTAGCTCAACCAGAAAAAGAGGTTTATGCCTTATTAGGTGATGGTTCTTATATGATGCTTCATTCTGAACTTGTCACATCCATACAAGAAAATAAAAAAATTAACGTCGTGTTATTCGACAATATGACTAACGGATGTATTAACAACTTACAAATCGGCAATGGTATGGATAGCTTTGCGACAGAATTCCGTTTCAGAAATCCACAAACTAACAAATTAGATGGTGGATTCGTACCTGTCGATTTTGCCATGAACGCTGCTTCTTATGGATGTAAAACCTACAAAGTCACAACAGAAGAAGAATTGTACGAAGCCTTAGCAGATGCTAAAAAACAAAATGTTTCCACCTTAATTGATATCAAAGTACTACCAAAAACCATGATACATGGTTACGGCAGTTGGTGGCACGTCGGCGTAGCAGAGGTTTCTGAAAAAGAGACTATCCGTAAGGCTCATGAAAATAGTGTGAAACACATTAACGAAGCGAGACGCTATTGATTTATCTCCAATTTAACCACTCTTTCGAGAAGGAAAAACTATGAAAGCTGAAAACGTGAAATTAGGTATCGCGCCAATTGGTTGGACTAACGATGATATGCCTGATCTTGGCAAAGAAAATACCTTTGAACAATGTGTTAGTGAAATGGCGCTGGCCGGTTTTACTGGATGCGAGGTCGGGAATAAATATCCGCGCGATGTGGAAGTGCTAAAACACAAATTGAGTGTTCGTGGAATTCAAATTTGTAATGCTTGGTTTAGTACCTTTTTTGTAGATGGCAAAAAAGAAGAAACGATCAAAGAATTCATTAAACATCGAGATTTTCTTCATGCTATGGGAGCTAAGGTTATTGGCTGTTCAGAACAAAGCCGTAGTATCCAAGGCACAACAAAAGCTGTTTTTAAAGAAAAAACTGTTTTTACTGAAGAAGAATGGCAGCTCCTTGCTGAGGGCTATAATGAACTAGCCAAATTAGCAGCTGAAAAAGGAATGAAAGTATGCCTGCATCATCACATGGGTACAGGTATTCAAACTCCGGCTGAAATTGATAAATATATGGCAGTCGTTAACGATGACGTGTATTTGTTATTTGATTCTGGTCATATCTATTATTCTGAAGGCTCACAAAAAGCGATGCTAGACGTATTAGAAAAATACATAGACCGAATTTGCCACGTGCATTTAAAAGATGTGCGTGATGAAGTCGTGGCTGAAGTAAAAGCAAATGATCTTAGCTTTTTAGAAGGTGTTCGCAAAGGCACATTTACCGTACCAGGTGATGGTGTAATCGATTTCAGACCAATTTTTGATATTCTTGAAAAACACAATTATAAAGGCTGGATGGTGGTTGAGGCAGAACAAGACCCAGCCATCGCTAACCCATTTGAATACGCCGTCAAAGGCCGTAAATACATTAAAGAAACAGCGGGGATCTAATTATGATTAAAGTAGGTATTATCGGCGCCGGTCGTATTGGTCGCGTACATTCTGAAAGTATTACAAAATATGTGAAAGGCGCTGAAATTAAAGCAATTTCTGACGTCAGAGTGACAGATGAACTTAAACAATGGGCGAAAGGCATGGGCATTGCTCATGTTTATGAGGATTACAAACAAATTCTACAAGATCCTGAAATTGATGCTGTATTAGTCTGTTCTTCCACCAATACCCATGCGCCAATTTCTATTGAAGCTGCTCGAGCAGGCAAGCACATTTTCTGTGAAAAACCAGTTGATGCAGATGTCAATCGTATCAAAGAAGTCTTAGCAGAAGTAGAAAAAGCTGGCGTGAAATTCCAAGTTGGCTTTAATCGCCGCTTTGACCATAACTTCAAAGCGATTAAAACTCGCGTAGAAAATGGTGATATTGGTGAACCGCACTTAATTCGAGTAACCTCTCGTGACCCAGATGCACCACCAATTGAATATGTAAAAGTATCTGGTGGAATGTTCTTCGATATGACCATTCACGACTTCGACATGATTCGTTATTTATCTGGCAGTGAGGTTGTAGAAGTGTACGCAGCTGGTGGTGTGTTGGTCAATCCAGAAATCGGTAAAGCTGGCGACATCGACACCGCTGTTATCACCTTAAAACTTGCTAACGGTGCTATTGGTGTGATCGATAATAGCCGAAAAGCAGTTTACGGTTACGATCAACGAGCTGAAGTATTCGGCTCAAAAGGGGCGGTGCAAACTCGCAATGATACCGATTCTACTGCGGTTTATTCCTGTGAAGCCGGTGTGATTGCCGAGAAACCTAAATATTTCTTCTTAGAACGTTATATGCAATCTTTTGCTGACGAAATGGCTTGTTTCGTTGATTCCGTAGTGAGCGACAAACCGACTTTAGTGAATGGTAATGATGGATTACAACCGGTAATTATCGCTCTTGCAGCTAAACGTTCATTAGATGAAGGACGCCCAGTCAAATTAGCAGAAATTGCTTAGAACTAAACATATAAATATAGAAAAAGGCCTAAAGAAATTTAGGTCTTTTTTATATCCTAAAACAACAAAAAATGGTGAGAAATATTCCCTTATTTATCATAACAATTTAGTTTCTAATAAGTCCAACTAGCATTTCAGATAATTACTACGTCATTTCAAAAACGCCCTCTTTTTTGACCGCACTTTTCTTAATAAAAACGCATACATGTATTCTTTTTATGCTTTAAACCTTAATGCAAATAAAAAGGCTACCATAGGTAGCCTTTTCTGAAATCAATGGGTATTTGTCTCCATTACCCTTTTTTACGACGTTTTAAAGTATCAAGTAATACTGCGATTACAATAATCGCCCCTTTAACAATTTGCTGCCAGTATGGGTCCACACCTAACATATTTAAGCCTTTATTGGTGGTACCGATAATTAAAGCTCCAATCACACACATTGGAATAGTACCGAAGCCACCACTTAAAGAAACCCCACCAATAACGGCTGCCGCGATAGCATCAAGCTCCCAAGCTAAACCGTAAGATGGGTTACCCGCATAGGTTCGTGATGCGAGTAAAGCGCCTGCTAATCCAGATAATGCTCCACCTAGAACATAAACCCAAATTAATGTTCTATTTGTGTTAATACCACAAATTTTAGCTGCATTCAGATTTCCACCTACTGCATAAACATGACGACCAAAAGTTGAACGGCTAAGTAAAATATGAGAAGCAATCACAATTAAAATATACAACAAAACCAGCCCTGGAAGTCCAAAAATATTCACATCAGCAATCCAGGTAAATGCTTCTGAAGATGCATCAATTGGACGACCATCAGAATAAAGCTGTGCAGCACCACGTGCAATAATCATCATACCTAAAGTTGAGATAAACGGCGGAATGCCTCCAAGCGCTGTCAATCCACCATTAAATAATCCCAATAAAGCACCAATTAAAATTGATGCGGCAAAAGCCAGTAGCGCAGATGATACACTATCGTTACCAGTCACAATTGAAGCAGAAACGACCGCTGTAAGCGCCACCACAGAGCCTGATGATAGATCAATACCTGTGGTAATGATGATGAAGGTTACGCCAATTGCAATAATACCAAACATGGATACCTGTTCGATAATACTCCATACTGTTCTAGCTGAAAAAAATCCGTCTATTGAAACAGATAATGCCAAAAAGAGAAGAATTAAAATTAAGACCATTCCATACGCATTAATCATTTTCTTCAGTGTCACGTTTTCCATAATAAACCTCTCACTTTTTTAATCTTAATAAATAAACTATTCTAATTAATAGACACTAACCCGAAGCCAATTCAAGTACTCGCTCTTGAGTCAATTCTGTATGTGGAATGATGCCAACTTGATGCCCTTCATGCATAACCATAACGCGATCACTCATTGATAAAAGCTCCAACATATCTGACGTAATCATAATGATCGTTTTACCTTGTTTTGATAACTCAACCATCAATTTATAGAGCTCAGCTTTAGCCCCTACGTCAATCCCTTTTGTTGGTTCATCTAAAATCAAAATTTCAGGCTCTAGTAATAACCAACGAGCAAGCAATACTTTTTGTTGGTTACCTCCAGACAGATTATTCGTAATCACATCCACATTTGGCGCTTTTATTTTGAGTTTTGTTTTTTGTTCATTTGCCGTTTTTTGTGCTCTTGCAACAGATACAAGGAAATTCTCTAAATAAGGCGACATTTCCGGCATAATCATATTGTCTGTAATGCTCAGATTTAGGAATAAGCCTGTCAATTTTCTGTCTTCAGTTACAAAGCCAATTTTATGCTTCATGGCATCTAGCGGATTATTAATAATCGCTTTTTCGCCTTTAATATAAATCTCACCACTATCCGCAGGTTTATAACCAAATAAGCCTTCTACAATTTCCGAACGACCTGCACCAACTAATCCAGCAATACCAAAGATCTCACCTTTACGTACAGCAAAATTAATATCTTGATATTTTCCTTCTCGGGTAAAATGTTTAATTTCTAAAACAATCTCATCAGATAACTCAAAACGCTCACGTTGGAACATTTCTGACATATCACGGCCAACCATCATGGAAATGAGTTGTTCTTTGGTCACTTCTTTTGTTGGCTTCGTATCCACATATTGACCATCGCGAATTACCGTGATCTCATCAGACACTCTAAAGACTTCATCTAATTTGTGAGAGATGAAGATAATCGCAATGCCTCTTGCTTTAACCGTCTCAATAATGCGATAAAGTTGATCTACTTCATTTTCAGTTAATGCCGTTGTTGGCTCATCCATAATGATCACCTTCGCATCATTAGAAACGGCTGTCGCAATCGCAACCAACTGAGCTTTTGCCACCGATACATCGGACATTTTTTCTGTCACATCCATTGGCACACCAAGTTCTTTTAAAATAGCGGAAGCTTGCTCATTCATTGCTTTTTGATTAAGGAAAAATTTACCTTTCGTTATTTCCCGACCTAAATAAAAATTATCCGCAATCGTCAAATTAGCAGCAGGAGAAATTTCCTGAGGCACCATAGTGAGACCTCGACGAATTGCATCAATAGGACGTCCCGGTTTAAAAGGTTTATCATCTAGAATAAGTTCTCCACCTTCATCAGGAATATAAATTCCATATAGAATTTTCATCAATGTGGATTTACCAGCTCCATTTTCCCCCATCAGAGCGTGAACACTTCCACGCTTGACCCGGAGATTGATCTGATCTAATGCCTTAACCCCAGGAAATGTTTTCGATACATTTCTCATTTCTAAAATATAGGGAGAATTTGAGCTATTACTATTCGTCATGTTTAACTCCTTGACTCGGTAAAAATAAATACGGAAATAACGTTATAAAGTGCGGTAAATTTACTCCTTATATTTGTTGATATATTGTTCCTTCATTTCTGGGGTAACCAATTCAAAAGGAATCCAGTTATATTTGGGAACTTCTTCACCAAGCGCAGCCTTGTAGGCCATTTCTGCACTCAATCGTCCTTGTCCTGATGCAGATTGATAAACGGTAGCATCTAATCCGTTACCTAAATAAGCTAAAGCATCTGGTGTTGCATCAATTCCTACAATGAGTATGTCTTCATCTTTAAAGCCAAGTTTCTTTGCAGCCAATAAAGCCCCTATCGCCATTTCATCATTATTGCTTAGAATTACATTTGTATCTCGGTGAGCTGAAAGCAAGTTTTCTGCGACTTCCATCCCCTTAGCTCTATCCCATTTTGCTTCTTGTTCTGCGACCACTTTAATTTCAGGATGCTGAGCAAAGATCTTTTTATTACCTTCTGTTCGTTTAATTTGAGCTTCTAACCCCAACGGTCCAAGTAAAATAATGGCTTTAGCTGGTTTACCATTCAATGAATTAACAATAAATTTGCCCTGCATTTCACCACTTTTAATTTCTTCAGAACCAACGTAGCTCGCTACGTATTGCATGTCTTCTTCATTCGGTTTCACTGTCACCACAATTAAAGGAATCTTCGCTTTTCTTGCTTTTAATCCAATGGCTTTTACGATCTTTTGATCTGTTGGCATAATAATCAACGCATCGACCTTTGAATCAATAAAATTTTCCACATCATTTAACATCTTAGCGGGATCGCCATTCGCATCGGCATATTTAAATTTAAGATTAGATTGGGAGGTGACAAACTTATCCATGGAATCCTGCAAATACGTGGGATATTTATCTGCAAGGCTATACATTGAAACACCAACTACTATCGACTTGGCTAAAATAACTGGGGCGAAAAAGAGACTAATAACTAAAATGCATACTTTTTTTAACATTGTTCATCCCTCCATTAATAAATCTCTTTAGCTTTAACCGGAAGGGTTATGACCCTTCCGTTATTTAGATGAGAAAATCTATTTTTTATATCTTGCTTGATATTCCTCTTTTTTATCTGGTGTAACGAGTTCAAAAGGTACCCATTTCACAGCCGGAACTTTTTCACCTTTTGCAGCAAGGTAGGCCATTTCAGCCCCCGCAGAACCTTGTCCTGCAGCTGATTGGAATACCGTAGCATCTAATCCTTTACCTAAATAATCTAATGCATCAGGTGTTGCATCAAGACCAACAATAATTAAATCTTCATCTTTAAGACCTAATTTTCTACCTGCTAATACCGCACCAATCGCCATTTCATCATTATTACTAACAACAACATTTAAATTTTTATTTGCCGCAAGTAAGTTCTCTGCAATTTCTAAGCCTTTAGCTCTATCCCATTTACCTTCTTGTTCCGTAAAAATTTTAATATTTTTATGCTGACCAAAAATTTCCTTATTACCTTGTGTACGCTTAATTTGAGCATCCTGACCTAAAGGTCCCATCAAGATAGCAGCTTCAGCAGGGTTACCTTTTAAGGTATCAACAATGAAGTTAGCTTGAATACGTCCACCTTCGATTTCATCCGATCCTACATAACTAGTAACGAACTGCATATCTTCGTCTAATGGTTTACGGTTGATAATAATGAGAGGGATACCGGCTCGTTTCGCTTTTTTGCCAATAACCTTAACAATATTTGGATCTGTTGGAACCACTAGTAATGCATCAACTTTTTGATCAATAAATGTTTCTGCATCGTTTAATAAACGAGCGGGGTCACCATTCGCATCTGCAAGTTTAATTTCCACATCATCATGTGCTTTATCAAACTCACGAATGGCATCTTGAAGATAAGTTTGCCATTTATCAGAAAAGGCAACCATTGGTGCACCAATCACAACATTTTTAGCGACAACAGCTTGAGACGTTAATAAAACTCCACCAAAAAGTAACGCAAGCAATGTTTTTTTCATAATGCTACTCCCTTTATCAGTTAAACGAATAACAAAGATTGAAATACAGCTATACTCTCTCAGTATGCGAATATAAATTTCACCAATGCACAAATTGGAATAAATCATCCAACACTATCTATATCATTAAAAGAAGATTTTCTGCAACTGTCATTTTTTGAAAGTGTGAAGTAGATCTTACTTTTTAGTTGAAAATATTTACTATTCGCAAAATCTTCCGATTAATAATAAAAAATAAGGGGCACTATAATTGAATGCCCCTCATCGAATTACGCTATTTCTTCCACGTTTACCCAACGTTTTTGGTGATACGATAATGCTATTGCATCTAACACGCGAGACACCTTATATCCTTCTTCAAAATCAGGATATAAAACACCTTCAGGTGAAGCTAAACCATTTACTAAATCTCTGATCTCCACCGTTTTCTGATCGTTAAAACCAATACCATGACCTGCGCTCACACAAAAATTCTTGTAATCAGGATGCAATGGTCCAGTAAGGATTGTTTTAAATCCTTGTCTTGCTGGATCTTCATCATGTAAATAAAGCTTTAATTCAGCCATTCTTTCTTGAGTATAAGAAATACTGCCTTTTGTCCCCGTAATCACATAGCTCAGTCCCATTTTTCGTCCACATGCAATTCGAGACGTTTCAATCGTTCCCATGCATCCATTATCAAATCGAACCAAAGCTGTCGCCTGATCTTCATTCTCTACAGCTAAACGCTCTTGTACATTATGAGGGTTTGGGCGATTTTTAATTACTGTTTGCATGTCTCCAATAACAGCCCGAATATCCTGCCCTAATAAGTACTGAGACATCTGTACAATATGAGCCGCTAAATCCCCCAATGCACCTAGTCCTGCTTTTTCTTTCACACAGTGCCAATCTAATGGTGTATTTTCGTTAGCTAAGTAATCTTCATTATGAGTACCATAAAAATGTACTACTTCTCCAATTTCACCATTAGCAATAATTTCTCTGGCTAATTGAGTAGTTGGATTTTTTATATAATTAAACCCAACCAAGGTCTTAACATTTGCTTTCTTTGCCGCTTCATACATTAATTTTGCATCTTCTGCTGTGAGCGCTAGCGGCTTTTCAGAGTAAACATGTTTACCATTAGCAATAGCCGCTAATGCAATTTCTTTATGGAGAAAGTTTGGAGTGCAAATATCTACTACATCCACATTTGGATCTTGCACAATATCCCTCCAATCCCCTGTAAAACGTTTAAAACCGAATTCTTTTGCCTTTTCCTCGGCTAATTCTGGCGTAATCTCGGCTAAATATTCCAGAACCAATTCAGCATCAAGTGGAAATACTGTTGGCGCCTGAGCATAAGCAATGGCATGGCAACGACCGATATATCCAGTACCTATCAAACCAATACGAACTTGTTTCATATGATATCCTTACTATTTATTGCATAGAACAAGAGGAGATAACATCCTCAACGCAATTATCTCCTCTTTATGATTTAAAAAATTATGTTAATTACAGTGTCGGCATACTAAATGCAGCATTTTCAATTACATATTTATTTGGCCAACGTGTTGTCGTTGTTTTCATCTTCGTATAGAAACGGACACCGTCCGGACCATAAACGTTCAAGGTACTGTAAGATGAATGCTTCCAACCACCGAAACAATGGAATGACATCGGTACAGGAATCGGCACATTAATGCCCACCATTCCCGCTTGAACATGATATGCAAACTCACGAGCAGCACCACCATCAGAGGTAAAGATAGCAGTACCATTTCCATAAGGATGTTCATTAATTAACTTCATAGCCTCTTCAAAGCTTTTTGCTCTGACAATTCCCAATACAGGTCCAAAAATCTCTTCTTTATAAATCACCATATCGGAAGTGACATTATCGAACAAGGAACCCCCGATAAAGAAACCATTCTCATGACCAACTGGCTTTTTACCTCGACCATCAACAAGAAGTGTTGCACCTTCTTCCACACCAGTTGTAATATAATTTGTCACATTGTTGAGATGTTGCTGAGTAATTAATGGACCAAAATCCATTTCTTTTTCACCATCTTTTGGAATACCTGGACCATAACGCAGTGCTTCTACTTTTGGTTTTAAAGCTGCCACTAATTTATCTGCAGTTTCATCATCAATCGTAACCGCCAATGCCAATGCCATACAACGTTCTCCCGCCGCACCAAATGCGGCACCTAATAAAGCATTTGCAGTAGATTCAATATCTGCGTCTGGCATAATTAATGCATGGTTTTTCGCTGCACCAAAAGTTTGTACACGCTTGCCAAATTCTGAACCAACTTTATATACATGCGCTGCCGCTGGTGTAGAACCCACAAAACTCACCGCATGAACACGCGGATCTCGCAATAAAATTTCATTATCGTGACGATCACCATGCACCACATTAAATACGCCATCTGGTAAACCTGCTTCTTTTAACAGTTCAGCTAAACGAATAGATAAGGAAGGATCTGCTTTAGCTGGTTTTAAAATGAAGGTATTGCCGCAAGCTAATGCAATTGGGAACATCCACATTGGCACCATTGCAGGGAAGTTAAATGGCGTAATACCAACTGTTACCCCTAGTGGTTGCAAAGATGAATGAATATCGATGCCACGTCCTGCTTGCTCTGAAAATTCACCTTTTAATAAATGAGGAATACCGCATGAGAATTCAACAACTTCCAAACCACGAGTCAATTCACCACAAGCATCAGAATAAACTTTACCATGCTCCTCAACAATTAAACGAGCTAATGAATCCCAATCTCTTTCTAGCAATTCTTTAAATTTAAACATAATCCGGGCACGACGTAGCGGAGAGGTTGCTGACCAATCAGCAAACGCTTTATGTGCTACTTCTACAGCTTCATTTACATCATCCGGAGTACTCATAATCACTTGGCGAATTTGTTCACCTGTGGCTGGATTATAAATTGGATGCGCTTTTGTCCCTCTGCTTGGCACTTGTTTACCATTAATAAAGTTATAAACAGTTTCCATTTTGAACTCCTTCATACAGTTTCAGAAATTAAGATGCGACAAATGAATAACAACTTGCATAAAAAACAATATTCACTATCTAGGGTTAACATAGATTAGGGCAATAAATCGAACTTTTCAATTCATATTTGATTAAAATTGAACTTTTTATTTCATTTTGTGATCTATGTCTGATTTTAAAAATAAAAAAGCGATACACTTATTGGAATGTATCGCCTCACAGAATTTGAATTGTCGTATATCTTATTCAACAATTAACTAAAAAGGATAATCGAGAAGGATTTCATCCTGCTAATGATTTAGCATAAAAACTTCTCTAGACAAGCTTGGATCAATAAAATCATAAATTTGAACCCCTCTAATCCCCTGCTTACTTTTCCAAAATATTTGTGTATATGGATTTAAATTTTCAGCATAAAGATCAGGAAAACCAAATTCCCCATTAGTCGCACTAATATGATTGAGAATGAGCTTATCAGCTGGAATACGTATACTATTTTGGATAAGGTGTTCGACTGCCTCCTGTTTTTGATGAATAGTTGGACCATCCCACAAATCTTGCAATTCTATATTAGGGTTACAATGCCAGTTTGCTGCCCAGAATTTGTTTTCCAAATGATTAAATTTAAATTGAACAGGAGAACATTCTAAAGCGATAATTTTTCCTCTCACATCTTCAACCCTAGGCCATTTAGGATTTCCCTCCATATCTAACTCATTCTCAGTCCAAAAATAGAACATAGATGCATACTGGCTTATTTTCTCTAACAAAGATACTCCATACGCCTCAAAGTCATCCTTATTCTCATTGGCATTTTGAATACGCATCAAAATGAACTCTTTGGAATTTTGTTGTAAAAAATCATGACAATTTTTAATAATTTGATCAAATGTAATATGGCTTATCCATTCTCTGTGAGCGGCAACCATCTCTTGTCTTAATCGAATATCTAAAAACCGCACACCACAGGATAGTTGTTCCTCAAGAGATAAATGTTGTGTTTTATAGTATCTCTGCTGACAACTAGCTGTCATTGTATCGTGTGTACCCGGTATCAGTAATTCTGAAATACATAACCCAGAATCACAAAAAGACATCCAATTTCTTCCATTAATTAATTTATCCATAAGACTCTAACCTGTATTTAAATTTTAAGATCTTTGTTGTTTTAATTTAATTAAAATATGAGACATAAGAATTGATATAGCAACTAATACTGCAAGCCCTAAAAATGCCCATCCTAGAATCTGAGTATCTGTTAGATAAGAACGAATAATTTGACCTGTTGCATCTTTGTCTGGAGATTTTACAAGTCTACCTAATAAAATAGGTGCCAACAATGCTGGGAAATAACCAATAGTAATTGCAAAAGACATTGCTGCAGAGGAATGCTTTTTAGCCACCCCTAACTCACCAATAGGTGCATAATAAACTCCTCTAATCATAAAAATACATGCTGAAGCAGATAACATTAATACAATTAAACTCCAGAATATTGAAGGAGAAATAAGATTATCTGGTGCTTGATTAGGCAAATAGCCATTTGCATACAAAGAAATATCAGGATGGTTACTAAAAAATATAAATGAAATCGCTAACAGTATTACAGTAAGTATTACCTGCATTAATCTCATAAAATGAGCTGTAGAATCGAAAACTTTTTCAACTAATACTGTTGATACTAAAGGCAGCATTCGCAACGCTATCACAACAGTTGCAAATACAGCTGCAGCTACAGCACTGGTTCCATACCCCCCCTGCAAAAAGCGAGCAAAATAAGTACCTGCCGCAACAAATGCCCCATAGATACAAAATACATTAACCCCAACAATCCAAACAACTGGTAACTTGGCAACTTGCCAAACACCACTTAAGGCTTCTTTTGTACTATTTGCTTGAGCATCATCTCCAACCTTTTGTCCCTTCGGTACGACAAAAAAGACTGCAAGCCCTGTAACAATCACAATAACACAGCTTGTCATCATCATAGCTTTTGGGCTAGCCTGATAATAGAGCATGGCTGTCCATAGTAATGAAATAAGAAAAGCCAATAGGCCTCGACCAAATTCAAATAACCCAAATGCAGCACCTTGATGTTCTTCTGAAGTTGAAATTCTTAAAGCCTTAAAATTAGCTGGTTTGAATAACACTTCACTAAAAAACAACATAGAAAAAAAACATGCAAGTAGCACTGGCATACTTAATCCTGGTGAGCAAATTGTAAGAAAGAGAGATATACTACCAACACCAATAGTAGACAACAGCATAATACTTCGTATAGAAAATCGATCGCCAACCCAACCTAATGCTATTGTACCTAGAATAATTACAAGTCCTTGCATTGAATACAAATAACCAGCCTCTTGATCTGTCACACCTAATGCTGCAGGAAATCCACCTGGAACACTATTTCGGATATCCCAAAAAGCATAAATTAGCTGAGCATTTACAGTAATTAAAATAAGTTGGAAAAATGAAACGGGAGTAAATCCATATTTATAAAGTAAGTCTTTCATATAAAACTCCTTTTTATTAATGAAAATGTAGATATCATTGGTGCACATTATTAGTCATTAACACGTATAATACGGTTAAGTCTTAGAAACAGTTCTTCTGTGCAACAACCTAATATATAATTACCCTTTAACAATCCATCTTTTTCAAGGAAGTTATTCACATAACCTCCAGCTTCCTGAACAATAATAATGGCAGCACAAACATCCCATGCATTAATATGTGGTTCAAAATACCCAATCAAGCGACCAGCAGCCACATACACTAACATTAATGCTCCTGAACCATTACGAATAAATATCCCACCATCGAGTAAAATATGATTTAACACAGGCGTAAATGTATTAGGATGAACCCGGTGAGATACTCCTAATCCTATTAATCCCTCTTTTAATGAAATAGAAGAAGATGTGCGAATAGGATGATCATTCAGAAACGCACCATCTCCTTTCATTGCTCTGAATAGCTCATTATGAACAGGATCAAAAATCACGCCACAAACAATCTGATTTTTGTGTAGAATTGCAATAGAAATACACCAAGCATTTAAGCCATATAAAAATGAGCTAGTTCCATCAATAGGATCTACTACCCAACAGTACTCACAGGCTAAATTTTCAGCACCAGATTCCTCTCCCAAAAAACCATCTTGAGGAAAGTGGCTTTTCAGTGCATCTTTGATTTTTGCTTCAACAGTTTTATCTGCAATGCTAACTTGATCTTGCAAATCACCTTTCTTACATTCGATTTTTAACTCATTACGATTAAGATAAAAATCAAGTGCAATTTCCCCAACTTCTTTAACTAACTTTTGAGAAAATAAGTATCTATTTCTTAGTTCAATGTCCATACACCTCCTCCTGATGAATATTCCATTGTTAATCCACAGACTAAGCTTATAAATTACACACACTCATCCTTGTGGATTCTATATACAATTCCATAGTAGATCTCTATTTTGAAAATTTAAATACAAAAATAATGGATTTGAACTTTTTATTTCATTTATGTGATCTATGTCTGATTTTATATAAATCTCGCTAGATTAATTCACTGAACGGAGTATTATCTTAAGAAGTTATTTGGCTATTTTAGGAGCATGAAATGAGTTATTTACTATCCAAATCACGAAAAGATCATCCTGAAAAGAATGGTGAAGTACAAAAAATCACCCCAAAAACAGCAAATTGGGAGTACGTTGGTTTTGAAATGTACCATCTACAAGAAGAGCAAGAACTAACTTTTGATACTGAAAATACTGAAACCTGTTTTGTTCTCGTTGCTGGTAAGGCTACTATTGTTACATCCCAAGCCACTTTCGAGCATATTGGTAATCGCGCATCCCCATTTGAGCGCATTCCACCTTATTCAGTCTATGTTCCACACCAACAAAAAGTACAAATCAAAGCTGAAAGTTATTTAGAATTGGCTGTTTGTAGAGCACCAAGTCAAGGTAGTTTACCCATTCGCTTAATTAAACCTGAGGATGTTGGCGTAGAAAAACGCGGATATGGAAATAATAAACGCTTAGTACATAATATCCTCCCTGAAACTGAAACCGCAGATGCCTTATTGGTTGTCGAAGTATTTACAGATGAAGGTAATACAAGTTCTTTCCCTAGCCATAAACATGACAATAAAAACTCTCTGACTGAAACCTATTTGGAAGAAACCTACTATCATCGTTTCTCACCATCACAGGGTTTTGCATTACAACGAGTTTATACTGATGATCGTTCACTAGATGAATGTATGGCAGTGTATGATGGGGATGTTGTTCAAGTACCAAAAGGATACCATCCGGTTGCAACTATTGCAGGTTATGACAATTATTATTTAAATGTTATGGCTGGTCCTGTAAGAAAATGGCGGTTTACTTGGGAACAAGATCATTCTTGGATTAATACTGAAAAATATGCAGATAAATTTAAATAATTTGAGGTATTATCTTTGACTAAGAAAAATATTTTCTTAATCTAGAAAACAAAAAACCCGACATTACGTCGGGTTTTCTTTTATCAAAAACTTTGATAATTATTCTGCAACAACGATTACATCTAATGTTGCAAATACTTCGCCGTGAAGTTGGAAACGAACATCGTGATCACCAAGAGTACGGATTGGACCGTTTGGTAAACGAACTTCGCTTTTCGCAATTTCAACGCCTGCTGCAGTTACTGCTTCTGCTACATCACGAGTAGTGATTGCGCCGAATAAACGACCTTCCTCACCTGCTTTAGATGCGATAGTTACAGAACCTAATGCAGTCACTTGTGCTGCACGAGCTTGA
This sequence comes from Haemophilus parainfluenzae, assembly GCF_014931395.1. Lineage (NCBI taxonomy): Bacteria > Pseudomonadati > Pseudomonadota > Gammaproteobacteria > Pasteurellales > Pasteurellaceae > Parahaemophilus > Parahaemophilus parainfluenzae. The sequence goes on along the minus strand of NZ_CP063120.1, from coordinate 945,871 downwards.
GCTGCTGCTAAACTTGCGGCTGCCGCTGCTTCTAACTCTGCGCGACGAGTTTCAAAGTGTTCAATGTTAGATTTAGTTGCCATAACCGCTTTACCTTGTGGGATTAAGAAGTTACGAGCGAAACCAGATTTAACATTAACTTGATCACCTACGTTACCTAGGTGAACGATTTTATCTAAAAGAATTACTTGCATTTCCTAACTCCTTCTTAATTGTGATGAGAATCAGAGTAAGGTAATAACGCTAAATAACGAGCGCGTTTGATTGCGCGTGCTAATTGGCGTTGGTACTTTGCACGAGTACCGGTAATGCGGCTTGGTACAATTTTGCCGCTTTCAGAAATGTAGTTCTTTAATGTAGCGATATCTTTGTAATCGATTTCAACAACATTTTCCGCTGTGAAACGGCAGAACTTACGACGACGGAAATAACGTGCCATTTGGCTGTCTCCTAATCTATAAATTCGATTTGCTCGGCATGCAATACTAACTGCGTTAAACCATTTGAGGTTTTATGTGAAGTTATAAACCCCACCACAAGAAGTTTACTGCCGACCGTAATGCTTTGAGTTTTTTCTATTAACTGATTGCCACTGACTTGAACTGGCATCTTTAACCACGCTTGGCGTGATAAACCACTTTCGACTTGTTCGGAACGATGTTCTAGCCAAAACTGGCAATGCGCAATCCCGTTAGGGCTTTTGCTTCGTTTAGGTAATTGACACACTGTGCCGATTAACGAGAAGCGATTATCAAGTTTTGAATTACTCTTCAGCATCCTCAAAATCGTTGTTTTCAACTTCAGCTAAAGGTTTACGTTCTTCTTTAGCCGCTTTCATTGGGGACGCTTCGGTTACGGCGTGCTTAGTATGGATAACAAGACTGCGTAATACAGCATCGTTATAACGGAAAGTCGTTTCTAGCTCGTCGATGACTTGTTGAGGCGCTTCTACATTCATAAGCACATAGTGTGCTTTGTGTAATTTGTTAATTGGGTACGCTAATTGACGACGACCCCAATCTTCTAGGCGATGAACTTGACCACCAGCTTCTTTAACAGAACCTGTGTAACGTTCGATCATACCTGGTACTTGCTCGCTTTGGTCCGGATGAACCATAAACACGATTTCGTAGTGACGCATTACTGCTCCTTACGGGTTAATCAGCCTTTGACGTAGATTAGCCACCAATCTGCAAAGGCAAGGAACGAAAAAATGAACGTGGCTAAGGGCGCTGATTATACAGATTTTTTTACAGACTTCAAATAATTTGTACGCTTTTCAAACAAAAAAAGCCGATATCAACATATCGGCTTTTTCTAATTCTAAAATTAACGGCTACGGAAAATGATACGACCTTTGCTTAAGTCATAAGGCGTCATTTCTACAGTTACTTTATCGCCTGTTAAGATACGAATATAGTTTTTACGCATTTTGCCAGAAATATGAGCAGTCACTACATGACCATTTTCTAACTCAACACGGAACATGGTATTTGGTAAGGTTTCCAAAATTGTGCCTTGCATTTCAATGCAATCTTCTTTTGCCATTTTATCCTCTAAAATTATGATTTTTTTGACCGCACTTTTTGCGGCTATAAATGAAAAACGGGCGAATTATAGCCGTTTTTAATGTTAGACGAAAGATTAAAATAAAATTGAACAGAAAAAAATCACTTTTTTTACTAATTTGTAAGTTGTATCAAGACTTAGGAATGATTTACAAAAGAAATACAGGCTCTATAATAACCGCAATTTTCTTATTAAATAGTACTTATGAATTCAAAAAAACACTTAGGTCATACCGCCCGTAAACGCTTTGGGCAAAACTTTTTACATGATACTTCTGTGATTCAAGGTATCGTGGCGGCAATTCATCCACAATCGAATCAATTCTTAGTAGAAATTGGCCCAGGGCTTGGTGCATTAACCGAACCTGTTGGAGAACTTGTCGAGCATCTTACCGTAGTAGAACTTGACCGAGACTTAGCTGAACGTTTACGTCATCATCCATTTTTACATCAAAAGCTCACTGTTATTGAAACGGATGCCATGCAATTTGATTTTGGTGAACTTTATACAAAAGAACATTTAGCAGAAAAAGGTCAGAAATTACGCGTGTTTGGTAACTTGCCTTACAACATTTCTACCCCATTGATGTTCCACTTATTTAAGTATCACGATGTGATTCAAGACATGCACTTCATGCTACAAAAAGAAGTGGTAAAACGCTTATGCGCAGGCCCAAATAGCAAAGCTTACGGTCGTTTAACCATTATGGCGCAATATTTCTGCCAAGTGATGCCTGTACTTGAAGTACCACCTTCTGCATTTAAACCAGCACCGAAAGTAGATTCAGCCGTTGTGCGTTTAATTCCGCATAAAGAATTACCGCACCCTGTAAAAGATTTATATTGGTTGAACCGTGTTTGCTCCCAAGCGTTTAATCAACGTCGTAAAACATTGCGTAATGCTCTCTCAACACTATTTTCACCTGAAAATCTGACCGCACTTGGTATTGATTTAAATGCACGTGCAGAAAATTTGGCTATCGCAGATTATGCACGCCTAGCGAACTGGTTGGCGGATAATCCACCAGCTGATATCAATAAAGATGAAATCTTAGATTCAGAAGAGTAAAAGAGCGGTCAAAAATGGCAACCTATTTCGTCGGTGATTTGCAAGGCTGTTATGATGAATTACAGCTTTTATTAGAACGTGTAGATTTCAATCCTACGCAAGATAAACTTTATCTTGTGGGGGATCTTGTAGCGCGTGGGGATAAGTCACTTGAATGTCTTCGTTTTGTTAAATCCCTTGGCAATGCAGCACAGACAGTGCTGGGCAATCATGATTTACACTTAATTGCGACCGCACTGGGTATTAAAAAAGTGAAGCCTCGTGATCGAGTCGATGCTATTTTTAATGCGCCCGATTTTGATGAACTCATTGACTGGTTACGCCATCAACCCTTACTTGTGCATAATGAAAAATTAAACTTCCTGATGGCACATGCAGGCATTTCGCCAGATTGGGATTTGGAAACTGCGAAATCTTGTGCAGCTGAAGTGGAACGCATTTTACAGCATGGCGATTTTCATTATCTCATTGAAAATATGTATTCAGAACAACCCGATCGTTGGTCGCCAGATTTGCAGGGCTTAGCACGTCATCGTTACATTATTAATGCGTTCACTCGAATGCGTTTTTGCTATTCAGATCATCGCTTTGATTTTGCCTGTAAATCCTCTTTGAAAGATACACCGGCGGAGCTTATACCTTGGTTTAATTTGGATAATCCTCTTTATAAACAGATCCCGATTGTATTTGGGCACTGGGCAAGTTTAGTCGATGAGAATCTCCCTCAAGGTATTTATGCCTTAGATACAGGTTGTGTGTGGAATAATCGAATGACTATGTTGCGTTGGGAAGATAAACAGTTCTTCACGCAAAGTGCGGTCAAAAATTACGGTGATTTTTAAGGAAACACGATGCTCTCACTTAATGCTGAATCTTGCGAACTGTTCAATATTCCTTTCTACCAATTTGCCCAGATGAAGAAATTTTGTCCGGAAGATATTCCTGCGATCAAAGCTAATTACAAATTACATTGGGATAATTGGAAAGCGATTATTCAAGAAGTTTCAAAGCAACTCGGCATGCCTTTTGCAAAACCGCATATTGAAAGTTGGACCAATGGTTGGCAAGTCCGCGCCCATTTCTTCGCTTATTTTAAATATGAGTTTAATCAGAATTCTGCAGCCATTTTTTCTGTGCTATTAAATCGTCGCCGACTAAGAGTGTGTTTAGATTGGCATTGCTATCGTGCAGATCGTTCACAAATTAATGTGCAACAATATAATCAATGGCTTGATCAATTTGATTTCAAACAATTTGCCGATTTTGATATTTGGCGAGAAGATGAAAGCGAATATGATGATTTTCGCCAAGTGAAAGCCATTTCTGAAAAAGATCTTCTCTTGCGTTCAGAGGACGATTTTTGGTGTATTGGGAAAAGTATTGAAAAAGATCAACTAAGCCAAATTGATCCTGTTTTATTTATCACGCAAACCATCCAACAATTACAACCGCTTTACGATCGCTGTCATCAATAAAGTGCGGTCAATTTTCATTAAATTTTTTCGTCTTGTTTATTTGTTATGCTATCATTACATTAGTTTAACATTTTTAACAATTTTTCTTTTAGGAGAACTTTATGAAAAACGTCGTGATCGTTGGTGGTGGCGCTGGCGGCATTGAATTAGCGACATTTTTAGGTGACAAATTAGGTCGTAAAAAACAAGCTAAAGTAACGCTTGTTGACCGCAATGCGACCCACTTGTGGAAACCTCTATTACATGAAATTGCAACAGGTGTCATGGATGATGGTATGGATTCTCTGAGCTATCGTGCTCACGGTAAAAACCATCATTTTAGCTTCGAGCAAGGCTCAATCACACGCATTAATCGTGAACAAAAATATGTTGAGCTTGCCCCTGTTTATGGGCAAGAAGGCGATATGCTTGTAGTTGCGCGTCGCATTCCTTATGACTACTTAGTGATTGCAATCGGCAGTAAATCGAATGATTTCAATACAAAAGGCGTCGCCGATAACTGTATTTTCTTAGATAGCTCTGATCAAGCGCTTCGTTTTCAACAAAGAATGTTGGAATTATTCCTTAAATTCTCTGAGAACCGTGCATTAGATGATATCGGTGAAGAAGAGTTTAAACAAAAACTAGTGGATGAAAACAAAGTCAATATTGCGATTGTTGGCGGCGGCGCAACTGGTGTGGAATTAACTGCTGAACTTTATCATGCGACTGAAGACTTATCTTCTTACGGCTACGGTAAAATTGATAATTCTTGCTTGCAAGTCACCTTAGTTGAAGCGGGTCCTCGCTTATTACCGGCTCTACCTGAAAATTTATCTGCAGCGGTATTAGATGAATTGCAAGAAATGGGTGCTAACGTGAAATTAAATACGATGATCACAGAAGCCCAACCTAACACGCTAATCACCAAAGATGGCGAAGAAATCAAAGCTGATCTCATTGTGTGGGCGGCGGGTGTTCGTACCTCAACGGTGACACAGCAATTCGATGGATTAGAGCTTAACCGCATCAATCAATTAGTGGTAAAAGATACCCTTCAAACTACGGTAGATGACAGTATTTTTGCCATTGGTGACTGTGCAGCATTAATGCAACCAAACGGTAAATTAGTCCCGCCAAGAGCGCAAGCGGCACACCAAATGGCAAAAGCTTGTGCAAAAAACATCTTTGCAATTTTTGAGCAAAAACCATTAAAAGCATTTAAATACAACGATAAAGGAACCTTGGTTTCCCTTTCTAGCTTTACCGCATTGGGCAGCATTTCAAATAAATTTGGGAAAAATCCATTAACTGTTCAAGGTAAATTTGCACAGTTTGCGTATGTGTCTTTATATCGTATGCATCAACATGCTTTGCATGGATGTATTAAGATTGGCTTGATTATTTTAGTGGATAAACTTAACCACTATTTAAAACCAAGATTGAAATTACATTAATGCAAAAGTGCGGTTAAATTTAACCGCACTTTCTTTATCTGCAATTAACGCATTGTGACAAATTCTTCTGAACCGGTTGGGTGAATCGCCACTGTATTATCAAAGTCTGCTTTAGTTGCCCCCATTTTGATTGCCACAGCAAAACCTTGAATCATTTCATCCACTCCAAAACCAATACCGTGTAAGCCTACGATTTTTTCTTCTTTGCCGACACACACTAATTTCATTCGGCAAGGTTGACGATGTTCAGTGACCGCGGTGTACATTGCTGTGAAAGAGGATTTATACACTTTCACATTTTCTTCGCCATATTGCTCAATCGCTTGCGGTTCAGTTAAACCCACCGTACCAATTGGCGGGTGGCTGAATACGACGGTTGGCACGAGATTGTAATCCAAATGTTCATTCGGTTTGTTATTGAATAAACGCTCAGACAAACGACGACCTGCAGCCACAGCAACTGGTGTTAATTCAATACCACCTTCGATAATATCACCCACTGCATAAATGCCAGGTACGTTTGTATTTTGGTATTTATCAACAATAATTTGTCCGCGTGAATTCGTTTTCACGCCAGTTACTTCAAGATTAATCACATCAGTAGCAGGTTCACGACCAATCGCCCAAATTAACGTATCCACTGTAGTTTCTCGGCCATCTTGTAATTTCAAGGTAAGCGAACCATCCGCATTTTTCACCACTTCTTCTGGCAACGCTTTGGTATGTAATTGGATACCATCTTGTGCTAACACTTCAAGTAAAGTTTCGACAATCAATGGATCTTGATTACGCAATGGGGCATGTTGACGCACAAATAAATGGGTTTCGCTACCTAAGCTATTTAAAACGCCTGCTAATTCAACCGCAATATAACCCGCGCCTACCACTGCAACACGTTTTGGTAATTCATTTAAAGCAAATACACCATTTGAATCAATTCCGTATTCTGCACCTTTTACAGCAGGAATACTTGGGCGACCACCTGTAGCAATTAAGATATGATCGGCGGTTACTAATTCTGTTGAACCATCTGCATAGCTCACTTCAATCGTTTTCGCATCTTTAAAACGTGCAAAACCATTTAGAACATCCACGTTATTTTTCGCTAACACATTATTGTAAGACGTATGAATACGACCGATGTAAGCTTGACGGCTCTCGACTAATTTCGCGTAATCAAACTTTTTCACTTCTACATCAAAACCATAAGCAGGTGCATAGTTATTAATGGCTTCTGCCACTTGTGCGCCATAGAACATCACTTTTTTCGGTACACAACCTACGTTTACGCAAGTACCACCGAGATGTTTTGCTTCAATAATTGCACATTTTTTGCCATAGCTTGCCGCACGGTTAATTGAGGCAATCCCGCCGGAACCGCCACCGATCGCAATATAATCATAATGTTTAGTCATTTTCATTATCCTTTTTTACTCATTGGAATTTTGCTCTATTTTGCCTAAAACTGAACGAGAAAGCTATAAATTGATGTGATTGGAATTGTCTATATGAAGATTAGGAAATATTGAAACTAGAAAGAAAAAAGCCGCTAAATTACTTTAGCGGCTTCTTAGAATTTGGCTCCTCCTGCGGGACTCGAACCTGCGACATATGGATTAACAGTCCACCGTTCTACCGACTGAACTAAGGAGGAAATGGTGCCTCGAGGCGGAATCGAACCACCGACACGGGGATTTTCAATCCCCTGCTCTACCGACTGAGCTATCGAGGCGTTATCGTTATTGGCTACTGCCTGACAACGGAGCGTATTAAACTATTTTTTCGGGTATCGGTCAACAATTAAATTCAAAAAAAGTAAAAAAGTTGGTGTGTTTGAGTGGTTAATAACCAAAACGACTATAAAAAGAACGTATTTTGTAAAACTCAATCAAAAATAACCGCACTTTCTCAAAAAATAATGCCCGAAAATTCTTTCGGGCATTGTATTTCATCGTAGAAATTATCGTCTTACGCGGAATTTCTTCTGCGCCGCATCCACTTTCAACAAGTAGTTTCTTGCTTGTGAGGATGGGTGTGCAGTCGTTAAGATACGATATACTTGTTCCGGATACATCTGGTTGATCTTATAGATCGCCTCATCTTTATCCTCATCGAATACGCGTAATACTGCACCTGCACCACTGTTGTAGGCAGAAATCATTGCAAAACGTTTAGAGGTAGGGTTTGTAATACCATCTAAATATTGATTTTGCAGAATCCATAAGTAAGAGACACCCGCATCAATGTTATTTGCTGGATCATAAAGGTAACGTGCAGATGGTTGTCCACCTTTACCTTTCATCGCAAACACATCGCGACCTGCAGTGCTTGGTACCACTTGCATTAAGCCGATTGCATTCGCATAACTGATCGCATACGGGTTGAAGCTGGATTCTGTTTGCATAATACCTAAAATCAAGCTTTCATCAATGCCATAGCGTTCTGCAGCTTTACGGACTAATGGAATATATTTTTGTGCACGCACTTCAACGTGGTTTGCAATCATTGAGATCACCACAAATTGCACAGTGTTACCATTTTGTAAGCGACGAGTTTGTAATTTATTTTGGATTAAATAAGTCGCAAAGTTACTTGCAATCACTTGGTTAGCAATTTGCTGACCATTGTTATCCACAACCTGACCTAATAAGAAAGGACGTGTACTAATCGGCACATCGCCAGAAGCAAATAAGTCGATCCCTTTCGCATCGGAACCCATCAATAAAGTATGGACAATCGCATTGTGTAAGCGATTAAGATCTTGTTGAGTTTCAACAATAATTGTACCTTCGTCAAAGCTTACGTGGCTACGCGTATAGAAAGAGTCCGTGTATTTCACGTAGTCTTTACGACTCGCAACTAAAAGCTCATTCACCCCCCAAATACGATCGATATTATGGGAGAATTGACCAGTTAAAATATCTAAACCTTGCGTGTCTTTTGAAAACACTTCGTCGTAATTAATGCCACGTCGATGGGTTGGCGAATCGCTACAAGCATACAAAAGCGGAAGTAGCGCCAATAATAAATACTTTTTCATAATCTTTTGTTATTTAGATGGGGGAACGTAACCTTCAATATGCACATCTTTGCCTTCAAATAAGAAATTCACCATTTCTTCTTCTAATAATTTACGATGTTCGGCATTCATCATATTGAGTTTTTTCTCGTTCACTAACATGGTTTGCTTTTTGATCCATTCGCCCCATGCTTGTTTACTAATAGAATTAAAAATACGTTTACCTAATTCACCGGGATACAGTTGAAAATCCAACCCTTCCGCATCTTGTTTCAAATATTCGCAAAAAACGGTTCTAGCCATAATAATTCCTTACAAATTGCGTTAATAAATTTTTCACAGGCTGAGCTAACCCGATCTGTTCAGGTGACGTTGGATCATACCAATATTTGACCGCACTTAATAGACCAGATCGAGATTCTTTTCCTTTTTCTGATAATTTTTTCCAATCTGAACGATCGCCCTCTTCCGATTTTCGATCGATTTCGACATAAATCGGATGAATGTCTAAGTGAAAATGGCTAAACGTATGACGGAAAGTTACCCATTCTTGATACTCGGTAATCCCTTGTTCTTTCAGATAATTCAATAATGTTTGTTTATCGTCAAACTGAGGAAAACAATACAATCCGCCCCATAAGCCTTTGCTTTCACGCTGTTCCAACCCGACTTTTCCTTGATAAGATAAAATCAAAAAATAGCTCTGCTTTTCTGGCAATGATTTTTTGGGTTTCTTTCCTGGAAACTCTGTCCACTTTTCGAGTTTATTGGCTAAACAATCGTTACTTAGAGGACAAAGATCACATTTAGGTTTTGTTCGGGTACAAATCGCCGAACCGATATCCATCATCGCTTGATTAAATTCCGCCACTCTCGTTGTTGGTGTAACCTGCTCACTCAACTGCCATAATTGATTTTCGACTTTCTTCTCTCCAGGCCAACCTTCAACAGCAAAATAACGAGAAAGGACGCGTTTTACATTGCCGTCTAAAATCGGATAAGGTTGATTTTGTACGGAAGATAAAATTGCACCTGCCGTTGATCGCCCTACGCCTGTTAATGCCCAAACCTGTTCAAATTGCGTTGGAAATTCACCTTGATATTCATCTCTGATGGTTTGAGCGGCTTTATGCAAATTTCTCGCACGGGCGTAATAACCTAGCCCCGTCCACAAATGCAATACTTCATCTTGCGACGCATTAGCAAGTGCGGTCACATTAGGAAAGGTTTTGATAAAGCGTTCAAAATAAGGAATAACAGTAGAAACTTGAGTTTGTTGCAACATCACTTCGGAAAGCCAAACACCATAAAGGGTTTTATTTTGTTGCCAAGGCAAATTTTTACGCCCAAACTTTTCATACCATTGTAAAACAGAATGGGCAAAAGGGGTATCAACAGAGGATTGGGCTAACATAACTTTCCTAAAGTGCGGTCAAAAATAAACAAAAATTTTGCGATGATTCTATCACTAAAGCACACCTCTTGATCAATTTGATTTTTTCAGTATAATTCGCAGTCTATTTGGTGCCGGATTGTCGGCGATTATTAACTCACGCGGTGTAAGTGGAAAGCATTTATAGCGGCGTGGCTTCAATTTGAGGTTTTCTATGAAACAAGGTATTCATCCAGAATATAAAGAGATCACTGCAACTTGTTCTTGCGGTAACGTGATCAAAACTCGTTCAACTTTAGGCAAAGACATCAACCTTGATGTGTGCGGTAGCTGCCACCCATTCTACACTGGTAAACAACGTGTTGTTGATACTGGTGGTCGTGTTGAACGCTTTAACAGCCGTTTCAAAATCCCAGGTACAAAATAATTTGAATCTGTGTGAAGAACCCTGCCTATGCAGGGTTTTTTATTATCTGAAATTCACTATTTTCCAAATTCAATCAATAAAAAAGTGCGGTCAAAATTGACCGCACTTTTAATTCCCTGTTAAGCAATTAGAGATTTATTTAAAAGGTATAATTAACATTTAAACGAATGTCTCGACCTGGTTCAGGTAATGTTGATACACCTGCACGTTGGCTGTGGCTTCGATAATATTTGTTAAACGCATTATCTAGCGCAAGGTTCACATTGATATTTTCAGCTGGTTTCCATGTAATATAGAAATCACTTACCCCATAGCCTGGACGTTTAGTGGTTGTTGCACCACCGCCACGGTTATTTGTTGTTGCGTCATAACTGGTATGTTGTACAAAGCGACCTTTCCAGCCAATTTCAATATCAGGTTGAGTAAAGCGATAAGACACACCTGTAGTCCAAGTACGTCCAATCGGAATAGCTGTCACAGTACTATCTACTGTTCTGCCATCTAACTCAGGTTTACTATAAGCCACGCCTGCACGTAATGTTAAACCTTCATATTTATAAGCTGCACCGACTTCATACCCGTGATTTCTTAGCTTACCGGCATTTTGGATTTCATAAAAACCTGAGCTTACTTGTGTAAATGCGTGTGTATCTTTTACAGTTTGCCAGAAATAGCTTCCATTCAAGGAGAAATTATCGGCGAGTTTGTAATTGAAACCCACTTCTGCATTACGTGATTTCTCCGGTTTAATATTTGACGCAATTGAGTAAACAGCTGATCGACCTCGAGTTTCACCTGAAGATAACATCACTTCATGGAAACGAGGACTACGTGTTGCATAGTTTAAGCTCGCATTAAAGCTTAGATCATTATTCACTTCATAAATTAAACCAACGCTTGGGTTTACACTTCCCTTATGCGATTTTTTGCCATTCATTGCTCGGAAATCAAAGTGATCATAACGTAATCCAGTTGTTAAGGTAAAAGCACCTAAGCCCCAAATACCTTCAGCATAAACACCTACATCACGTTTCTTTTGATTTTTCATTTGAACACCGTTTTGTACGGTTAGCGAATTAGGTTTACCCTCTTGATCACGATAATTAACACCGTATTTAATAAGATGAGACTGACCCACTGCGCTTTCTAAATTTAAATTTGCCCCATTCGCAATTAAGCGCGTTTTCGAATTCTCACTAGGCTCTTTACGATTAATCACAGAATGATATACATTAGCTTTAGCGTGCGTCACAAAGCCCATGTCCTTACCATTCCATTCTACGCTTGTCGTATCATTTTGTGTGATACGATAGCGAGGAGCATTATTCGCCTCATTATTGTCTTGTGCAAAATCAAATTCTTCACGAAGGGCACGGACACCATAATGACGTTCTTGACGATGACTGACTTCAATTCGGTGATTTTCATTCAAATCAAAACCAAGCTTAGCCAATAAACCACGCTGTCCTAATGCACTATTTTTGACTTTATATCCATTACCGTCTTTATAATCACGTTCAGTCACAAAATTAGCAGAAATTAATGCATCTAATGGGCCTGCTTTAGAATAAACGGTCGCACCTTTAGACCAACCACTATTTGAACTTACACCTGCGTGAACTTTGAAGCCAATATCTTGCCCTTCTTTGAGCAAATCTTTTGCGCTCACTGTTTCGGCAACAATCGCACCACTTGTTGCCCCGATCCCTGCACTTGCTGAACCTGTTCCTTTTTGCACATCAACACGTTTCAATAAAGACGGATCAAACATGAAACGACCTTGGTGATGGAATAATTGTGCATCGGTATAAGCACCATCAATTTTCACATCAACTTGATCTTGTCCCATACCTCGGATCGTAAACCATTGTGATGTACCACGACCACCACCAAAATTAATTGCTGGCTCATCTTTTAATAAACCTTTTAATTCAGTCTCAGTGCTACGCTCCATTGTTTTTGTCGTAATCACATTGGTTTTACTTTTTGCCCCGCTATTCTCAGACACAACATTAATCACATCTAATTGTTCTTCAGCTTGAACATTCGCTGCAATAAACACAGCAAGTGGCAATAAGGCAAAATTTGCTCTCTTCATAAGTACACCCTCAAAAAATTAAAATGATAACGATAATAATTATTATCTATTTTTTATAGATTGAGTCAAGATTTCTTTGTGTGTTTGTTGTCTAAGCTGACTGCATACATAAAAAAGCCCTGTATAAACAGGGCTTGAATCATCTATTCTTACTTAGAAAGTATATTTTACCGTTGCGTAATAAGCACGACCAGGTTCGTTATAAGTATGGGCATTGTAATTTGTACTGCTTGATGAACGATAAATGCGTTTATCAAATAAATTACTTACGCCGACACGAATGCTGATTGTGTCTTTCCAATTGTAACCCGCGCTTAATCCCCAAACTGCATAGCTACCAATATCTTCTGAGCCAGCAAGCTGATTAACGTACTTGTCGTTACCATTTTCCATACGGTTTTCCGGATTTTTACGGGATTTTTGTTTACCGTATTGCGTATAAGTCAACATCGCATCCAAACTATCAGTGATTTGATAACTTAAACTTGAATTCAAAGTATATTTTGGTACGATAGAAAGCGGGTTACCGGTATCTTTATTTTTGGTTTTGTGCATATAAGTGAAGTTATTTACCCAATTTAATTTATCTTGGATCAATGGTAATGTCAGATTACCTTCAAAACCTTCAATTACTGCGCGGTTTGCGTTACCCCATTTATACACATAGTTACCTAAGTTAGTTAAACCAATAAATTCACCATCAGACACGATTTTGTTACGATAGTCATTACGGAAGTAAGCCACAGAGGCAAGAAGTCCGTCTTTATCATATTCAATTCCGATTTCTTTATTCCAGCTGGTTTCTGGTTTAATGTCGCTATTACCTTGGAAATAACAAGTTTTATTATTTGGTACATTCGTTGGGCAACCTTGACCTAAGGTAAATAGCAAGTAATTTGGGTTAGTTTGATAAAGGTTAGGTGCTTTATAAGCTCTTGCAATCCCACCTTTAATTCTCCAATCATCGTTGAGGCTTTGTAAGAAGTTTAATCCACCACTTACATTAGAACCTGAATAGGTGTTGTAATCATAACGCAAAGATGGCGTTAGGATGGTAGATTGAGTTGCTGAAATATTATCTTCAACAAATACTGCCCATTCAGTTTGACTGCTATGACCACCTCGTACATTTGAGATGCCGGTTGGTAGGCGTTCTTTCAAATCATAAAGCACCTTCCCTGTATTCTTGTCTCGTCGTCCACCAAGTAACTGTGTCATAGAAGCGTCATCATCTAAACTGCTATGTGCACCTTCAAAACCAACTGTCAGCATATGATCTACACCCAAGGTAAATGGGATATAGAATTCTGAACTAAAACGCGTATTTTTAAGAATAGAATCGCTAAAAGCTGACGTGCTAGAATAACTACCTTCTGGACCACCCGCTAAATATTCTGGTAAACGGCTGTTTTTAGTTTTATCAAAAGTAATATAAGTTTTATTGTCGAAATGATCAAATTTACCTTCATAGGTTAAAGCATAGTTCTGACGATATAAACGAGCAGTTTCAGCTTTGCTTCCTGCCAAAGTTTTGGTTTCAGGATAGTTTTTATTATTATAAAGCCCTGCTGAGCTATTTTGTGTATCACCGTTATAAATATTACCTTGACGGCTAAAACCGGAATCCAAGGTTAATTTATTTTTTTCATTGATATTCCACACTAAACGGCCATTAATATCTTTGTTACGAACACCCTCACGTCCAGCAATCGCAGGATCGCCATTAATGCCGACTTCATCTGCTTGTGTTTTGTTCCAGTTACCATATAAACGGAATTGCAATACATCTTTAATTAATGCACCGCTTAGATTAAAACCAACACGATTCGTTGCGCCTTCATCGCTGTCTTCTGGCTGGTTGGTGTAATAGCTTAAGCTACCGTGTAAATCATTGGTAACAGGTTTAGTGATAATATTAACCACCCCACCCATTGCACCTGAGCCATAGCGTGCTGCTGAAGGGCCACGTAATACTTCAATTTTTTCAATGGCTTCAACCGGCACCCAGTTGCTGTCGCCACGGGAATTACGTTCACCACGCACACCATAACGTTCTGCATTACGAGAGGTGACAGGTTTTCCGTCCACTAAAATCAATGTATTTTCTGGTCCCATGCCACGAATATCAATTTGACGTTTATTACCACGTTGTCCTGTGGATGAGTTACCCGTTAAATTCACACCGGGCATAGTACGTAATACTTCAGAAATATCATTTGTCGCAGGACGTTTCTCTAAATCTTTTGCCGTCACAAGAGAAGAGCCAAGTGATTGTTTTACCTGGTTTTCCGCTGTAACTTTAATTTCCTCAAGTTTCTCTTCACCATAAGAATAGCTTGAAAAAAGCGCGATGGTTAACGTGCTTAATGCGAAGAATGATGTTGTTTTTAAATGATTGGTTTTATACATTGAATGCTCCCCAGGCATATGTGAAATAAAAATGCCTGAGAATTCTAGTACAATATCATTTGGGTGTAAATGAAAATTCTTATCACTGCTATTAAAATCAAACTAAAACAAATAAAATGCCTAGATTTTTGACCGCACTTTCTTGCAATCCCAATAAATTCTAGTATTATTCACGGCTCGCCAATTTGGCGGATTTATTTCTCATGTCGGGTTCCCTACCCCCGATTAACCAACTAAAAAGGTCTTAAAATGAAAATTAATACTCCGATCTTCAATGATCAACAAAAACATTTTGCTTTAATTTTATTAAGCTTATTTCACATCTTCATCATCACAGCCAGTAACTATTTCGTTCAAATTCCATTTGAAATCAATTTAAAATTGACCGCACTTGGTTTTGCTGATGATTTCTCATTCCACAGCACATGGGGAACACTCACTTTCCCATTCATTTTCTTAGCCACCGATTTAACGGTACGTGTATTTGGGGCGAAAGAAGCACGTTGGATCATCTTTATCGTGATGATTCCAGCACTTATCGTCAGCTACATTGTGTCGGTTGTTTTCTCTAATGGGCAATATCAAGGCTTAGGAGCTCTCAGTGAATTCAATATGTTTGTTTTCCGTATTGCATTTGCGAGTTTCTGTGCTTATGTTTTCGGACAATTATTAGATGTGTTAGTATTCAACCGTTTACGTCAACTAAAAACGTGGTGGATTGCCCCGAGCAGCTCCATGACATTTGGCTCTCTTGCCGACACTTTCATGTTCTTTGGCGTAGCATTCTATCAAAGTAGCGATCCATTTATGGCTGAACATTGGTTTAGTCTTGGATTCGTCGATTACTTATTTAAATTATTTGTCGGCATCGTCTTGTTTGTTCCCGCTTATGGCGTGGTACTCAGCATGATTTTGCGTAAACTTCAATCTCTCGCAAGCTCCCGCCAGTTTGCTTAACTTAAGGAAATAAAATGACTGAAACTCTTTCTCTTAGAGCCAAAATAGAGCAAAGCCCAATGGGGGCTTATCAATGGATGATTGTGGTCATGGCTGCCATCATGAATTTACTTGATGGTTTTGATGTATTAGCCCTTGCCTTCACGGCAACAGCCATTCGTGGCGAGTTTGGCCTCACGGCGATTGAGTTAGGTTATTTATTAAGTGCCGGCTTGTTTGGTATGACGGCTGGCTCACTTTTCCTTGCGCCACTTGCGGATAAAATTGGTCGTCGCCCATTGTTATTAATGGCAGTGTCACTCTCCGCTATCGGAATGTTAGGATCGGCGTTTATTTCACAATATCAATGGCTCGGTTTCTGGCGTGTTATCACTGGTCTTGGTGTCGGCGGTATTTTAGTGGGCACAAACGTGATCACCAGTGAATATTCCTCTCGCAAATGGCGTAGCTTCGCGATCAGTGTCTATGCTGCTGGTTTTGGTATCGGTGCGGTATTAGGCGGTATGTTTGCCGTGATGCTACAAGGTGAATATGGCTGGCGTGCGGTGTTTTTAGCAGGTGCTATCTTAACCGGTTTGCTCTTGGTCATTTTATTTATTTGGTTACCGGAATCCATTGATTTCCTCACCTCCAAACAACCTAAAAATGCAGAAGTGCGGTTAAATTTAATCGCAAAAAAAATTGGTTTAGCCGGTGATTGGAAACTCCCTAAAAAAGTAGAAAAAGTTAAAAGTAAATTACCTATTAGCCAATTATTCAGCGAAAAATACTTACATTCTACCCTTTTAATTTGGACAGCGTTCTTTGCGATCATGTTTAGCTTCTATTTTATTAGCTCATGGACACCAGCCTTATTAAAAGAAGCGGGCATGACGACAGAGCAAAGTGTGAGCGTCGGAATGATGATCTCATTAGGGGGCACTTGTGGCGCCTTAATCTATGGCTTACTGGCTAGCCGTTGGACAGCACGCGGCGTGTTAATTTTATTCACTGTCTTATCTTCTGCAGCAATCATTACCTTTATCTTATCCTCGTCCGTTTTATGGATTGCGATGGTATTCGGTATTTTAGTTGGTGCACTCATGAATGGCTGTATCAGCGGTCTTTATACCTTAAATCCGCTTACTTATGATGCCGATATTCGTAGCACTGGTGTGGGCTGGTCGATTGGTGTGGGTCGTATTGGTGCAATTCTTGCTCCAACGATTGCCGGCCAATTATTAGATATGGGCTGGGACAAACAGAGTTTATATGTTGGCGTTGGCTTTGTGATGTTGATCTCAACAGTCGCACTCTTTTTCTTAAAAAGCCGCTCCGAAATTAAAGCATAATCTTTGTAAAAAATAATAAAAGGGCGTGTTGAATATATCCAACACGCCCTTTTCCTTTATACGATTAATTCAACCAGAAATAATATCCTATTGTCGCGATAACGAGTATACACACAATATTTAAGATAAACCCAGCTTTCACCATATCACTCTGACGAACATGTCCCGTACCAAATACGATTGCATTTGGCGGTGTCGCCACTGGTAACATAAAGGCACAAGAAGCACCTAAACCGATGATTAAGGCAAGACCAATTTCTGGCATACCAAGAGATTGCGCGATAGAAATAAAGATTGGCACTAATAATGCTGCACTCGCAGTATTGGATGTAAATTCAGTTAAGAAAATAATGAAGGTTGCGACCAATAAACCAATGAGATAGTAATGTTGTCCTTGAACTAAGAATACAATACCGTCAGCTAATACTTTACTTGCACCAGAATCTTTTAACACGGCGCTTAAAGTTAAGCCACCACCGAAAAGCATTAATACACCCCAGTCCGTGCTTTCTTGGATTTGTTTCCAATTTGCCACACCAGTTGAACAAATAATGACAGCAGCAAGCAATGCGACAACGCTATCAAAACTACCGATATTTTTAGCAAGACCAAATACACTTGAAATGATTGGATTAATATAACTACTAAATACCCAACAAAGCGCAATGAGACCAAAAATCACAAGCGTTAAAACACGTTGGCCATTCATTTCAATACGTTCAAAGTTTTGTTCAAAATGTAAATGAAGTCTTGGTTTAAAGACAATGAAAAGTGTACCAATCATCAACGGCATCAAAATGAGCATAATTGGTAAACCATACCATAACCAATCAGAGAAAGTTAAATGTAAGTTACTTGCAACGATAGCATTTGGTGGGCTACCTACTAATGTTCCCATACCACCAATACTTGCACTATACGCAATCCCCAATAATACGAAGACATAAGTATTATGTTCTTTTTCTTTATCAAGTTTGCTTAAGATCCCCATTGCTAAAGGTAACATCATGGCGGCTGTTGCAGTGTTACTCATCCACATGGAAAGGAAAGCGGTAATAGCAAAAAGATACATCACAGCGACAAACAAATTACCACGCGCCATTGCCATGATTTTATTGGCAATCATTTTATCGAGTTTTTGTATGTGCAAAGCTGTTGCTAAAGCAAAACCACCAAAGAATAAGAAAATGGTTGGGTCAGCAAACGCCACTAAAGCTTGTTTGGTTGTCACCAAATCAAGAGCAATTGCAAGTAATGGCACCAAAAGAGCGGTCACGGTGACATGTAACGCCTCAGTTAACCAAAGAATCGCCACAAAGGCTAATAATGCTAAACCAGCATTTTCCTTAGGTGCGAAAGGTAAAGATTTTAATAAAATAAAAAAACAGGCTATCGCCAGCAGAAAGATAATCCCACTTTTATAATTTTTTGTTGTGTTTGTTTCGTTCATGAGTCCCTCCAAACTGATTACAGATGAACTATTTTCGATGTTAAATGAATGTTACAAACTTTCAACTAACAAATGTTTAAAATGTGATCTTGTTCAAAAAATTTTTGACAAAAAAAGTGCGGTTATTTCTAACCGCACTTTAAAAAGGTCTATAATTTCAAAATTATTCTTCTTCAACGTCTTCTAAATCTAATGCTTCTTGTGAAAGAATAATACCTGTTAAATCGGCATAAATGTAGTCTTCAGGGAAGAACGTTACACCACCAAAATTGACTGGAATATCACTTTCACCCTGATTATTTTCATCTGCGCCCACTGGAATTGGTGCAAGCGCATGAATACCAATATCAATATTTTCAAGTTGTTGAATTTGACGCACGGCACCATAAACAATAATGCCCGCCCAGTCATTATCTGCGGCAAGTTGTGCAAGCTCTGCATCAATTAAAGCACGACGTACTGCACCACCGCCATCTACGACAAGCACTCTGCCGTTACCATTTTCTTCGAGAATTTCGGCAATTAATCCATTATTTTCAAAACATTTTACTGTCGTCACTTTGCCGTAGAAATTGCTGACGCCACCAAAGCTAGAAAAAATTGGCTCAACCACATCCACTTGATCAGCATAAATATCACAAAGTTCTGAAGTATCGATATACATAATGTACCCCTTGTCGTTAAAATTTTTTCTCTAGTATAAGCCGATTTAGCCGATAAGCAAGCCTAAACTAAACAAGATATTGATAAATAAAGAAATCATAGACATCTGAGCCAACATCGGACGCAACACTGCGGGCTCTTTGCTGCGATAAACAAATAATGCGTGTTTTAATAACAATGGAAATGCCAATAAAAATAAGAAATGCCAAGGGCTAAATGCTGTTGATGCCGCAAATAGCACATAACATAAAGCAGCAACGCTTAATAAAACACAGTGATAAATACGTCCTTTCTTCGGTCCCATACGTACAACTAAAGTATTTTTTCCTACTTTTGCATCTTGCTCAATATCACGTAAATTATTGATATTTAAAACGGCTGTTGCTAATAAACCGGAGCCCAGTGCAGGTAGAGTAATTAAGCTATCAATGCTGTGAGTTTGGAGATAATAAGTTCCACCTACACCTAATAGTCCAAAAAAGAGCAAAACAGACAAATCGCCTAAACCTAAATAACCATAAGGTTTAGCGCCTACGGTATAAGTAATGGCAGCAATAATGGCTAGAATACCCAAACCAGCAAAGGCCAATAAATCAGTAAGACTTTGATATGCGATACCAATTAAGAATGCACCTGAAAAGAATGAACCTACGGCCATTAAAATTAAGCCCCATTTGAGCTCATTCGCGGAAATTGCACCTTGCTGAATACCACGTAAAGGCCCTATACGTTCTTCGGTATCTGATCCTTTTTGATGATCGCCGTAATCGTTAGCAAAGTTGGAAAGTACCTGCAATAAGATGGTAGTAAGTAAGCAAAGTAACATTACGGTAAGATTAAAACTCTCTTTATCCGCCCAATATGCCAATGCAGAGCCGGTAAAAATAGAAGCTAATGCCAAAGGCAAGGTTTTTGGGCGAGCGGTTTCCCACCACATTTTCAATTTATGATTTGTCATTTTTTTTGACCGCACTTTTGATTACAATAAAGGGCGTATTCTACACGGAAATTGCCTTTTTATGAATGATTTAACACTGACTCTTCACCCCATTGCGGTGATTCACACGCCTTACAAAGAAAAATTCTCGGTGCCACGACAGCCAGATTTAGTACAGGATGGCATTGGTATTGTGGAACTGCTCCCTCCGTATAATTCACCAGAAGCGGTGCGAGGCTTAGAGCAATTTAGCCATCTTTGGCTTATTTTCCAATTCGACAAAGTGCCCCATGGAAAATGGCAATCTACTGTTCGCCCCCCTCGTTTAGGCGGCAATCAACGTGTCGGTGTATTTGCTTCACGCGCTACACATCGCCCAAATCCGCTAGGCTTATCCAAAGTTGAATTACGCCAAGTGGAATGCATTCATGGTCGTGTTTTTCTACATTTAGGATCCGTGGATCTTGTCGATGGTACACCTATTTTTGATATTAAACCTTATATTACCTATGCTGATAGCGAACCTGAGGCAAAATCAAGTTTCGCGCAAGAAAAACCACCTGCAAAATTAAGCGTAGAATTTACAGAAATCGCCCAAAGCGCGGTGGAAAAATATCACAAAAATCGACCGCACTTAGCAAGATTTATTACGGAAGTGATCGCTCAAGATCCCCGTCCCGCTTATCAACAAGGTAAAGAAACTGATCGCATTTATGGTATTAGTCTCTACGAATTTAATATTAAATGGCGTATTAAAGCAGGGACAACAGATTGTGTCGAAATTCTGGATATCCAAAAATTAAAAGAACAAAAAAGCTGACTTTCGTCAGCTTTCTTTTTATCGTTTTAATTCTGTCTAATCCGGCAATGCATTCAGCACCGCTTTAACGAGCGTTGCCAATGGAATAGCGAAGAATACGCCCCAGAACCCCCATAATCCACCAAAAATCAGCACTGAAATAATGATTACTAAAGGGTGTAAATTAACGACTTCAGAGAATAAATACGGTACCAACAAGTTTCCATCGAGAAGTTGACTCACCGCAAAGGCCACAATTAAATACCAAAACGTTGGGGAAATGCCAAACTGGAACATGGCCACTAACGCAACAGGAATCGTCACCAATACCGCGCCGATATAAGGTACTAATACAGAAAGCCCAACGGCAACAGAAAGCAACAGCGGATAATTTAAACCAAAGCTTAAAAAGATGATGTAAGTCACCACGCCGACAATCAAAATTTCCAACAGCTTACCATGAATATAATTCGCAATTTGTTGCTGCATTTCATTCCATACTTTAGAGGCTAAAAGACGATTTTTAGGTAAAAATCGGCTCACACCCGCAAGAAGCTCAGTTTTATCTTTCAGCATAAAGAACATCATTAATGGCACTAAAAATGCATAAATACCCAGTGATACAAGGTTCATTAATGAAGTAATCGACAATTTCACCGCAGATTCACCGAAGCCCAAAATCTTCGCACGAGCAGCACTAAAAAAGGTATCAATCATGGTATAGTCAATAAGTTCAGGATAATGCTCTGGAAGGGCTAACAACCATTCATGTAACTTATTGAACATGGCTGGCAAATCGCTTAATAAGGAAATCATTTGATTCCATAATGTTGGCACAAGCCCGAAGAAAATTAATAACGCCAAGGTTATAAATCCACCAAAAATGACTAGCGTAGCGAGCATTCGAGGAAATTTTAATTTTTTCGTTAGGAAATTAATTGGCATTTCCAATAAATATGCTAATACAATGGCAATCAGCAAGGGGGCAATTAAATCACTAAAGAAATAAATCGCAATAAAGCCAAACAACAAAATGGCAAGTAGCCCCATCGCCTGCGGATCGCTTAAGCGACGGCTATACCAATTTTTTAGCATTTCTAACATAAAGTCTTCCTAAACAAGTATTTTTTGTCATTATAAGTTAAAATTTGAATCAATCCTATATCCACTCATTCAACATAAAATAGAAGGAAACGTTATGTCTGTGACGATTTATCATAATCCGCGTTGCTCAAAAAGCCGTGAAACCTTAGCTTTATTAGAAGAAAAAGGCATTCAACCGACGATTGAACTTTATTTACAACAACACTACTCTGTTGAAGCATTGCAGCAACTGGCTAATAAATTAGGATTAGATGATGTCAGAAAAATGATGCGTACCAAAGATGAACTTTATCAATCATTAGGGTTAGCTAATCCTGCATTAACGAATGACGATTTATTAAAAGCCATCAGTGAAAATTCAGCCCTATTAGAACGTCCGATTGTGGTAAAAGGTGAAAAAGCTAAAATTGGACGACCGCCTGAAAGCGTACTCGCTATTTTGTAATTCTATTCATTTTCGCTATAATGACTTGCCGTGAACCACTTCACGGCAATTTTTTAGAGGTAAATATGACGAAAAAAATAAAGAGTGCGGTTGAAAATCAGCCCATTTATCAACACACCAAAGGTGTTGTGAAAGATAATGCCGTGATGGCACTATTACACGACAAATTATTCCGCCAACGCGTTGAGAAAAAACGTAAAGGCAAAGGCAGTTACCAACGAAAAGCAAAATATGCGAGCAATTGGTTTGAAAAGCCCGATGATAAAGTTTTTGATTTCAAAAATTTTATCATCGGGTTTTTCGTTTCAATTTCAGTATAAAAAATAACAAACAGAGGAAGTCTATATGTCAATCAAAACAGAAGTTTTATTTAACAATACTTGGAATGTCCGTATCAGTGATCCGGGTGAGGAAGGCGCTCAAAGCCACTTTTTTGAAACCATTTATCTCACGCTCACGGCTTATTTTGAAGGCGAAAATGTGCATTATGAATTTGTGCGGAAAGTAGAAGATCAAGTAAAAATCAAACGCTCATTTACAGAATTAAGTGAGTTATTCAAATTCTTAGGGGATTATCTGGATCCTGTTTCACTCGGTAACCTCGGCGTAAAAATGGGTAACTTAGGAGTGAAAACCGAATAAATCTGTTTCCAATAAAAAGTGCGGTCAAAATCTCTGATGTTTTTGACCGCGCTTTTTATTGTGATTTGTTATTAGGCTGCTGCACGATTGCCTAATGTACCATCATCTTCCATTTCTTTAGCCACACCGACGACCTCAGCAATTTTGTCCCCTTCTTTGAAGAAGACGAAACCACCATGTTCCATTTTAACCCAAGGTTCATCTTTGGTGAGCGGGAACGTTGTAATGATGGTGACTTTGTCGCCATCTTTTGCGTAATCATTAAAATCAATGACGCCATCATCATCAATGCGGTGCGCTTTACCAAAAGGAGCTTTACGTGTTAAGTAATGCAAATTGGTTGAGCAGTGGGCAATCATCCATTCTCCGTTTGAAAGAATGAAGTTAAAGGTGCCTTTTTGTGAGAGCTCTTTGGTAATGTATTGGATAGCTTCAAAAATTTCCATTTCAGACGGTTTGCGACGGAAGCGATTTTTCAAGTATTCCGCCATATAACAAAAGGCTGCTTCTGAATCCGTTGAGCCAATGGGTTGGCAGAAACTCTCAGACATATCTGGCACATCTTTTAAATTACCGTTGTGAGCAAACACCCAGTTTTGTCCCCAAATTTCACGAATAAAGGGATGAGTGTTTTCAATGGTGACGCCACCTTGCGTTGCCTTACGAATGTGAGCAATCACATTGAGCGATTTAATTTTGTATTGTTTTACACAATCCGCAATAGGAGATTGAGAGGCTGCATGGTTATCGCGAAAAATACGCACACCACGACCTTCAAAAAAAGCGATACCGAAGCCATCTGAATGGCAGTCGGTAAGACCCGCACGACGACGGAAACCTTCAAAAGAAAAGACAATATCCGTCGGTGTATTACAGTTCATTCCGAGTAATTGACACATAAATTCCTACACTTATTTTTATAATTTTATACCCTTATAATATGTGCCGATTTAACACCATAATGCGTTGAAATTCAAGATGGATAATAAAGGATTTTTAGAAGAAAATGTTACATAAAATAACCTGAGAATCTTTTTGATCTAAAGGTTAGAGATGAGCATTTTATTAAGTCAATAAAAAAGGCGTGGTAAACACGCCTCTTGTTATCTCTTTTAAGAGATAAAGATTATTCATCTTTATTTGATTTATCCTCTTCTTCTACTTCAATCTCAACGTCATCTGCTTTGTCTGCAGCACCATTAATCGTTAAGCAAACTTCGCTAGAAATTAAATGCTCTAAGATTGTAGCAAGCTCGTGTAATTTTTCTTTATCATCATCGAAATAACCTTCTTCTTTTAAGTTAGCAATGAAAGCAGAGAATACCGCTTTATCAAAGAACTCTGGTGCGTTAATACCGTGTAATACAGAAAGACGTTGTGCCACCAATTGGCTTTCTTTTTCTAATAAGCCACGAGCAATTCCAGGATCTTTACGTAAAATACTCACTGTGATGTAGTAACGTTGTAAGATTTCACGCATACCAGCAGACCAAAGTTGTAAAATACGAACTTTAGCGCGGTGAATCGATAAGAAATTATCATTGGCTTGGATAACATCCTGACGCGCAAATTCATCAATAATGGCTTTAATTTGTGTATTTAATTCTTCTTCATTGAAATGAAGGAAGAGTTCGCCTTTTAAGAATGGATAAATTTTACGAACCGCATCCAATAATAAATCTTTTTGGATTGCTTCATAATGTAAAACGATACTCGCAACAAGTGAAGGCAACACAAATAAGTGTTGAATATTGTTGCGGTAATACGTCATGAGAACAGCAGAATTACGTTCTAAACGAATAATTTCCCCAAAGTTATCTTTTTCAACTAGCACGCCAACACGATCTAAACTTAATACATGATCAAGCATCGCTTTTGGTGTATCAGTTGGCAGTACCACATCAGTAGAATACGGTACATTCTTTAACATTTCTTGATAACTAGAGAGTTGTTCTAATAGTTGCTCATGAGAAAGTGCACGCTGGCGAGAAGAGAGGAGGGCAGTTCCCACTAAATTCATCGCATTAACAGCAGCGGCTTTATTAATATTTACCATCACTTGATTAGATACAGATCCAACTGCATGGTTAAACCAGTGTGGCTTATCTTCATGATGTTGTTCTTTCCATTCTGGATAATGGTGATTGAGATAATTGGAAAGTGTAATTGGCTCACCGAAATTCACAAAACCTTGACCTAAATTACGTAATTTCTTAATTACACGTAAAACCAAGCCGGCATTTTCTTTTTCTTTCGCGGCACCACGTAATTCTTTCGCGTAAGTATCTACTTCTAATACGTGCTCATAACCGATATACACAGGCACCACTGAAATAGGGCGAGTCTGGTTATGTTGAAGTGCTTGTAGCGTCATTGACATCATACCGGTTTTCGGTGCAAGCAAGCGACCTGTACGAGAACGACCACCTTCAATGAAGTATTCGACGGAATAACCGCGGTGGAATAATTCCCCTAAATATTCACGGAAAATTGCAGAGTAAAGGCGATTACCTTTAAAGGTACGGCGAATAAAGAACGCCCCCCAGCTACGGAATAAAGGACCCGCTGGCCAGAAGTTTAGGTTTATTCCCGCTGCAATATGTGGCGGTACAAGACCTTGGTGATAGAGCACATAAGAAAGTAATAAATAGTCGATATGACTACGGTGACAAGGAACATAAACAATCTCATGGCCTTCTAACGCTAATTTACGCACTCGGTCGGCATTTTGTACATCAATACCGGAATACAGTTTGTTCCATAACCAACGCAAGAAACGATCCGCCGCACGAAGGCTGGAATGGCTTACATTAGCCGCGATTTCATGAAGAATTTTTTCGGCTTCAGCATAGGCTTTATCGCGGCTGATATTTTTTGATTTTGCCTCATCTTCAATCGCATTTTGAATTGCTTGAGAATTTAATAGCTTATTAAACATCGCTTCGCGGTTTGGCAAACGAGGTCCAGTCGCGGAAATGCGTTGTTTAGCAAAGTGCATTTTAGCCACGCGAGCCAGTTTTTGTGCAATTTTTTCATCTGAACCGTGCTCATTTACCATGTAACGCAAAGAAAGTGCCTGAGAAAAACGCACAAAAGTATCACGTCCAAACCAAATTGCCGCAAAGGTTTTTTGAAGACCATTTAATAAGCGAAGATTAGGTAAGCTTGCTTTATCTTCTTTACCGGGTGAACGCCCCCAAAGCACAGAAACAGGGATCAGTTGTACATCTAAATCAGCAACATCACGGTGCAACTCTAAATATTTATTGAAGACTTTGGCAGTTTCATCTTTTGCGCCTTTTGATTTAAAAAAGCGGCGACCTTCGTCTAAATAGACATAACGTGGTAATGCTATGCCATCAATCACATTCTTTTCAGCTGGATCAGGCAGACCGACGCTCAAACAGTTACGACGGAAAATCACGAAGTCAGTTTGAGAGGTATAAGGCAAAACATAAAGAATAGGTTGATTGATGTTGAGTTGAAGCTCTTCGATAGGTTGAGCAGGAATAGGATTGTTTTTTACTAAAACCGAAAGCGGTAATTCTAATAATTTACGATAAGTACTTACGATGCCAGACATAATTAATATTCTCTTTTCGTTAGACATTTCTAGGTATTGTCAGGCATTTTAACACATTCGACCAGTCAAATTCTAAAAATTTACATTTGAGATTTATGATGAACACGCAAAAATATGAAAAAAATTGACCGCACTTTTATGACTAGAAAATAGTTGTTGCAATCGCCATCTTTCTGTATATACTAACAGTTATTCTGTATAAAGTAACAGGAGTGTATATGAGACCATTAACTGCCAGACAACAAGAAGTGCTGGAACTCTTAAAACGCCATTTAGAAACCACGGGTATGCCGCCTACTCGTGCAGAAATTTCTCGCGAATTAGGTTTTAAATCCCCTAATGCGGCAGAAGAACACTTAAAAGCACTTGCCCGCAAAGGTGCAATTGAAATTGTTGCGGGGGCTTCTCGCGGTATTCGCATTATTGATGATAGTGCAAATGATGAGGAAGAAGAGGGCTTACCACTCATTGGTCGTGTGGCCGCTGGGGAGCCAATTTTGGCTGAGCAACATATTGAAGGCACTTATCGTGTTGATGCTAATATGTTCAAACCACAAGCTGACTTTTTATTAAAAGTATATGGTCAATCTATGAAAGATATCGGCATTTTAGATGGTGATCTTCTTGCCGTTCACAGCACAAAAGATGTTCGTAATGGGCAAATTGTTGTCGCACGGATTGAAGATGAAGTGACAGTAAAACGCTTAGAACGTAAAGGTTCCGTTATTTATCTGCATGCAGAAAATGAAGAGTTTAAGCCGATTGTCGTTAATCTTGAAGAACAACCTCATTTTGAAATTGAAGGTATTGCAGTAGGGATTATCCGCAATAACGCTTGGATGTAATGATGAAAGTGCGGTGATAAAATAAAGTGTTTTTTGACCGCACTTTGTCTATTTTGGCTATTTGCCATTCGGCTTATTGCTCTCTATAATGCCAAAAAATTTTCAAATCAAGGAAGGAAACATGCAGTTTTCCAAAATGCATGGCCTTGGCAATGACTTTGTCGTTGTTGATGCTGTGACTCAAAATGCCTATTTTACCCCTGAAACCATTAAACGCTTAGCCGATCGTCATCGTGGTATTGGTTTTGATCAGCTTTTAATCGTTGAGCCACCTTATGATCCAGATTTAGATTTCCATTATCGTATTTTTAATGCCGATGGCAGTGAAGTGTCGCAATGTGGAAATGGGGCAAGATGTTTTGCGCGTTTTGTCACCTTAAAAGGGTTGACCAATAAAAAGAATATTGCAGTAAGCACGCAAAAAGGAAAGATGGTTTTAACGGTAAAAGAAGATGGGCAAATTCGCGTCAATATGGGCGAGCCGATTTGGGAACCGAATAAAATTCCTTTTACAGCCAACAAATTTGAAAAAAACTATATTTTACGTACCGATGTTCAAACGGTGCTTTGTGGTGCAGTATCAATGGGCAATCCACATTGCGTTGTTCAAGTGGACAATATTGAAACGGCCAATGTAGCAGAGTTAGGTCCACTCTTAGAAAGCCACGAACGTTTTCCTGAAAGGGTAAACGCTGGATTTATGCAAGTCGTCAATCGTAACCACATTAAGTTGCGTGTATATGAGCGTGGTGCTGGTGAAACGCAAGCTTGTGGCAGTGGGGCGTGCGCAGCGGCAGCTGTTGGGATGATGCAAGGTTTACTTGATAACAAAGTGCAAGTCGATCTACCTGGTGGTAGCTTACTTATTGAATGGGAAGGCGTAGGCTCACCGCTTTATATGACTGGCGATGCGACTCATATCTATGATGGCAATATTCACCTTTAATCTTTCTAATCTGAATAAAAAATGCGTGGAGATTATCCACGCATTTTTTATTTATTGTTCAACTTCTACATCACGCTGATTTAATGGTTGCGTTGGACGGTTGTTTTTCCCTTCCATTTCTTCTATCGCGGCAATTTGTGCTTTGCTTGCTTGAATTGGTGATTTAAAAATGGTCCAAGCCACGTTTTCACTACAAGGTGGAGTCGTGAGTGATCCATTTAAGCGGAAGCGAGCCATCTCTTTTGGCATTAGCGCTTTAATATCAATCTGTTGAGCCAATTTTTCTTTTTGTCCAACGGTGAGTTTTTTCTCAATTACTGGTGCTAATGCTGGATTAGCTTCACCTTCATTGACCATTACGGCAACAACCGCTAATGCTTTATCTTCACTTTGATGAACAAAATGAATTTCTAAAGGATAATGTTGGCGTTTAAAAGTATGTTCACTTGGTGTGTGAAAGTGAAATTGTTTTAAATAGAATGGTTTATTGTTGAGCGTAATAAATGGCGCATTTTCTTGTGCAACGCTGACTTGCACGGTATGCCCATTATTCTCTACTTGATAAGCCGCAGGGAAATAATTCATCTTAAGTGGTTTATTTGCCACTTTCATGCCGTTATCTGCTTCCAGATTAACAGGCGACTGAACCTTCCCTAGCTTACAGGTTTGATATTCGGTGAGCAAATCACCCCAATGTTCAGGGCTTTCTTTACCATTATAGGACCAATGCGCTTTATGCGTTTGGGCAAATGATGTTGCGCTTAATGCGATAATTAAGCTAGAAAGCAATAGACGAGTCTTCATAAGGCGCCTCTCCTTTTTTGTGGTATATGCCTCATCGATTCTACTGGTTCTGTATGATAACTTTTTGATTTTGGTCAAGTTTTGTTTGAGTGTAAGCACTCATCGATTCTACTGGTTCTGTATGATAACTTTTTGATTTTAGTCAAGTTTTGTTTGAGTGTAAGCACTCATCGTACGAGTGGGGATAATACTAAAAAGCCGTCTATTCTGACCGCACTTTTTTAGCACTGACAGAGTCGTTCTCTCAGATCTTCTGCTGTTTTGCTGGTTTTAATTCGCTCAAAAACGATGTCCGCTTCAGGATATTCTTTATTGAGATAGCGTAGCCATTGTTTGATTCGGGCAACATGATAAAAACCGGAATCATGGAAATTTTCCATTTTCGCATATTTTTGCAAGATTTTTTGAATATCCACCCAAGGCATTTTTTTGCAATTTTGTTTGAGTACAAGGCTTAAGTTTGGGATATTTAATGCCCCACGCCCGACCATTAGATCTTCGCAACCTGTCGCTTTCAAACATGCTTGACCATCTTCCCAACGCCAAATTTCACCATTAGCAATCACTGGGATCGTCAAGCGAGATCTCACTTCACCGATTTTCTCCCAATTGATGCGATCGGCACGATACCCATCGGCTTTGGTCCTGCCGTGAATGGTGATTTCAGTGGCGCCACCTTGTTGTACGGCATCGGCAATTTCAAACGCTTGTGAAGTACAATCCCAACCTAATCGCACTTTCACACTGACAGGTAAATGACTAGGTACGGTTTTTCGTAAGGCTAGAGTCGCTTGATAAATTAATTCAGGTTGTTTGAGAAGTGCTGCTCCTCCGTTGCTCCCATTAACGGTTTTGGATGGACAACCACAATTTAAATCAATACCATGTGAGCCAAGCTCAATGGCGCGATTAGCATTTTCAGCAAGACAGTTTGGATGTTGACCTAAAAGTTGGACACGAACAGGTGTTTTAGAAGGGGTAAAGCCCTGATTTTTGAGTTCAGGGCAAAGACGATAAAAGACTTTTTCGGGTAAGAGTTGATCCACCACGCGAACAAACTCGGTGATGCAGAGATCGTATTCATTCACTTCGGTTAAAAGCTGGCGAACAAAAGGATCAAGCACTCCTTGCATAGGGGCGAGGATAACGCGCACTATTTCCAGCCTTTTGCTTTACAAATTAAATCATAAGCGGCTTGGATTTGTTGCGCTTTTTCTTTAGCCATTTCCATCATTTCTGGCGGTAAGCCTTTCGCGACTAATTTATCCGGGTGATGTTCATTCATTAAACGACGATATGCACGTTTTACCGCATTGCGATCATCACTTTCACTCACGCCCAATACTTTATAAGCATCGCTTAATGTAGGGCCTGAAGATTGTTGGTATCCGCCTTGTTGTTGGTATTGGTAACCACCTTGCTGTTGATAGCCGCCTTGTTGGTATTGGCGATAGAATCCACCTTGGGTAAATTGACGAGCCGCAATTTCCATTGCCAGCATTTGCTCAAACTGCATACGGGAAAGACCAAGTTCTTCGGCTACCACATAAAGCACTTCTTTTTCTGACTCATGTAATTGAGAATCAGCAAAGGCAGCCTGCACTTGCACGTGTAAGAACATTCTCAGTAAGTCAGCACGTTGTCCACATCCAATGCGGAATTCACGAATCACCTGGCGTAAAGGGAAATCGGCTTCTTTACCGCGACGAAAGGCCTCTTGAGCGAGTTTGCGATGGCTCTCATCTAATTGCATCTGGTTCATCAACTGATTCGCCAGTTGAATATCTTCTTCCGTCACACGACCTTTGGA
Source organism: Haemophilus parainfluenzae (assembly GCF_014931395.1). Classification (NCBI taxonomy): domain Bacteria; kingdom Pseudomonadati; phylum Pseudomonadota; class Gammaproteobacteria; order Pasteurellales; family Pasteurellaceae; genus Parahaemophilus; species Parahaemophilus parainfluenzae. Next base: position 914,661 of record NZ_CP063120.1, on the reverse strand, counting down.
TTTACTTAAATGCCCAAGTACCGCAAAAGTAGTTTGCATAAAGAGTGCTTGTCGGGTCGTTTTTTTCTTAAAAAAGCTAGAGTTAACCGAACCAAGCTCATAGAGTTTTTTATCTGCGATAGAGCCTAAAATAAGTCCAGCGATAGCGCCGAAAAAGCCCCCCCATTTAAAACCGAGAAAAACGCCGATAATCTTTCCAAAAAAATACATTCTTTTCCCCTAAAGTGCGGTCAAAAGGTCTTTTGACAATAATGGGCAGACGCTAATGTCTGCCCTTACATTAATATGGCTTTATTCTTATTTTTCAAGTAATAAATTACACACCATAACTTTCACGATAAGCCCGCATCACAGGTAAATATTGCTGATAATCGGGTTCTTTTTCAATAAATTGCATTAAATCATCCAAATCAATAATGGAAAGCACTTGGCATTGATAGTCTCGTTCTACTTCTTGGATGGCAGAAAGTTCCCCTTTTCCTTTTTCCTGACGATTTAATGCAATAAAGACAGCCGCTAATCTCGCGTTATTGGCTTCAAGAAGTGCCATGGACTCACGAATGGCTGTGCCAGCTGTAATGACATCATCGACTAACAACACATTGCCGGTTAATGGGCTACCGATCAAATTACCGCCTTCACCGTGATCTTTGGCTTCTTTGCGATTAAAGCAAACAGGTGTATCACGGTTAAATTGATTGAATAGTGCAATGGAAACGCTCGTCGCAATCGGAATGCCTTTATAGGCAGGACCAAAAATGACATCAAAATCGACCGCACTTGATTGAATCGCTTTCGCATAGAATTCACCTAAGCGAGCAAGATCTGCACCCGTGCTAAATAATCCTGCGTTAAAAAAATAAGGGCTTTTTCGACCTGATTTTAGCTCAAACTCGCCAAATTTAAGCACGTTACGGCTCAAGGCGAATTTAATAAATTCGATTTTGTAGCTTTCCATTTTTTGTTCCTATAAACCTAATGCTTCACGTTGTGCAGCGAAGATTTGTTCGCAGCCTTGTTTTGCTAAGCCCAATAAGGTGAGTAATTCTTCGTGGCTGAATGGTTCGCCTTCTGCAGTACCTTGTACTTCGATCATACGACCATCTTCCATCATCACAACGTTCATATCTGTTTCGGCGGCTGAATCTTCCACATATTCCAAATCACACACAGCTTCACCTTCAACAATCCCAACCGAAATTGCAGCAATCAGACCTTTGATTGGATTGGTTTTTAATGTGCCATTTGCAATCAAACCATTGATAGCATCACATAATGCTACTGCAGCACCCGTGATGGAGGCTGTTCTTGTACCGCCATCCGCTTGAATCACATCACAGTCTAAGGTAATAGAACGTTCGCCAAGAGCCTCTAAGTCAACCATAGCACGTAATGAGCGAGCGATTAAGCGTTGAATTTCCATGGTGCGTCCACCTTGTTTGCCTTTTGCCGCTTCACGTTGCATACGGCTGTGTGTAGAGCGAGGTAACATGCCATATTCTGCTGTCACCCAACCTTGATTTTGTCCTTTTAAGAAACGCGGTACGTTTTCATCAACACTCGCCGTACATAAAACTTTAGTATCACCAAATTCCACTAATACTGAGCCTTCAGCATGTTTCGTGTAATTACGGGTGATTTTAATTGGACGAGGCTGATGATTTTCACGATTATTTGGACGCATTCTGAATTCCTTTATTTTATTGATAAAAAAGCGTGCTTATTTTAGCACGCTTTTTAGTGTTTTATGGATTTGCTTGTTCAAACTCACGAATTTTATTAAACACATCTTGTAAATCTGTACCATAGTTAATTTTTTGCAATTCAGGCACAGAGTTAGATTTTACTAACATTCTGAGTGGTTGGAATTGCATATTGCACAAGTAGATTTGTTGATGTGGCAACATATGCTGTACAAAATGAGTGAGTGCATGAATACCGCCGGTATCCAGCACAGTCACGGCATCGCATTGCAACACGATATGTTTGATCTCGTGATCCGTATGGACGGTTTTATCATGCAAATCCGCAAAGAGTTTATCCGCCGCAGCAAAGAATAGTGGACCGCTGATACGATAAGCTAATACATCATTTAAATCTTCTGGTGCAGGTTGTTCAATCGCTTTTGTCATTTCTGCAATGGTGCGGATAAATAAGAGACTCGCTAATAATACGCCGACAGAGATGGCAATTACCATATCAAATAACACAGTGAGAATTAAGCAAGTGAACAACACAGCAATTTCGTTTTTTGTGGAGCGACGCGCCAAACGAATAATTTCAGGTACATTTGCCATATGCCAAGCTACCATTAATAGCAATGCAGCCATAGAAGAGAGTGGCAAATAAGACAGGGCATTCGCAAAGAATAATAGCGAGAATAAAACCAAGAGTGCATGAATGACACTGGCTATTGGCGATACTGCTCCAGATTTAACGTTGGCTGCAGAACGTGCAATTGCTGCAGTTGCCGTAATGCCGCCTAAGAATGGTGAAATAATATTACCTAAACCTTGGGCGAGTAATTCATTATTGGAATGATGTTTGGTATCCGTCATATTATCTAAAATGACCGCACAAAGTAGCGATTCAATCGCGCCTAATACAGCCATTGAAAAGGCGGCAGGCAAGATATCTTGTATGCGATCAAAATTCCAATTGATGACTTCACCTTGTGCATTAGGAATATTCCAAGGTAAGGCAAATTCAGGCAGGACATTAGGGATACCATGTCCTGTTGTACCGTCAGATAAGGTATATTGGAATGCTGTACCAATGGTTTCAACCGAGAAGCCAAATTGTCCTAAGGCTAATGCCATGAGTGTCCCAATAATGACCGCAGGTAAATGGCCCGGCACGGGTAAACGAAGTTTATGCCATTGGGTGAGTACAAATAAGGTGATCACGCCAACCGCAGTGTCTGCCCAGTTAATCGTCGGAAGTGCGGTCAAAATAGCTTGCACTTTTTCAATATAGTGAGGTGGCATCTGGGCAATGTCTAAACCTAAAAAATCTTTGATTTGCAAGGTGCCGATGGTGATCCCAATCCCGCAGGTAAAGCCAAGTGTAACGGGGAGAGGAATGTACTCAATTAGTCGTCCCAATCGAGACAACGCCATGATGACTAAAATAATTCCCGAAAGTAGCGTTGCCATAAGTAACCCGCTGAGCCCAAATTGTTGGGTGACGGGATATAAAATCACGACAAATGCGGCGGTTGGACCTGAAATATTAAAACGCGATCCACCGGTTAACGCAATTACGATCCCCGCTATGATAGCGGTATAAAGACCGTGTTGTGGTGGCACACCGCTAGCAATGGCTAAAGCCATGGAAAGTGGAATCGCAATGACGCCCACGGTGAGACCCGCGATAATATCTTTAATCAATTTTTGTTTTCCGTAACCTTCACGGAAAGATTCTTTCAATGCGCTAAATGGTTTTACGGCCAAAAACACATTTTTAGAAAAGAGTGATTTGATATGCATAAAAATACGATGATAGAAAAAAGATAGTTTATATTTTAGCTAAAAGGAAAAGGATTTTTTATGTTCTAGCTCAAAAAACTTGACTAATCTTGGATAAATCTTTATATTTCACGCACTTCAAAACGGTGAGATGTCCGAGTGGTTGAAGGAGCACGCCTGGAAAGCGTGTATGTGCGAAAGCGCATCGGGGGTTCGAATCCCCCTCTCACCGCCATTCAAATTACAATCCTTTATAAATATCCAATCATTTTTTAAATCATATATTCTCGATATTTTATGGATATAAAAAAGCACGCCTTAAGCGTGCTTTTGTTATTTATACGAGTATTTAGTTAGCGCCAACGTATCCCAACACCTGCACCCGCACCAAAATCACCACGGCTACTTGCAGTACCGCCTACTTTAAATAGCAGTTTACCATTATCAGATGCACGAGAATAACCGACAGCTAGCGCACTTTCATTGCGGAAAGTTCCCGCCCCCACACCAAGCACGCTTTCCCCAGAGGTAATGGCTTGAGGTACTTGTGTTAATGCAATGGCACTTGAAATGCCTGCGCGTAATTTTTTCACGTTGTGTTTTAAATCAGAGCGTAATGATTCAGTGGAACGTGTCATTTCAGAACGTAAATCAGAAATCTCTTTCGTATTTGTCAAAACTTGATTTGACATGTGATCCAAGCGTGAAGCGTTATTCGCAATATTTTGCACATTATTGTTTACTTTATCAGCAAGAGCTTTGGTGTTCTGAGTATTGTTTGCAGAATTGTGGCTGATTCTATTTTTTAGATCATCAATATCGGTTTTGTTTGTTTGAATATTGTTTGTGTTATTTTTTACTTGGTTATCTAGGTTATTTAGATTTTTCTGTGTATCAGTAACACGTTCTTCTACACCGGTGATTCGATTATCTAAATCCTTACGATTCTCCGTAATTCGTTCATCTAAATCTTTACGGTTTTCCGTAATACGGTTATCTAAATCTTTGCGATTTTCGGTAATTCGTTCATCGAGCGCTCGACGATCTTCAGTAATTCGACCATCTAAACGACCCACTTCATCATTGATGCGATTATTTAGATTTTCATCTGTTTCATTAATGCGATCATTTAAGTTTTTATCGGTTTGGTTTAAACGTTCGTCAACGCCAGTAATACGATTATTTAAATCTTTCTGAGCGTTGGTGATACGATCATCAAGACGCCCCACTTCGTCATTAATGCGGTTGTTGAGATTTTTATCTGTTTCATTAATACGATCGTTTAAATTTTTGTCCGTTTGATTTAGTCGAACATCGACACCTGTGATGCGCTCGTCAAGTTCTTTACGCTCATTTGTAATTCGATTATCAAGAACTGAACGAGTTTCAGTAATACGATCGTCGAGTCTTCCTACCTGAGCATAAACTTCAGTTTTTGTAGCGGTATCTTCTGCAAAAGCAAGAGATGTACTTCCAAATAAACATACAAATAATAGTGTTTTTTTCATTAGGTTTAATTCCTTTAAATAAAAAATATCCGAAATATAATAAAAGTTTCATTTGGTATGAAACGAAATGAATAATACTTGTATGAAATAATTTGGTAAATATTTTAACTTGAAAATTTACAAACATTTACATTGTAAAACAATGACTTATGGTTTTGTAAAGTTTTATGCTTTGCTTGAGAAAGTATATAATGGCACGCCCTAAAGGATTCGAACCTTTGACCCACGCCTTAGAAGGGCGTTGCTCTATCCAGCTGAGCTAAGGGCGCATTTTAAGGGTTACATCTTTTGTATGGAATTTCGAGGGAAATATAAAAGAAGTGGTCGGCGAGATAGGATTTGAACCTACGACCCACTGGTCCCAAACCAGTTGCGCTACCAAGCTGCGCTACTCGCCGACGATTGAGCACAATTATAGTGAGCTTTTCTTTTCAGTCAATTAATTTTTTAGATTCCTCTTTCAATTGCTCAAAATTATTCCAGTTTTTCAACCGCACTTTTGTTGTCTTTGTAAAATAAGGCGTTGTCAGTTAAAATAGCAAACGTTTACTTAATGCCATCTTGAGGAAAAAACGCATGACTGCTCAAATTATTTCAGGTACTGAACTATCAAAAAAAATCAAATCGGATGTTGCCAATAAAATTGAACATTATCGTGCTCAAGGTAAACGTGCCCCAGGACTTGCGGTAATTTTGGTGGGGGCAGATCCCGCTTCTCAAGTCTATGTAGGCAGTAAACGAAAAAGTTGTGAGGAAATCGGGATGGTTTCAAAATCTTATGATTTACCTGAAACCACTTCGGAAACAGAACTATTGCAACTGATAGATCAATTGAATGCAGATGAAACCATTGATGGTATTCTCGTGCAGTTTCCATTACCTGAACAAATTAATAGTACATCAGTGATTGAGCGTATTAGCCCTGAAAAAGATGTGGATGGTTTCCATCCTTATAATGTGGGGCGTTTATGTCAGCGTATTCCAACTTTACGCGCCTGCACCCCTTATGGCGTGATGAAATTATTAGAAACCACAGGTATCGATTTGCACGGTAAGCATGCGGTGATCGTCGGCGCATCAAATATTGTGGGTCGTCCAATGTCGCTTGAATTGTTGTTGGCAGGTGCTACTGTCACAGTAACGCACCGTTTTACCAAAGATTTAGAGCATCATATTCGTCAGGCAGATGTTTTAGTAGTGGCCGTGGGCAAACCTCGTTTTATTCCAGGCGATTGGATTAAAGAAGGGGCAACAGTCATTGATGTAGGGATTAACCGTATCAATGGTAAATTAGTGGGTGATGTGGAATATGATGTGGCGATACAAAAAGCGGCTTATATTACGCCAGTACCGGGTGGAGTAGGGCCTATGACAGTTGCCATGCTAATGTTTAATACACTTTATGCCTATGAGCGTAACAATCAACTGGTTTAAGAAATAAAAAAGTGCGGTCAACATTTAACCGCACTTTGTTATTTCTCAACTCATATTATTGTGCAAGCAATACACTTAATGCTGAATACAAGGATTGAGCCGCTTCATTTGGTAGTGTCTTGCCATCTTCATCAGTGATCACAACCGCACTTTGTTTACCCACTGCAGAGATTTGCATTTGGTAAACCCCTTTTTCGAGATTAGGTGGATTCACACCTAAACGTAACCACTCTTGTTTATCTAATGGCTTATATTTCAATTCGCGATAACCACGTCCAGCTGATTCAGATATGGCTTTAAAGCCTAATTTCGGTAAAGCTGAACCTAAACGTTGCCATGCTTGCCCAAAGCTTGCATCCATACCTAATGCCATTCTACCGTTCGTATCAGTAATTAAACCTGCTTGGAAAGGTCCTGCTGAGGCATTATTTAAATCTTGTTGTTGCTTGTTATAAGCGTTAGTGAGCGCAGCAACAAAACGATTTAAACGATCAGACGCATAACGTTGTTTATCTGCTTGATCTGGGGTATAAATCACACCATCACGACGCATTTGCTCCACAGAAACGGCTAATGCACTCGCATCTTGTGCCATAACTTGTTCAATTTTATAACGGATCTCTGTGTTGGCTTTATCATCTGCACGACCCGTTGGCGCCCAATCGCTAATTAATACCGCACCATTTAACGTCGAATTTGTGCCTTCTTCTTTCAATAAACGCTCAATTTGTTTGAGATTATAAAGCTCGGCTTGCGCATCCGTATAAACAATCAATGCGCGTTCGCCATCAAATTGTGTCAAAGAATTTTTGATAATCGCTAATGGGGTTGAAGGCGGACGAATATCCACGCGTTCTTTTTTCGCATTAAGCTGAGGAAGTTCATAAGTCGGATCGGCTTGCGGCAATGTTACACCACCACTTGCTAAAGGAGAAAAGCTCGGTATTTCACGATCAGAATTTTGATAAGTGTCATTAGCCGTCTGCATTTTTTCTACGCTGTTTGAACACGCCGATAATAATGCTGCTGCGACTAAACTCAGTACGATTTTTTTCATTCCTTAAATCCTTCAATAAAAAATAATTAAAATAATGACCGCTCTTTGACAAATAAAAAAGTCGAAAGTTTAAAGGGCTGTAAAAACAACCCTTTAATTTATTAAATTAAGCCAGCAATTTTTAATGCTTCTTCTACTCTTACTTGCGCGCTTTCACTTAACACAGTAAGAGGTAAACGTAAATGTGGAGTCTTAATTAAACCTAAACGATATGCCGACCATTTAACCGGGATTGGATTTGATTCAATAAATAAATCTTTATGTAAAGGCATTAAACGTGCATTAATTTCTTCCGCTTTCGCAAAATCGCCCGCTAAAGCATAGCGACACATTGCAGCCATATCTTTTGCTGCAAGGTTATTTGTCACAGAAATAACTCCCTCTGCGCCTAATTTCATCGCTTCTAGTCCTGTTGCATCATCACCACTTAACACAATGAAATCTTTACCTGCAAGCTCTTTAATTGCAGTAACACGTGAGACATCTCCCGTCGCTTCTTTAATTCCTACAATGTTATCAATTTCTGCTAAGCGTGCCACGGTTTCAGGTTTCATATCACTACCCGTACGACCTGGTACGTTATAAAGAAGTTGTGGTAAATCCGTGCATTCTGCAATGGCTTTAAAGTGTTGGAACATACCTTCCTGAGTTGGCTTATTGTAGTAAGGCACCACAGATAAGCAACCCACTACACCGCTATCATGTAATAACTTTGTCATCACAATGGCTTCGCTCGTTGCATTTGCTCCCGCCCCTGCAATAATAGGAATACGACCTTTTGCGAACTCAACCGTCTTCTCAATTACTCGTACATTTTCATCAATGCTTAAAGTGGCTGATTCACCCGTTGTCCCCACAGAAACAATCGCATCTGTGCCAGAATTGATATGAAACTCAACTAGTTTTTCTAGCGTTTCAAAATCAATGTGTCCATGATTATCCATTGGGGTCACTAAAGCAACAATACTGCCTGAAAATAAGGGGGTTTGCGTAGTCATAAGCACTCCATTTATATCTATCCTATTTTTTAACCATAACATTTGAAAATGCTTAGTTATAATCGCTAAAATAGCTTGAATTTACAAATCATTTTTTACATTTTTAAGGATTTTTTATGAAAACATTACAAGCGGGTGACTTAGCACCACAATTCACACTTTTAAATCAAGACAATCAACCGGTTTCACTTAGCAACTTTAAAGGCAAAAAAGTACTCATATATTTTTATCCAAAAGCTTTAACACCAGGCTGTACAACTCAAGCATGCGGTTTGCGTGATACCAAAAGTGAATTAGAAAAATTAGGTGTGGTTATTTTAGGCATCAGTACAGATTCCCCAAAAAAACTCGCTCAATTTGTTGAGAAAAAGTCGCTCAATTTCACCTTGCTTTCTGATGAAGATCACCAGGTTGCCGAGCAATTTGGTGTATGGGGGGAAAAGAAATTTATGGGGCGCACTTATGATGGTATTCATCGTATTAGCTTCCTCATTGATGAACAAGACAAAATTCAACACGTTTTTGATAAATTCAAAACAGGCGAACATCATCAAGTTGTCTTAGATTACCTGCAATCCCTTTAAATCCCCTCTAAAAACAACCGCACTTTCGATGATTTATCTCAAAGTGCGGTCAAAAAAATGATCATTTTTCTGATTTATATTTACGCTCTATTTTCCATTTGATAAAATTCCCTCCTAATTGAAATTAATTCTCAATTCATTTTTATTTTTTAGAACACACAAAGGGATTATCAGATGCCAAAACTTTTTGAGTTTTTACAACAATATAGTGATTACATCATTATCGGACTTTTACTTCTTATGAGTGTAATCATGCTTGCTACTGTGATTGAACGTTTTATCTTTTTAAGCCGTGTCAATGTCGCTAAATATTCCAATATACACGCTCTTGAAATTGATTTAAATCGCAATATGACAATCATTTCAACCGTTGGCGCAAACGCACCTTATGTGGGTTTGTTAGGAACGGTAATTGGTATCTTATTAACCTTTTATCAAATTGGTCAGGCGGGCGGTGATGTTGATGCTGGCGCAATCATGATGCATCTCTCTCTTGCCTTAAAAGCAACTGCTTTGGGTATTTTGGTGGCAATCCCTTCCATGATTTTCTATAACGGTTTAGGTCGTAAAGTGGAAGTTAACCGCTTAAAATGGAAAGTGTTAAACGCTCAAAAAGATAAGGAATAATTGTGAAAAAATTTGATGAAATCAACATTATTCCTTTCATCGACATTATGTTGGTGTTATTAGCGATAGTGTTGATCACCGCATCCTTTATTTCTCAAGGAAAAATTCAAGTCAATGTGCCCAAAGCCAGTTCAACGGTCGCATTCAAATCAGATGAATTAGCCAAATTATTAACCGTGACGGCAGATAAACAACTTTATTTTAATGATAAACCGATCTCCCAAGAAGCCCTTGAAAAAGAGATCGCGAGCTGGAATAAAGATCAGAAAGTCACATTAAAAATTGATGCAGAAGCCTCTTTCCAGGATTTTGTGACGATTACTGACATGTTATCGAAAAACGACATTAAAAATGTCGCGATTGTTTCGATGAAAGATAAAGGTTCACCAAACAAAACAACGCAAGAAAATGAAACAAAAAATACGCCAACACTAGGCGGAGTTGCACGTGGAGGCGTTGGAGTAGGACATAATCAATGAACAGCCAACAAGCGAAACGATCATTATTAGGTTTGGTTATTTCTCTATTGGTTCATGGTGCCATTGTAGGCGCATTGCTTTGGAATTGGCATAAGCCAAGTGAAGCGGCAAGTAATGCGGAAGGCGAAATTTCTACAACGATTTCAATGGAAATGATTCAAGGAATGAGAGTGGAAGAACCAGCTCCAGAGCCGGAACCTGAACCTCAACAGGCAGAGCCTGAACAGGAAAAACAGGAAACTGTCGCGGATCCGACAAAGCAACCGGAACCCGAGAAGAAAAAAGAGCCTGAGAAAAAGCCAGAAAAACCAATTGAAAAACCGAAACCAAAACCGAAAGAGAAGCCCAAAGAAAAACCTAAAAATGAGGTAAAAACAGAGAAACCGGTAGAGATGCCAAAGAATTTACCGATTGGTGATAAGAATATCAATTCAACGGCTACGGCGAATTCTAAAGCAACGACTACAGGCCAACCTGGTACAAATGGTGTTCAAGGTGGTTCTGGTACTAATACGGATGAACTGAATGCTTATCGTGCAGCGATTCGACGTGAAATTGAACGCCACAAACGCTATCCCGCTCGTGCTAAGATGATGCGTAAACAAGGCGTGGTGAGTGTGAGTTTTAGCGTGGGAGCAGATGGTTCCTTATCTGGAGAACGTGTAACAACTTCCTCTGGTGATGAAAGCTTAGATAATGCAGCGCTTGAGGCTGTGAGAAGTGCGAGACCTGTTGGTCCAAAACCCGCGGGATTTGCTTCTTCAGTCAGTGTACCAATTAGCTTCACTATTCAATAGATAAATAAAAAGGCGAACAATAATGTTCGCCTTTCTTTTTGCTAAGCTTAAATTAGCCCATACCGTATTTTTTCAATTTCTTACGCAATGTACCACGGTTAATACCGAGCATGTTTGCCGCACGGGTTTGGTTACCGCGGGTGTATTGCATAATCATATCTAACATCGGGTGTTCAACTTCCGCTAATACTAATTCGTAAAGATCATTCACATCTTGACCATCTAATTGTGATAAGTAATTGCGTAAAGCTTGTTTTACTGAATCACGTAATGGTTTGTTTGTTACTTGTGATTGAGAGTTTAAAACTGAAACGGTTAACGCTTCAGACGGACTACGTTGTTGTTCTAACATTTTTCTTTATCCAAAATTGAATTTAAAAAATCTTCCAGCACAATTAATTGCTCTTTCGGTTCATTAATTGCGTTAAAAGTCTGTCTAAAAACGGAATCGGGTTGAATTCCCTGTAAATACCAAGCGACATGTTTGCGGGCTATTCGATAGCCTTTTTGCTCGCCATAGAACTGATGAAGTTCTTGAATATGACGCAAAATATGACCGCACTTTTCACGTAAACTTGGTGTTTGAATTATCGTATCATGTTCTACTAGCGCTTCCACTGCTCGGAAAAGCCACGGATTGCCTAATGAAGCACGACCGATCATTATTGCATCGGCACCTGTGTACTCAAGTACCTTTTTCGCTTTCGAGGCAGAATCAATATCACCATTCGCAATAACAGGAATTGAAATGGATTGTTTGACTGCTCGAATATTGTCGTATTCCGCTTCCCCTTCAAATAAGCATTCTTTCGTCCGCCCATGAATGGTTAAAGCTTGAATACCAGATTGTTCTGCAATTTTGCCGATTTGCACACAGTTTCGGTTTGCCTTATCCCAACCTGTGCGAATTTTCAACGTCACAGGCACATCAACGGCATTCACCACTTCTTTTAAAATTTTTTCCACTAAATCAGGAAATTGAAGCAGTGCAGAGCCCGCTAATTTTCGATTTACTTTCTTTGCGGGACAGCCCATATTGATGTCGATAATTTCAGCACCATAGGCTACATTAATTGCTGCAGCTTGGGCCATTTCTAAAGGATCAGAACCTGCAATTTGCACCGCATTTAGTCCTAGCTCTTCACTATGTGCTAAACGAAGTTTCGATTTCTCTGTATGCCAAACTTGTGGATTAGTGGACATCATCTCTGAAAACGTTAATCCCACGCCATAATGGGCACATAAACGTCGAAAGGGTTGATCCGTGATACCTGCCATGGGAGCCAATAAAATACGATTTTTTAATTCATAAGAACCAATTCGCATTTTATGTTATCCCCAATTACAAGTCCTATCTCCAGCAAGTCAGGCAACAATAGCAACCGACAAGGGGTGCTATATTACGCATTTTTCTTTTTTTTGCAAAGTGAATTTTGTTCAAAAAATGCACTTTTTTTAATTGACAAAAAGAAATTAAGCCGATTTTAATTTACCTGTAATGCGGCACCATTCCTCTTTTACCGCGACAGGATCTAAATCAAAGGATTGTGCATAAGCATCGCATACCGATTGTGCTTGTGTTTCTAAAATGCCGGATAGTCCTAGATCCCCACCCTCTTTCACTAATTGAGAAATAATTGGGTAAAGTTCTTTTAATGGACCCGCAAGAATATTCGCTACAACGACATCCGCTTTTAAATCGGCAGGTTTGTCATCGGATAAGAAAAGCTGAAGACGATCTGCCACCTCATTCTGTTCTGCATTATTACGACTGGCGAGAATCGCTTGTGGATCGATATCAATACCAATCGCATTTTTCGCGCCTAATTTAAGGGCCGCAATAGCAAGAATCCCTGAGCCACACCCAAAATCAATGACGGTTTTGCCTGTTAAATCCAAACCATCTAACCACTCTAAACAAAGTGCGGTTGTCGGATGGGTACCTGTCCCAAAAGCTAAACCAGGATCAAGCATCACATTCACCGCATTTTGATCCGGCACTTCACGCCAGCTTGGGCAAATCCATAAACGTTTACCAAATTGCATTGGGTGGAAGTTATCCATCCATTCACGTTCCCAGTCTTTATCCTCAATTTGCTCAATTTTGTAAGCCGTATTTTCATCTAAATGATGTGCTTGTTTAAGCAAACTCACAATTTCGTTCATATCGGTTTCTGCATCAAACAAGGCAATCACATCAGTATTTCCCCACAAACGCGTTTCGCCCGGAAGTGGTTCAAAAATCGGCGTATCTTGGCTATCCATAAATGTCACCGAAACTGAGCCGATTTCTTCTAAAAAATCGCTAATTTTCTCAGCTTTTTCATTTGTACTATTTAAGCGAATTTGAATCCACGCCATCTTCTTTTCCTTTTAATTAATTTCTTTATGTAACCATCTGGGTAATAAACTTACGCCTAGGGCTGAAACCACAATAATGATAATCCCAAGCGCTGAAACAAGTGAAACCTCTTCGTTGAGTAATAATACTGCCAAAAAGACACCAAAAATCGGCTCAAGTGCGGTCAAAATTCCCGAGATTTTTGCATCCACCGAATTTAAGCCTTTATTCCACAACCAAAAGGCAAACCAACTACATACTACACCGAGATAAATCAAACCGAAGAAACCAAGCCAGTTAAAATGGATATCCCAGTTTTCCGTCAGCAATAAAGTAAATGGCAGCATGGTGATGCTTGCTAACACAATCGAAATGGATGTATAGGCTTGTGCTGAAACCGTTGCCACCACTTTTTTCGTCCAACGCAAACAACAAGCAAACACAATACTTGCCGCCACTACTAAGGAGCAACCCAATAAACTAATTTCACTTGAGCCTTCATTTCCTTGCCCACCTAAAATTAAAATGGCTACGCCTAAAAAGGCAAAAGCCCCACACAACCAATGATACCATTTCGCACGATCTTGAAAGAAAAAATGCCCAATGAAAATCACACATAATGGTTCTAATCCAATCATGGTCGTTGCACTCGCCGCGCTTGTATATTTTAAACCAATGAATCCCAGCAAAAAGGTCGCGGTATAATTGAAAAAACCTAGCCACCAAAGCTGTTTTCGCATCGGTTTAGACACGCCTTTCCAACGACGAAAAAAGAGTGGCATCACAATAATCGCCGCCATTAATAAACGGGCTTGGATCATCAAAATGGTGTCCATCATTGTAAAGGTGTATTTAGCGGCAACAAAGGAACTACTCCAAATAAACAATGCTAGGATCTGGTAAATCATAAAGTGCGGTCCATTTTTACTGTTTTTTTGCGCCGAATTGGTTACCCAAGATGAAAGCAATCAAGCCAAATACAAGTGCAGGTACAATGGCATTAAAACCAAATAGTTTGATACCAAATTGAGTCAGTAGCACATAACTACTTAATCCCACCACCATTGAGCTTATTGCACCTGCTGCATTTGCTTTATCCCAATAAATGCCTAATACAATCACCCAAAGGAATGCTGCTTCTAATCCCCCGAAAGCAAATAGATTCAACCAAATAATCATATCTGGTGGATTGAGTGCAGCGAGAATTAACAACGCAGATAAAATCAGTGTAATGACTGATGAAATACGGCTAATTCGTTTTTCATTCTTCGCGGCTTCTGGTTTGCTTGCAAGATATAAGTCTTTCACAAAAATTGAGGAGGATTGAATAAGTTGCGCATCGACTGTGGACATGATCGCAGACATCGGCGCCGCTAAGAAAATCCCTGCAACAATAGGTGGGAGCACTTCCAACATTAAGGTTGGAATGACTTTATCTGACACCGTTAAATCTGGCACAACAGCACGACCTAAAGCGCCCGCCAAATGCATACCAAACATAATGACTGAAAGGACAATTGTACCAATGAGCATGCCTCGATGTAAGGCTTTACTGTCTTTGAAAGCCATGCAACGCACGGCTGTATGTGGTAAACCAACCACACCGAAACAGACTAGGATCCAAAACGATGCCATAAATTGAAAATCCAGCATCTCATTTGGGCCGTAAGGACTCACTAAACTCGGATCAATTTCAGTTAATTTATTGACCGCACTTTCTACGCCACCGAGATGGTAAACAACCCCGACTAATAGCACGATTGTACCCAAAATCATTACCGTACCTTGAATTGTATCGGTTAATACGACCGCTCGGAAACCACCAATAAATGTATAAATGCCAACCGTTAAGGCAAAAATAAGCAAGGCATGAGTATAAGGAATCCCTATCGTCGTTTCGAGCAATCTTGCTCCACCAATAAATTGCACAACCATGGCGGCAAAAAAGGCAAGCAACAATGCTAGACTGGAAATCCAAACGAAATATTTATTTTTATAACGATAGAGAAATAAATCATTAATAGTGAGCGCATTAGTTTCGCGAGAAAGTAAGGCAAACTTTTTGCCCAATGCACCTAAGGCTAACCACACAGCCGGCACTTGGATCATGGCGAGTAATACCCAACCTAGCCCATATTTATAGGCAGCCCCTGGTCCACCAACAAAAGAGCTGGCACTGGCATAAGTAGAAGCAGTGGTCATCGCAAGGACAAAACCTGTCATGGAGCGATTTCCTACATAATATTCCGTAAGAAAATCCCCTTTACTGCGTTTTACATAAGCAAATAATGCCGCGCCAAAGATGAAGACTAAATAGATAGCTAATGGGAGAATAATACCTAAATTCATTATTTATTCTCCTTTGACTCAACATCTAGCGGGATATCTAAAAAGACAATTTTGACAATCCAATACCCAATGACGACAAACAAAATAGGTAAATAAATACAGGATAATTCAAACCACAACGGAAAACCTATCGGCCCAGGTGAGTCTTTGGGTAAATAAGCACAAACACACCATCCAATTACATAAAAAATAGCTAACCCTAATGCCCAGCGCGCCTCCTTGGCTGCTTGTTTATATCGTTGTGAAAGTTCCATTCTTAGTTCCTGTTAAAAAATTTTATCTATTATAAATCTAAATTAGATATTTATTTCTATCTCAAGTATAAAAATAAAGCAAGCTCAAGGCTTGCTTTTAAATTGACAGAAAATTTCTAATTTTTTCTAGCACCAAAGACACCCATAGCATCTTTTCCTTTGTAAGTTCCTGCGACTTCTTCAGCATCTTTTCCGTAGAACCCACCTTCGGCATGAACACCTTTCTCGCTTATTCCACTAAATTTATTGCCTTGAATTTTGGCAGATAAGGAAACATCATCGAAATGTAGATGAGGAGGAAGAGCTCCCCCAGCAATACCATTTAATACAAGTTCATCTTTAAAGCCTGTTTTTGCTAAAGAAATTGTTCCATTTAATGTTTTATCTGCGAAATTAGCCGTTAATTTTACAAATGATAAATTAGAATCTAAGCCATCAGCCAGCTTCTCTACATGCATACCATTTCCAGTATAATTTGCTGTACCTGATTGTGGCATTTCTGTTGTTGGATTTACACCAAATGCGACATAATAATCAGAACCTAAAGTAGGCTCTGTAAATTTTCCCCAACGAATATTTTTATAGTTTTTACCACTAATAGAACGCAATTCAGGATAATCAGCCTGTAGAACTTCTTTCTCATTAGTTCCAATGAATCCGGGACGTTCGTAATACCCTGATGGAATAATTTCAATTGCTTTACCTTCAACATTAACAAGATTCACGTTATTGTCACTATGTATTTGTCTTTCAATTGTGGTAACTACTCTAGTTTCTTTATTAACTTCAAATCCTACTCGACTAAGAATCATTTGCTCTTCAGATTTTGGTTGCTCAGCTGGTTTTGGTTGCTCAGCTGGCTTCACTGCCTCAGTTGGTTTTACTTGCTCAGTTGGTTTCACTTGCTCAGCTGGCTTCACTGCCTCAGTTGTTTTTACTTGCTCAGTTGTTTTTACTTGCTCAGTTGGTTTTGCTTGGTTTACTGGTTGAGTATTGCTACCACCACTACTTCCACAGGCGGCTAACGTTACAGTTGCAAGAATTGTTAAGCTTAATTTAGAGAGATTAAATTTCATTGTTTTTCCTTAGTAAAAAATAAGCCCAGATTATAAAGGGGTTTAAAATAGATTTTCAAATAAAAATTATAATGGATGAATATAAAATTAATTATGAATAATGAAACGGCCAACCTAATTATGTTAGCCGTTTTATTTTAATCATACATCCCTAATTTCTTCTCTAAGTAGTGGATATTGGCACCACCTTTTTGGAAGTTTTCATCTTCAAGAATAATTTCATGAAGAGGGATATTGGTTTTGATACCGTCAATGATCGTTTCTGATAATGCATTTTGCATACGACGGATTGCTACATCACGAGTATCACCGTATGTGATTAATTTTGCGATCATAGAATCATAATGCGGAGGAACGGTATAACCACCATACACATGAGAATCCCAACGAACGCCTAAACCACCTGGTGAGTGCAAGTGTACCACTTTACCTGGAGATGGTAAGAATGTTTTTGGATCTTCTGCATTGATACGACATTCAATTGCATGACCTTTCACTTTAATATCTTCTTGTTTATAAGAAAGTGGTAAACCAGCCGCAATACGCAATTGTTCTTTCACCAAATCCACACCAGTAATCATTTCTGTTACTGGGTGTTCGACTTGAATACGAGTATTCATTTCGATGAAATAGAACTCACCATTTTCATATAAGAATTCAAATGTACCTGCACCGCGATAGCCAATTTCAACACAAGCCTTCGCACAACGAGAACCAATATCACGACGAACTTCTTCGGTAATACCTGGTGCGGGTGCTTCTTCCACCACTTTTTGGTGACGGCGCTGCATAGAACAATCACGCTCTGCAAGATAGATTGCGTTACCGTGTGTATCCGCTAAAACTTGAATTTCAATATGGCGTGGATTTTCTAAATATTTTTCCATGTAAACCATATCATTGTTAAACGCTGCTTTTGCTTCTGCTTTTGTCATCGCAATGGATTCTTCAAGTGCATCTTCACTACGTACCACGCGCATACCACGACCACCGCCACCGCCAGACGCCTTGATAATAATTGGATAGCCAATACGTTTTGCAATTTCTTTATTTTTCGCGATATCGCTACCTACTGGGCCATCTGAACCAGGTACGCAAGGCACGCCCGCTTTTTTCATTGCTTTAATCGCAGAAACTTTATCCCCCATCAAACGAATAACGTCTGCAGTTGGACCAATAAAGATAAAACCAGAACGCTCAACTTGCTCTGCAAAATCCGCGTTTTCAGAAAGGAAACCATAACCAGGGTGAATCGCATCCGCACCTGTTACTTCTGCTGCAGCAATAATAGCAGGAATATTTAAATAACTTTTTACAGATGGCGCAGGTCCGATACAAACTGTTTCATCTGCAAGTAATACGTGTTTTAAATCACGGTCAGCGGTAGAGTGAACCGCCACGGTTTTAATGCCTAATTCTTTACAGGCACGCAAAATACGCAGTGCAATTTCACCACGGTTAGCAATCACAACTTTTTCTAACATAATAATTTCCACTTGGGTGAAAAAATGGCGAGAAAGCTCGCCATTTCAGATTGATAGGGATTATTCGATAACGATCAATGGTTGATCAAATTCAACCGCTTCGCCATCATTTACTAAGATTGCTTTAACCACACCAGCTTTATCAGCTTCGATACGGTTCATCATTTTCATTGCTTCAACGATACAAAGCGCATCGCCTACTTTGACTGTTTGTCCCACTTCCACAAAAGCTTTCGCTTCTGGGCTTGGGCTACGATAGAATGTACCTACCATTGGTGAACGCACTTGGTATCCTGACACTTCAGCTGCCGGCGCTTCCGCTGGTGCAGCCGCTGCAGGTGCTGGTGCAGCAGCAGGAGCCGCAACCGGTGCAACAGGTGCTGCTGCATATTGAATTGCCGCAGGTGCAACGGCTGGTGCCGCACGACTAATACGTACTGTACCTTCTTCTTCTTGCACTTCTAATTCAGTGATGCCCGATTCTTCTACTAATTCAATCAGTTTTTTGATTTTACGAATGTCCATACGTTCTTCCTAAAAATAATAATGAATTGTTAACCGCACTTTCAGAATGGATTCCCAAAGTGCGGTCATTTTGAAACCTGTTTTTGTGTCGGCAAGATTACCGCAAAATCATGAACTTTGCGATAAATTTCTGCGAAAATCTGTAAATTTTATGAAAATTTATGCTTTTTTATTTAAAAAATCCAATGCAAATTGAAGCGCAAACTCATAGCCTTTTGCACCTAAGCCACAAATCACGCCTTCAGCCACATCACTAAAGTAAGAATGATGACGGAATGGCTCGCGCTTATGCACATTAGATAAATGAATTTCAACAAACGGAATTGACACCGCTAGCAACGCATCACGCAATGCAACACTGGTATGCGTATAAGCTGCCGGGTTAATTAAAATAAAATCCACTTTCTGAAAACTTTGATGAATCTTATCAATTAACTTTTCTTCGCTATTTGCTTGGAAACACGCCAAATTCACATCATGCTGCGCAGCAAGTTTGGTCACATGTTCTTCAATGGCAGATAATGAAAGCGAACCATAATGTTTTGGTTCTCTTGCGCCCAACATATTCAAGTTCGGGCCATTTAACAGCAAAATATTGAATTTTTTTGACATTTTCACATCCTTTAACTTGTGCGAATTATAGCGATTTTTTATGTAATGGTGGTCGTATCTCTATGCAATTTTGGTAATAAATTCTGAATTCAAATCAATTAACGGTAAATCTGAGCCCGGCCATGCTCGTAATACCTGATGTTGCATCAAATTCAATGTATCCAACCCAGGTATTTCATTGGGTGTATATTGTGCTGCAATACGAGCAAGTTGCGTCAATCCAAGGCTACTTTCAATACTCGAGCTGATCACCGCTTTTATGCCTAAGCTATGCGCTTGTGCAATCAGCTTTTGACAATCTTGCAGCGAGCCAATCAATGTTGGTTTAATCACAATGGCGCTTAAGTGCGGTTCTTTTTCTAGAAGGAAGTCAGGCTCTCGCACACTTTCATCCCAAGCAATATTAATGCCTGTTTGAGCGGCAAACTGGCGGCTTTCTTCACGGGTTTTACAAGGTTCTTCCAGAAATTGAATACGTGAACGATGCTGCGGTTTTACTTTCTCCGCGAATTTTAATGCCTTTTCCAAGGTCCATTGACGATTTGCATCTAGACGTAATTGCAAATCAGGAATAGCTTCAAGAAACATATCCGTAATCAAGCCATCACGATTCGCTTCATACATACCGACTTTAATTTTAGCCACTTTGTCACCGGGCATTTGATTCAGTTCCGCATATAACTCATCAGGATCGCCATAGCACAACGGTGCAGTATGATAGTTGCCTTCCTCATTTAAATAACGCTTCATCTCATCCATCGCCGTGCTAATACCGAAAGCAACGGAAGGATAGCAACCGTCAAGGGGCACTCTTGGCGCTTCACAGCTCGCATGACACCAATTCGTTAGCCATTCAAGTGCTTGCTCTTGCGCTTGATCAAGGGTTTCTTCGCTAAACCCTGGTAAAGGTGCGATTTCTCCCCATCCATCACGGCTACAGGCAACACGTACAATCAAGCCTTCTCGACGTTTTAAAAAACGCCCACGCAAGATTAACTGACTATCAACGGGAATAGAATAACGATAAAGATTAAATGATTTGGTTTCCATCTTATTCTCCTTGATGGTAAAAGTGCGGTTAAAAACACACAGATTTTTAACCGCACGTATTCTATTTAAAAGGCACTTGTTTCATAAATAATTTACGTTTTACTCTCATAAATTCGTTTATGATTCTTTCAAAGACTGAAAATTTCGTTTGATTTTCACAAACCGACTCTCGACCTTTTTGCAAACTACTTTCAAAAGGCTTATCCGGATTCACAACAAAATCTTGCACACAAATCCCTGGTGAAAGCTGAACCACTTTATAATCCTTTAAATTCAAAAAATGCTCAAAGATAAGAGAATCAATGGCCACTTCAAGGGGTTTATTTTTCACCTGTTCGAGAAGATATTTAGCGCCTTTCGCTGTCACGGTATAACCCGCCGTTCCTGATTGCTTAAATGTTATGGGATAAATCTTTCTATCATACTTTGCTGGTCTAGGCGCGCGAAATACCATTCTTCCATTAGCTTCAAGCTTCAATACATCAATATCATCAGGCAAATAATCAACTTCTAACAGCTCTTTTGCATTCTCGCCTAAGTAAACATCATCTTCAAAAATATTGATATAATCCAAGCTCTTTTCTAATGCTAAATTCCATAGTGAGATATGACTTAACGCACAACCGATTTCCCCATCCCATAATTTAGCTTCTGAAGAGCGATCTAAAATAATATTAAATTTCTTTGCAACATCCTCAATACGATCTGGTGTCTCTGCATCAAAAAATGAAAAAAGGATATTTTGCCGACCAAATTCTTGTTCAATATGTTTGCGACGTTTTGTTTCTCTGGTTAAGCTAATCACATAATTATGTTGTTTTACACAGGACATAAAATAATTCTAAAATATGAATAAGGATTGAGATATATCACGACAAGGCGGTTAAAAACACACAGATTTCTAACCGCACTTTTATGTTCAAATTAAGGATTGCGTCTAAATTTGCTGAAGTCTGGTGCGCGTTTTTCGTTGAACGCGTTACGACCTTCTTGTCCTTCTTCAGTCATATAGAACAACATGGTTGCATTACCCGCTAATTCTTGTAAGCCAGATTGGCCATCGCAGTCTGCATTCAATGCAGCTTTCAAGCAACGTAGCGCAATTGGGCTATTACGTAACATTTCACGGCACCAACGCACAGTTTCTTTTTCTAAATCAGCGTAAGGCACAACAGTATTCACTAGGCCCATATCTAATGCTTCTTGTGCATTATATTGGCGGCATAAGAACCAAATTTCGCGGGCTTTTTTCTGCCCCACTAAACGTGCCATATAGCTTGCACCCCAGCCACCATCAAATGAACCGACTTTAGGACCAGTTTGACCGAAAATCGCATTGTCTGCCGCAATAGTTAAATCACATAACATATGAAGTACGTGCCCCCCACCAATTGCATAACCTGCGACCATTGCCACCACTGGTTTTGGACAAGTACGAATATCACGTTGAAAATCCAATACATTTAAGTGATGCACACCGCTTTCATCTTTGTAACCGCCGTAGTCACCACGAATTTTTTGGTCACCACCAGAACAGAATGCTTTTTCGCCTTCGCCGGTTAATACAATCACACCGATTTTTTCATCGAAACGTGCGTTAGAAAATGCATGGATCATTTCTTTGACTGTTTGCGGACGAAATGCATTACGCACATCCGGACGGTTAATCGTGATTTTTGCAATACCATCAGTCGATTTGTGGAAACGGATATCAGTATAACCTTCGCTATGGTCAACCCACTCAACTGGTGCATATAAAACATCATCTTTTGGATTTTGCATTGTTCTTTCCTTTATAAGTGTAAAAAGTGCGGTCATTATAGCGGAAGTTTCTTACTTCAGGAAAGAAAATCAACTACTGAAGACTTTACAATTATGTCGTTATTGTTAAAATTCCGCCATTCCAACTTTAGTAAGGAAATTTAAGTGAAAAAAATTATTTTTTTAAGCAGCATCATGTTATTGAATGCTTGTAGTTTATTTGGTTCATCGCAATCAACTATTCCTGCTGAATTCGCACAAGCAGACTATCTCCTATCTGATGCCAATGCAAAAACATGGGCTGTAGCAAGTAAACAAGCTGAGCAATGTATCTATCCAAATTTAACTCGCATTCAGCAACAACATTTTGCCAAAGAAGATAGCTATATTCATTCCCAATATGTCTTTTTCTATCCGTTAGAAAAAATCATCGGTGAAGATTATGTAAAAATGATTCAAAAAGATGAAAAATCGATGAATTATGCAACCTATCAATTTAAGAAATTCCGCGCAGAACTTGGTGATGTCGATGCATTAGAGCCAAAAGCTTGCCAAATCTTACGTACTCAGGCAAAAGAAGACTTAGATGTAGTGAAAGGCCAGTATGTAAATGGCATGGTAGATGAAACGAAAAATGATGACGGCACATTGAAGAAAACGGGTGATGGTATTGCAACCAATCAAAACAAATTCTTCTTTGATATTATAAAATGGGGTTCTGCCCTTCTTCTCTAATTTTTATTATTTTATATAAATTTATATCTCATTCACGGCGTAAATATTTTTTACGCCGTTTTTATATCAAGAGAAAACGGTTGCGATCAAAAAAAGCTTAAATTTTCAGTAAAAAAGCAAAATAGTCATTTAAATTAAAGCCATTTTCAGCTAGTCTAACAAGAATTAGTTTTTACAAGGAGAAAACATCATGACAACGCTTTTTGATATTGCACAAAACTGGTTAAACCAAGATCCTGATGCAGAAACTCATGCAGAATTAACCGCACTTTTAACGGCGGCGAAAAACGGTGATGAAAAAGCAAAAACTGAATTACAAGCGCGCTTTAGTGGTCGTTTACAATTTGGTACGGCGGGGCTTCGTGGACCATTACAAGCTGGCCCTATGGGGATGAACCGTGTATTAGTAGCTCAAGCTGCCGGCGGTTTAGCGGATTATTTAAAAGATTATGACAAACAACCTTCTATCGTGATTGGTTATGATGGTCGTAAAAATTCTGATGTTTTCGCACGTGACACTGCTGAAATCATGGCGGGTGCAGGTGTGAAAGCTTATTTACTTCCACGTAAATTACCGACTCCTGTATTAGCTTACGCAATTCAATATTTTGATACCACAGCAGGTGTGATGGTGACAGCAAGTCACAACCCACCAGAAGATAACGGTTATAAAGTGTATTTAGGTAAAGCGAACGGTGGTGGCCAAATCGTTTCTCCTGCTGACAAAGATATCGCCGCATTAATCGACAAAGTCGCCGCAGGCAATGTAAAAAATTTACCACGTAGCCAAGATTATGTGGTATTAGATGATGAAGTAGTTAACGCTTATATCGAAAAAACCGCTTCTCTTGCTAAAGAACCTAAAGCAGACATTAACTACGTTTATACCGCAATGCACGGTGTAGGCTATGAAGTACTAAGCAAAACCTTAACCAAAGCGGGGCTTCCACAACCTCATATTGTGGCGGAACAAGTATGGCCAGACGGCACATTCCCAACAGTAAACTTCCCTAACCCAGAAGAAAAAGGGGCATTAGATTTAGCCATTAAAGTAGCAAAAGAACACAATGCGGAATTCATTATTGCTAATGACCCAGATGCAGACCGTTTAGCGGTGGCTGTTCCAGATGCACAAGGTAACTGGAAACCTTTACACGGCAACGTAGTAGGCTGTTTCTTAGGTTGGTATTTAGCAAAACAATATCATGCAAAAGGTGAGAAAGGCGTATTAGCTTGTTCTCTAGTGTCTTCTCCAGCGCTTGCTGAAATTGCGAAAAAATACGGCTTCCAATCAGAAGAAACCTTAACCGGTTTCAAATACATCGGTAAAGTTCAAGGCTTATTATTCGGTTTCGAAGAAGCGCTTGGCTACTTAGTTGACCCAGATAAAGTACGCGATAAAGACGGTATTTCTGCCGCTATCGTGTTCTTAGATTTAGTGCGTCACTTAAAAGCACAAGGTAAAACATTAGCGGATTACGCCAATGACTTCACACAAGAATTCGGTGCTTATGTAAGTGGTCAAATTTCTATCCGTGTAAGCGATTTATCTGAAATCGGTAAATTAATGACCGCACTTCGTAACACGCCTCCAGCTGAAGTAGGTGGTGTTAAAGTGGCACAATTCATCGACCACACTAAAACTGACCGCCAAAGCGACATCCTTGTATTCGTATTAGAAAACGGTAGTCGTTTAATCGTTCGTCCATCTGGTACTGAACCGAAAATCAAGTTCTATCTTGATGCTCGCGGTAAAGATCCAAAAGACGCGGATCAAGTTTTAGCACAATTTGATGAAGGCGTTCGTCAAATCCTTCGTCAAGATGCTTACGGCAAACAAGATTGCTAATTGAGCAAACTATTAGATAAAAAACGCTAGGTTTGATGCCTAGCGTTTTATTTTTGCTTATTTCAATGCAAGTTGTAACTTGCCCTGATGTTTTTCCAATAAAGTCTCTGCTTGAGCACGATCTAATCCACTCAGAATCATCATAATCGCTAATTTCGCATTTTGATCAGCCTGCTTTAAAGTCTCTTCTGCGAGTGTTTTATCACAATCCGTGGCTTGCATGACGATACGAATGGCACGAGCTTTCAGTTTTTCATTACTTGCCTGAACATCCACCATTAAGTTTTGATAGCATTTACCCATTAAGATCATAGAAGCCGTAGTGAGCATATTCAGTACTAATTTTTGAGCGGTGCCCGATTTTAAACGACTTGAACCAGTCAGTACTTCTGGCCCCACTACCGTATCAATAGCAATATCCACAATATTCGCCATCGCTGAATTCGGATTACTTGCAATCGAAGCGGTCACTGAACCTAAACTTTTCGCATATTCCAATGCACCGATCACATAAGGTGTTCGGCCACTTGCAGCAATACCCACCAACACATCTTTTGAGGAGAAGTGAATTGTTTGTAAGTCAACCACAGCTTGTGCTTTACTGTCTTCCGCCCCTTCAATTGGATGACGCAATGCACGCTCACCGCCTGCAATAATACCTTTCACCATTTCAGGTGACACGCCAAATGTTGGTGGGCATTCAGAGGCATCTAATACCCCCAATCGACCACTGGTCCCTGCGCCAATATAGACTAATCGACCGCCTTGTTGAAATGCAGCAACAATACATTCGACTGCTTGGGCAATTTGAGGTAAACATTTTTCAATTGCCAAAGGCACTTGTTTATCTTCCTCATTCATTAACTGCACAATTTCCAATGCAGACAAGCTATCTACATGCATGGAATTGGGATTCCGTTGTTCAGTAATTAAAGTTGAAAGGGTTTGTAATAAATTCTCTGCCATGGTTTATTCCTTTGGAAAAATCGCCCCTAAACTGACCGCACTTGTGGCCCCCGTCACACTCGGCAAATTAGCGGGTAAATTATGCATACGACGATAAGCCAACCAAGCAAAAGCCGCAGCCTCCACATAATCGATATCAAGTTTTAATTCAGTCGTCAGTTGAATACGCCAATTTGGTAATGCTTGTTTTAAACCATTCATGATCGCCTGATTTTTAGCGCCACCGCCACAAACAAGTAATCGACATGGTAATGTCGTCTGAATATTATTAAGGGCTAAAACAATACTTTGCACGGTAAATTCAGCCAAAGTGGCTTGCACATCTTGTGGTAAAAGTGCGGTCGTTTTGCCTGCTATTTTTTGAATTTTATTCTCTAGCCAAGCCAAATTAAATAATTCACGCCCTGTGCTTTTCGGTGGTGGCAGTTGAAAGAAATCTTCATCTAATAATGCCGCTAACAAATCTGAATTCACTTGACCTGAAACCGCCCATTCACCATTTTTGTCGTAAGCTTTGCCTTGATGCTTTTCGATCCATTGATCGAGCAAAGTATTACCCGTTCCCGTATCAAAGCCAATGACAGGCTCTTCGGGTATCAATAACGATACATTACTAATACCGCCAATATTAAGCACCACCGTTGCCCAGTGAGGATCAAAAAAGACCGCTTGATGAAAAGCGGGTACCAAAGGCGCGCCTTGTCCACCAAACGCCATATCTTTACGGCGCAAATCGCCAACGACCGTAATGCCTGTTTTAGCCGCCAATAAATTCATATCACCGATTTGCATGGTAAACGGAAATTGACCTTTTGGGGAATGCCACACTGTTTGACCATGGCAGCCTATTGCTTCGATCTGCTCAGGTTTTAACTGGTATTTATGTAAAAAGGCATTTACGCAATCGGCATAAAGCAAGCCAAATTGATGATCGAGTTCACCCAATGCTTGTAATGATGTTTCACCAGATTGAATAAGTGCGGTCACTTTTTCGCGTAAATTTGCCGGCATCGGCGTAAAATCTGCTGCAATTAATTTGGTTTGATTCGATTGGATGTCAGTAAGGGCAATATCCACCCCATCAAGACTAGTGCCAGACATGATGCCAAGATAATAAGTCATAGTGTTCAATTCGTGAGTTTTTCAGAATTATAGCGGATTTTAAAAAAATAAAAAAAGAGAGAACATTGCGGTTCTCTCTTCTCATCATAATGATGCTTATAAAGCATCAATGACTAAATCGTTTTTTAGCTATTGATGGAATAAGGTAACGGTTCAATTTTTAGAACGGTTCCATCTTCAGGTAAACGGAAATGCGTTCCTTCTTCTAAATCGTTATTCATCACCACGTGTAGCCATAAAACACCGTCAAAATTGACCGCACTTACGATCGTACCGGTTTTACGCCAAGCTGTTTCTAACTGCATTTCTATTTCGCTGCCGATTTTCGGTGTAACCGTGGTTTCCCCCGAAAGCACATACATTGCACGTTTATTGGCGCCACGGTATTTGGCTCGTGCGACAGTTTCTTGCCCGATATAACAGCCTTTAGTAAAAGAAATCGCTTGTTCGATAGCTTGTAGATTTAATGCCTGCGGGATAAATTCATTTTGTGTTTCCGTGCTCAAGCTTGGTAAGCCCGCTTGAATATCCGCACAAAGCCATTGTTTTTCATCGCCATTAAAGGTGACATCTAACGGTGTAGGATTGATCAAAATTGCACGGTTTTCATCAATATCTAATTGAATCTGCGCGTGAATTCGACCGCACTTTTCACCAATCAAGCCGACAATTTGCCAATCCAATACTTGAAAGGTCACTTTTGAAAACACCGCGTATTTTTTTAAATGATCGAGTGGAGCTAATAAAGCTTTCGGCATTAAAATCAAAAACTGCTCTGCTGAAAGCTTAATTAAGCGGAACAACGAACTCATTTTGCCTTTAGGATCGCAATGTGCTGTAAGCGTTGAAGCGCCAGCTGCTAAATGCACCACATCACAAGTTAATTGGCCTTGCAGATATTTCTCTGCATCCACGCCCGCCACTTCCACCAAATCATAGTGGTTTAATGAAATAAATGTTGCCATGATTTTTCCTATTCAAGGTTTTGAATTTGTTCACGCATTTGTTCAATTAATACTTTCAACTCCACAGCAGAAGCGGTAATATCGGCATTAATGGACTTTGATGCCAACGTGTTCGATTCACGATTCAGCTCTTGCATCATAAAATCCAGTTTACGGCCCACTGCCCCGCCTTTTTTCAAGATATTATTGGTTTCTTTCACGTGCATTTGCAGACGATCTAATTCTTCCGCCACATCCACACGTTGCGCCAGTAAAATCATTTCTTGTTCGACTCGTAGTGGATCGAGTTGAATCTTCGCTTCTTCAAAACGTTGCAATAAACGTTCACGCTGCCATTGTAAAACCGCCGGCATTTGTGACCGCACTTTTTCAGCTTCTGCAGTAATACCATCAAGACGTTGTTGAATAATGGCTTGCAATTTTTCGCCTTCACGCCCACGCATTGCAATGAATTCCACCAACAACTCATCAAAAGCTGTCAACAAATCTTGACTGATAGCATCTAAATCTTGCTCAGCCGCTTCTACCACGCCGGGATAACGCAATATGTCCGCTAAATTGATTTCGCCCTCACCAGCTTGTGCCTTAATCCATTGTAAAGATTGAATAACTTGATTCGCTAATTCTTTATTTAAATTGAGCTCAGCCGCCGCTTGTTTTTTGCTATCAATACGCAATGAACATTCAATTTTACCGCGAGTGAGATTTTGACGAAGTTTCTCACGCAAAGTATTTTCTAAACCTCGGAATTGCTCCGGCAAGCGGAAAAAGTTTTCCAAATAACGTTGGTTAACTGAACGAATTTCCCAAACTGCATCGCCCCAATCTTTCTTGATTTCAAGGCGTGCAAAGGCTGTCATACTATAAATCATAAGCGCTCTCCTACTATTGTCTCTCGTCTTAATTGATTTGCCGGTTATTTTATCGGGAAAGTGCGGTCATTTCTACCGTACATTTTGTAGAAGAAATTTGTTTTCTCCACTTTACACACTGTAAAGATTAAAATACAATCATCGTAAATTAATTATTACAATCAAAGGAAAGTAAAATGAACAAGACTGTGGGAAGCACCTTACTTGTTGCAGGAACCATGATTGGTGCGGGGATGTTGGCAATGCCGCTCACCTCTGCAGGGATTGGCTTAACGGCGACGGTTTTCTTATTAATTGGCTTGTGGGCGGTACTCACATTCACCGCACTTTTATTCGTGGAACTGTATCAAACCGCTGACAGCGATGCGGGGATCGGCACACTTGCTGCACAATATTTTGGTAAAGCAGGGCGAATTATTTCCACTGCTGTTTTAATTGTCTTTTTATATGCCTTAATTGCTGCTTATGTAAGTGGTGGTGGTTCCTTATTAATGGATTTACTCCCAGCCATGGGGGATAAAGACACCATGAACAAAATCGCGGTGCTTGTATTCACCATTTTCTTCGGTAGTTTTATTGTCATTGGCACACACAGTGTGGATAAAATTAACCGTGTCCTATTCTTTGTGATGATTGCCACTTTTATCTTAGTGCTCGCATTAATGTTACCAAACATTAAATTTGATAACTTAATGGCGATGCCGATTGATAATGCCTTAATTATTTCTGCAAGCCCTGTATTTTTCACAGCATTTGGCTTCCACGGTTCGATTCCTAGCTTAAATAAATACTTAGACGGTAATGTGAAATCCTTACGCATTGCGATTTTAGTCGGTTCTGGTATCACGTTATTTGCTTACTTTTTATGGCAACTTTCTACGCACGGCTTACTCAGCCAAAATGAGTTCTTACAAATTTTACGTGAAGACGCCACGTTAAATGGCTTGGTGAAAGCAACCTTAGAAATCACCCAAAGCCCAATTATTGCGAATGCGGTAAAAATCTTCTCCACTTTAGCATTGGTCACTTCATTCTTAGGGGTGGCATTAGGTTTATTAGAATGTATTGAAGACTTGCTCAAACAATCTTTTAATATTCATGCAGGGCGCATTTCATTGGGTTTAATGACCTTTATTCCACCAGTGCTTTTCTCCCTTTTCTATCCGGAAGGTTTTATTCTCGCTCTGGGTTATGCTGGTCAAATGTTTGCGTTCTACGCAGTGGTTTTACCGGTAGCATTAGTTTGGAAAGCACGTGCGATTCATCCTAACTTGCCATACAGAGTGTGGGGCGGTAAAGCATTGTTAGTACTTGTATTGGTGCTTGGGGTGATGATTACTTCAATTCCTTTTGCCATCCGAGCGGGTTATTTACCTTTTGTTGTCGGTTAAAATGAGCGAAAAAAAGACCGCACTTTTAAGGTGCGGTCTCTTTTATTTGTTTTCATATACATGTGCCACTAACTGACCATTCAAGTATTCGCCAATATACACTTGCTCAATCGTTATGTTCTGTTTTTCTAACTCAGTTTTAACCCATTCTTCATCACGATCAATAATTTCTAAAACATCATCATCTAATTGTCCATCAACAATTAATGGATAACGTAAGTTATCATCGCCGTATTGAATAATCGAGAGTTGCCCATTTTGTTCGAATACCGCACGTTTAACCGTTTTGATTTCATAAATACCGGCAGCACGTAACTTAAACATGAGGTCATTAGCAGTAATACTGTGTTTCATACATTCAGCGGTTTTAACCTTACCGTTTGAAATCACCCAAACAGGTTTACCATCAATCAAAGATTTAACTAATTTGTTATGATTTTTGATAAAACGGAGGGTAAAAACCAATAATGTCCAAAGCACGAGCACGAGAGAGAACTGGAATACCCCAATACTATCGCTATAAATCACACCACCAATAATGCCACCTAGCACATAGTTTTGTACCTGATCCATCGCGGAAGTCGGTGCAAGGTTACCTTTTCCCATTAAGTTAATTTGGAGTACCAGTCCAATAATACCCATGGCCAATTTCAAGCCTAATAATGTGTAGCCATCCATTATTTATCCTCCTTATCAATCACAGTAACATTAGGGTTTACTAAGTTAATTGGGGATAAGGTATACGCTGAAAAATCATTATTAAAATGGACTTCGAAATACTGATCCCGAATATTTAAAATCATGCCGTTCGTTAATGTACGGCTATTGGTACGAATATCTTCTTTCTGTAAATTTTGACTATCTTTCACCGAATTTAAAAATGTCACCAGGCTAGAGATATCAGCTGCATAGACTTCATTTCGCTCATATTGCTTATATTGCACACCGAGCAAGAAAATAATTAATAAAAGAAAGATAATACTGAGATCGCGATATTTGGTTTGTAACCGATGACGTAAATATAAGCTTGTCACCACAAGCAATGCACCTAACGAGACAAAAATGGTGATATATTTAAAATAACCTTCAAAAGACATCGCATTTTCTAAAAAAGCAAAAGAGAAAAAAGTCATTTGTCATTCCTAATTTTAAAGAGAAAAACAGGTTACTACTGTAGCACAACGAAAACTGACTAGCTATTTTTATCACAGAAATTAAATTCGTTTTTCCGAAAAATCCCTTTTATAATGACCGCACTTTTGAAACAAAAAGAGAAAAATATGAATGCAATTCAGCCCGAAGATCAGGGATATTGGCTGCTCACCAAAGGATCGACACTTTATTGGCAGGAAAATGATCTGCCTTTCGGAACAGCAAAGGAACTCGGCCTCACAACGCAAAAAGCAATGTTGCTCGGGAAATGGAAATCACAACCTTTATGGCTTGTGGCAGAAAATGATCAAGATGAACGAGAATACCTTTCCTTACGGAGTTTGTTGTCATTACCGACTGAAGATTTTCATTTATTAAGCCGAGGCGTGGAAATCAATCATTTTTTGAAAACCCACCAATTCTGCGGAAAGTGCGGTCAAAAAGCGGAACAAACTCACGATGAGCTAGCGGTTCAATGCACAAGTTGTGGCTATCGTACTTACCCGGTTATTTGCCCTTCGATTATTGTCGCCGTTCGCCGTGGCACAGAGATTTTATTAGCCAACCATAAACGCCATTACACGCCAGGCAAAGCAGGTATTTACACCACGCTAGCCGGTTTTGTAGAAGTGGGTGAAACCTTCGAAAATGCGGTTCATCGTGAAGTGTTTGAAGAAACGGGTATTCGCGTGAAGAATATTCGCTATTTCGGTAGCCAACCTTGGGCATTCCCGAATTCACAAATGGTGGGCTTTTTAGCTGATTACGACAGCGGAGAAATTAAACTGCAAGAAACAGAACTGCATGATGCACAATGGTTTTCTAGCGCTGCCCCCTTGCCAGAATTACCGCCAACAGGTACTATCGCACTCAAATTAATTAATGCTACGCTTGAGCTTTGTAAAGCGGAGCAAAAAAATAAATAAAGGAAAGTCCATGTCTGAATTAAAAAATGATCGTTATTTAAAAGCCTTATTACGTGAACCAGTGGATATGACCCCCGTATGGATGATGCGCCAAGCGGGACGCTATTTGCCTGAATATAAAGCAACACGTGCAGAAGCGGGCGATTTTATGTCTCTTTGCCGCAATGCGGATTTAGCTTGTGAAGTTACCTTACAGCCACTTCGTCGCTATGCTTTAGACGCGGCTATTTTATTCTCAGATATTTTAACTATTCCTGATGCAATGGGCTTAGGCTTAAGTTTTGGTGCAGGTGAAGGCCCGAAATTTGCTCGTCCAATTGAAAACAAAAGTGCGGTCGAAAATTTACCGATTCCTGACCCTGAAGGCGAACTCCAATATGTGATGAATGCTGTGCGCACAATTCGTCGCGAACTAAAAGGCGAAGTGCCACTGATTGGTTTCTCTGGTAGCCCGTGGACCCTAGCGACTTATATGGTTGAAGGTGGGAGCAGCAAAACCTTCAATAAAATCAAAAAAATGATGTATGCCGAACCGCAAACTTTGCATCTTTTATTAGATAAAGTGGCGGATTCCGTGATTTTATACTTAAACGCACAAATCAAAGCTGGTGCACAAGCCGTCATGGTATTTGATACTTGGGGTGGTGTGTTAGGTCATCGTGAATATTTAGACTTCTCTCTGCAATATATGCATAAAATCGTCGATGGCTTAATTCGTGAACACGATGGTCGTAAAGTGCCGGTGACTTTATTTACTAAAGGCGGCGGTTTATGGTTAGAAGCCATGGCTAATACGGGCTGTGATGCGCTAGGATTAGACTGGACGGTTAATTTGGCTGATGCGAAAGCACGTGTGGGCCATAAAGTGGCACTACAAGGCAATATGGATCCTAGCGTGTTATATGCACCAGCAGATCGTATTGAGCAAGAAGTGCGGTCAATTTTAGCCGATTTTGGTCAAGGCAGCGGGCATGTATTTAACTTAGGCCATGGAATCCACCAAGACGTGCCGGAAAGTGCACCAAAAATCTTCGTGGATACTATCCATGAGTTCTCTAAAGCCTATCATAAGTAAGCGAGAAAAAAATGCGAAATCCAATTCACAAGCGTCTCGAAAATGTTGAAAGCTGGCAACATCTGACCTTTATGGCTTGCTTATGCGAACGCATGGCACCGAACTTTGCCCTGTTTTGTCAAATGACCGAACAGGAACAAGCAGAAAAGACCTATCACAACATTTTAAATTTAGTGTGGGAATTTCTAACCGTTAAAGGGGCGAAAATCAATTTCGAAAACCAATTAGAGAAGCTCGAAGAGATTATTCCTGATGTGAATGATTATGACTTCTTTGGTGTGGTACCTGCTCTTGATGCTTGTGAAGCGCTAGGTGAATTATTGCATGCAATTATCGCAGGTGAGACCCTCGAAAAAGCGATTCAAATCAGCCAAATTTCATTAGGCACCGTTTGTTCTTTGTTAGAAACTCAAGAAAATCGTGATCTTTCTGAGACTGAGCTGAAAAGCCGTAAAGAAATTGAAGAAGAACTTGACCTTCAATGGCAAATCTATCGACTACTCAAAGACTGCGAAAAACGCGATGTAGACTTGATTTTATCCCTCCGAAACGAGATCAAACAGGAGGGAATCTCCAACATTGGTATAAAAATTGAGCAATAACGTGAGATTTGTCACAATTTTTACAAATCGAGCTTTTATTTCCCGCTCAGTTAGATTAGACTTTGCCAAGCCGTAGCAGTTAAAAGCTACGCTTATTTAAATAGAGTCAATTTTAATTTAACAGAAGGTACAAATTTATGAACAAAACAGATTTAATCGATGCAATTGCAAGTGCAGCTGAATTAAACAAAAAACAAGCTAAAGCTGCATTAGAAGCGACTTTAGCTGCTATCACTGGTAGCCTTAAAAAAGGTGAACCTGTTCAATTAATCGGTTTCGGTACATTCAAAGTAAACAAACGTGCAGCACGTACTGGCCGTAACCCACAAACTGGTGCAGAAATCAAAATCGCAGCATCTAAAGTTCCTGCATTCGTATCTGGTAAAGCATTAAAAGACGCAATCAAATAATTTGTCTTAAAACGGATTTTAATTAAACCCTGCTTTGTCAGGGTTTTTTGTTACCTAAATTTTAGCTTTACAATCATTATTTTGCCGATATAATTCCGAACCGAAACTTATTATGGAATATAAATAATGAAACGAAACATTCAACACCGAAACATTCAACACCGAAATACTCAACAACGCAGACATGCCATCATGCAACTTCTGCAAGAACAAGGTGAAGTCAGTGTAGAGCAACTCGTACAGTTATTTGACACCTCTGAAGTGACGATTCGAAAAGATCTCACTGCATTGGAAAGTAATGGTTTCCTTCTTCGTAAATACGGTGGTGCCATTTTAATGCCACAAGAAATCATCGAAGAAGAACAAGATGATGAACTTTCGCAACGAAAGTTAGTCTTAGCAAAGGCAGCTGCAGAACGTATTCGTGATCACAATCGCATTATTGTGGATAGTGGCAGCACAACCGCCGCCTTGATTAAACAGCTTAATCGTAAACAAGGCTTGGTTGTGATGACGAATTCGCTTTCGGTGGCCACCGCATTACGTTCACTCGAAAACGAACCGACACTCTTAATGACGGGAGGCACTTGGGACACGCGTTCTGAATCCTTCCAAGGCAATATTGCCGAGCAAGTGCTACGTTCTTATGATTTTGACCAATTATTTATTGGTGCTGATGGCATTGATTTAGAACGTGGTACAACGACATTTAATGAGTTGGTTCGCTTAAGCCAAGTGATGGCGGAGGTATCTCGCGAAGTGATTGTGATGGTGGAATCACAAAAAATTGGCAGAAAAATGCCAAATGTGGAATTAACCTGGCTGCAAATTGATGTGCTGATTACCGATAACAAATTATCTCAGGCTGACAAAGAAGCCATAGTGGCGCAAGGCGTGGAAGTAATTTGTGTGGATGTGACATAAAGTGCGGTCAGAAAAACAAGACTTTTAATTTTATTAAATAAGGAAAAACTATGTGTGGTATTGTTGGTGCGGTAGCACAACGTGATGTAGCAGAAATTTTAATTAATGGTTTACACCGCTTAGAGTATCGTGGTTATGACTCTGCAGGTGTTGCTGTCGTGGATCCAAACCATGAATTACACCGCGTACGCTGCTTGGGTAAAGTAAAAGCCCTTGATGAAGCCGTTACAGTAAAACCATTAATCGGCGGTACAGGGATTGCTCACACCCGTTGGGCAACTCATGGTGAACCGTCTGAAGCTAATGCTCATCCGCATACTTCAGGTAACTTTGCTGTTGTCCATAACGGTATCATCGAAAATCACGAAGAATTACGTGAATTACTTAAATCACGTGGCTATGTGTTCAATTCTCAAACCGATACCGAAGTAATTGCTCACCTTGTTAATTGGGAAATGCGTACAGCTTCAAATCTTCTTGAAGCAGTCCAAAAAACCGTAAAACAACTTACTGGTGCGTACGGTATGGTTGTACTAGATCGTGAGCATCCAGAACATTTAGTGGCCGCTCGTTCAGGCAGCCCATTAGTGATTGGTTTAGGAATTGGTGAAAACTTCCTGGCATCTGACCAACTTGCGCTCTTAAGCGTAACTCGTCGTTTCATCTATTTAGAGGAAGGCGATATCGCAGAAATCACACGTCGTACTGTGGATATTTACGATGCGAATGGTCAAAAAGTAGAACGTGAAGTACACGAGTCTAACCTTGAAAATGATGCTGCAGAAAAAGGCAAATTCCGCCATTTCATGCAAAAAGAAATCTATGAGCAACCAAATGCATTAATCAACACAATGGAAGGACGTATCCTTCACAACAACGTGATTGTGGATGCTATTGGTAATGGCGCAGCTGAAATTTTAGAAAAAGTTGAACATATTCAAATCGTAGCTTGTGGTACTTCTTATAATGCAGGGATGACCGCTCGTTATTGGTTTGAAGCACTTGCGGGTGTGAGCTGTGATGTTGAAATCGCGTCTGAATTCCGCTATCGCAAATTTGTGACTCGCCCAAATAGCTTGTTAGTCACCATCTCTCAATCAGGTGAAACAGCGGATACCCTTGCAGCACTTCGTCTTGCAAAAGAAAAAGGTTACATGGCAGCCTTAACGATCTGTAACGTATCAAGTTCATCTTTAGTACGCGAATCTGATCTTGCTTTCATGACACGTGCAGGCGTTGAAGTCGGTGTGGCATCAACCAAAGCGTTTACCACTCAGTTGGCCGCATTATTAATGTTAGTCACTGCCATTGGTAAAGTAAAAGGCAATATTTCAAACGAACAAGAGGTTGAAATTGTAAAAGCGTTACAATCACTTCCGGCGGAAGTTGAAAAAGCCCTTGCGTTTGATAAAGACATCGAGGCATTAGCAGAAGACTTCGCAGAGAAAAACCATGCGCTTTTCTTAGGTCGTGGTGAGTTCTACCCTATCGCAATGGAAGCTTCATTGAAATTAAAAGAAATTTCTTATATCCATGCTGAAGCTTATGCTGCAGGTGAATTAAAACATGGGCCATTAGCCTTAATCGATGCAGATATGCCGGTTATCGTGGTCGCACCAAACAATGAATTACTTGAAAAAGTGAAATCAAACATTGAAGAAGTGCGTGCGCGTGGTGGTCAGCTTTATGTGTTCGCTGATAAAGAAGCAGGCTTCACACCTAGCGAAGGCATGAAAATTATCACTATGCCAAAAGTGAATGAAATTATTGCACCAATTTTCTACACCGTTCCTATGCAATTATTGTCATACCATGTGGCATTAATTAAAGGAACCGACGTAGACCAACCTCGTAACTTAGCGAAATCGGTAACCGTAGAATAAAGTGCGGTTGAAAATCAGCACGTTTTAATACAAAAAAGCACAGGTTTAATCCTGTGCTTTCTGTTTAAATAAACCGATAACCGTTTTCTGTTACTTCCAGAATTGAGGCATAATCCTTTCGCCAATCGCCTAACACAATTCGCGTGTACCCTTTTTCCTGATGGATGGCTTCTCGATGCGTATGACCGTGAATTAATCGATTTACGCCAAATTCTTTTACGGTTTGTGCCGTAAACGCTAAATTCACATCCATGATATCCAGCGGCTTATATTGCTTATCTTGTTTACTCTTCGCGCGAATTTTCTCTGCAATTTTTAACCGCACTTTTAATGGCAAGCATAAAAACAATCTTTGTCGCCATTTTTGATGCACCTTTCGGCGAAATTGTTGATATTTCACATCATCAATACATAAGGTATCACCATGACAAATTAAGGTTTTCACGCCACCAAAATCAACACAATGATAGTCTGGCAATAACGTTAAACCACAATCTTGTGCAAATTTTTTCCCGACGAGAAAATCTCGATTACCATGAATGAAATAACAAGCAATGCCCTTTTCTGTCAGGTTTTTAATCAACTGTTTTACTTGTGAGATTAAAGGTGACGTTTCATCGTCACCAATCCAAAAATCAAAAAGATCCCCCAAAATATAAACCGCTTGGGCTTCTTGCGCTTTGTTTTGCATAAAATCGTTAAAAAGTGCGGTTAATTCCGGATGCGTTTCGCTCAAATGAAGATCTGCAATAAAATAAATGGGTTTCATAACTATTCCGTCATTTTTTTCATTAGATTAGCACACATTTTTGTGTAATTTGCTATACTTTCCAAAAATTTTAATTAGGTATTTTCTATGTTAAAAATCGCCAGAATTCTCATCGTTGCACTTTGTTGTATTTTAATTTGTGTGCTCGGTACGATCTATTCCTTTATTCGTTTCAAAAACCCAAGCAATGTTGGCGTTATGGCTCGCTGGTTTGGTCGTTTATACCCTTTATTTGGCTTAAAAGTAGAACACCGTTTTCCACAAAATAAAGAGAATATGCCGCGTTGTATTTACATCGGTAACCACCAAAATAATTTCGATATGGTGACCATCTCTTACATGGTATTGCCTCGCACGGTAAGTGTAGGTAAAAAAAGCCTAATTTGGATTCCTTTCTTCGGTATTTTATATTGGGTAACCGGCAATATTTTCTTGGATCGTGAAAATCGTTCTAAAGCACACAGCACCATGACGGAACTTGCTCGTCGTATCAATAAAGACAACCTGTCAATTTGGATGTTCCCTGAAGGCACACGTAGCCGTGGTCGTGGTTTATTGCCATTCAAAACAGGCGCATTCCATGCAGCGATTGCAGCTGGCGTACCAATCGTGCCGGTGGTGTGCTCGACGACACATAACAAAATTGATTTAAATCGTTGGGATAACGGCAAGGTGATTTGTGAAATGATGGATCCGATTGATACTTCATCCTACACAAAAGACAATGTACGCGAACTCGCCTCTTACTGCCACGATTTGATGGAAAAACGCATCGCTGAACTCGATGCGGAAATTGCACAAGGAAAATAATATGTTGCGTCTTTCTCGTCGCCAATTATTAAAAACTACCGCAATTTCAACCGCACTTGCTGCCACACCTCAATCAGTATTAGCGGCATCCCGAGAAAAATTAACCATTCCGCCGTTAATGGAAGCAAAACGTGGTCGCCCCATTATTCTTAATATGGAAGAAACCGGCTACAAGTTAGATGGTTCCCATAGCGTCAGTGTGTGGGGCTTTAACGGCAATTATCTTGGGCCGACTATTCGCATCAAATCGGGGTCTTTTGCAAAACTCAATTATCACAACAATTTGCCACAAAGCATTGCCCTCTCTATTCAAGGATTGCAAGCCAGTGGTGAACTATTTGGTGGTGCTGCAAAAGTCCTCAAAAAAGGGGAATCTTGGGCACCGATTATCCCAATAGACCAACCTGCTTCGACTTGCTGGTATCGCTCTGCCACCCTGGCAAACTCGGCTTATCAAACTTATCGCGGCATCGTCGGGATGTGGTTGATTGAAGATGATCAAAGCTTAAAATCTCAGCTACCTCATAAATACGGCGTGGACGATATTCCATTAATCTTACAAGACATGGAATTTAACGGTGACGGATTACAATTATTTAAGCAAAATCAACCGCACTTTGTTGGTACTCGTCTTCTTGTGAATGGACAGGAAGCACCTTATCTTGACGTCCCTCGCGGTTGGGTACGTTTACGTTTACTCAACGCCTCATTGGCAAGAGCCTACGATCTCCGTTTAGATAACGAACAAGACATGTTACTCATTGCAAGAGATTTAGGTTTTTTACCACAAGGTAAAGCGATTAATTCTCTCATTCTAGCACCGGGTGAACGCGCAGAAGTGTTAGTTAATTTAAGCGAAGGCCAAGGCGTATCACTTATTTCTGGCGTAAAACGTGGTTTCTTCGACAAAATCAAAAATGTATTCAGTTCTAATAATGATTTTGCCGATAACACCGTTTTAGAACTTCGTCCACTAGGTGAAATCTCTGCATTCAGTAAAAAAATGAATGAATCATTCAATACTGATGCTTCCGCTATGCTCGCAAGTAAAATCACGCAAGAACGTACCTTTGAATTGGATGTCACAAATGGCTTGATCAACAAACAACGCTTTGACCCGCGTCGGGTTGATGTTTCAGCGAAAGTCGGCACTGTCGAACGTTGGATCATCAACAGCTCACTGCCAGTGGGTTTCACCATTCAAGGGGCTAAATTTGTGATTGAAAGCCAAGACGACGTCAACGTCGATGTGTCAGAACTTGCCTGGAAAGACACGGTTTGGGTGAAAAAGAAAGTACAAATTTTAGTAAAATTTGAACAGCCTTCGTCAAATACGCATCCCTTCTTATTTGGCTCATCCAATTTAATGCTGGCAGATATGGGCTGCCTTGGTATAATGCTTGTTCAATAAAATAATCACATAAAAGGAATCTAACATGAAAAAAATCTCAACATTTACCTTAATTACGACCTTATTTTCAGCAGGCACATTCGCGGCTGCACCAGAATCAAAAGATGCGGCGAAAGATACGGCAAATGAGCCGACAATTTATCTTTCTGTGTTTGATAGAACGAATGAACCTGCACCATCACCCGATTTACACAAAAAAGAAATGTCTCGCTCAAAAAAAACAGAGAAAGTATGTTGGGTAGCAACAGGTAATTTTGGTAAAAAAGCGACAGTAAGCGAAACTTTTAAGGCTCAAGCTAAAATTGAATTTAAAAGCATAATTGAAAATGCCAAAGTTGTTTCATCACCAAATAAAAAACTCCATACCATCACTTATACCAGACCCACTATTGATAATGGTAAATATATGATGAATTGTTGGGCGTTCGACCGTAGAGATCCTATCGGCAAATATGTGCTGACGGTAAAAATCGGTAAACATGAATTTGAAAAACAAGTTTTCTACGTGACCGAATAGTCAAAAATAAGCTAAAAAATAACCGCACTTATCAACAAAAAGAGAATCTTTTAATGTCTCAAAGAACTGATAAAAAAACAATCTGTTTAAATATGATTGTCAAAAATGAATCTGCCATCATCCGAGATACATTAGAGAACATTATTGCTCATGTTCCCCTCGACTATTATGTCATTAGTGATACGGGCTCTGATGATAATACCGCAGAAATTATCGAAAAGTTCTTTGCTGAAAAAGGCATTCAAGGCGAAATTCACCACGATGAATGGGTTAACTTTGCCCATAATCGAAACTGTGCGTTACAACATGCACAAGGAAAAACAGATTATGTATTCATCTTTGATGCAGACGACCGCTTTGAGGGAAATTTTGTATTACCTGAAGAGCTAACAAGTGATCGCTATTATCTACGCATGGCAAATAGCGTAACTGGTGCAAATGTTTATTTCCGAACACTTATGTTTCGTAATGATGGGTCATTCTATTGGCGTGGCGTATTGCATGAATTTGTTGAACAACGTAAAAAAACAGTTGTGGAACAAAAAATCTTTGGTGACTATTATGTGATTAGTGGGCGTTTTGGTGCTCGTAGCAACAATCCACAAAAATATTTTCACGATGCTCAAGTGTTAGAAAAAGCCTTTTACTCTCAAGAAGATGAAGATCTTAAAGATCGCTATGCGTTTTATACCGCACAATCTTATCGTGATGCTGATATGTATGAAAAAGCCATTGAATGGTATGCAATTCGAGCTAATCTTGGGGGGTGGTCTGAAGAAGTCTATTATTCATTCCTTCAAATCGCTTTATTAAAAATTGAATTAAATGCTTCACTCAATGAGATACAAAATTTATTGCTGTCCACTTATGAATATCGCCCACAACGAGCGGAAAGTCTTTATCATTTAGCGCGTCAATTACGCCACCACAATAAAGCCAGACTGGCTTATATTTATGCAACTGTGGCGGCAAACATTCCCCTTAGTAAAGATATTCTTTTTGTGGATCACTCTGTTTATGAATGGAAAGCTAAAGAGGAACTGGCTATAAGTGCGAATTCGGTGGGCAATTACCAGCTTTGTCATGATCTTTGCGTCGAATTATTATTTAATCCCGCCGTACCAGAACCAAACCGAAAACTGTTACTAGACAATTTAAAATTAGCAAAAGAGTATCTTTAAAAATATTAGGCGTTCTGCTAGGTAAATAAGAAATGAATAAAAAATTCGTTGGTTTAAGTATGGTGCGCAATGAAAGTGATATCATTGAAACCTTTATTCGCCACAATTTAACTTTATTAGATGAACTTCATATTGTTGACCACAATAGCAGTGACAATACGCGTGAAATTCTCACACTTCTTAAACAAGAAGGATTACTAATTCATATCTATCACTATAATGAATTAGAATATGCTCAAGAACGAATTATGAATCAAATGATGCAATATATTCTAAATAATGATGCTGACATTGATTATATTTTTCCACTTGATGCAGATGAGTTAATTTATTGCCCATCTCGCGAAATATTACATTATTTTCTCACACTGATTCCTCAAAATCATGTTGGGATGTATACCTGGCGAGGCTATCTACCAAGCTCTACGGAGTATGATCCGGATTTTATTTGCCACTTTACCGACCAACGAAAAGAAGAGATTCTCACACCAAAAGTCATTATTCCACGAGCGGTTGCAGAAACCTGTACATTAACTATAGGCAGCCATTCCGTACGAAATGCTGAAGGAAAAGAAGTTCAAAGTAGTGTATTTATTGCACCAAATAGTGCCAACTACTATTACTGGTTTATTGAACGATTTAATGCAAAGTTCATCGAAACGGATGATTTATGGTTAGGGCATTATCCTATTCGCTCAACAATTCAGCAAATTAAAAAAGTCTTGGAAAAATCTATCACGATGGTGATGGAAAAAAAGGGGTTTCGTGATTTTGCTTGGGAAAATCAGTTACGTGATTTACTCGCCCATAATATGGACATATCTCTTGATGAGCTTCGTCTTATTGCCTATAAATATCGTGCATCTGATGAGAAACAAATACAGGTTGCTCGTCAACAACCTCTACGTTCTACAAAATTAACACTGAAATATCAAGATCTCATAAATAACGATCCACTACCTATACTTGGGAAACTCATTCTCAACCTTGCTGAGAAATTGCGTTAGCTATCTAGAATTAAGATTACACTATAAAATTTTATTCGGTCGCATAATAAGGTAAGACCAATCTAGATGGCGAAAAAACCAATATTTCTCACGCTCAAATAATGCTGGGTTTTGATTATCCCAAGGTTTATGCTTTGCAGCATAATGAATGATTGTTGGAGTGGCATCAAGGCTAATTGACTTAATATTATGCCGATTTTTAATCGCTTCAATATATTGCACTTGCGCATTTTCAGTAAAACTATAATATTTTGCTTTTTCTCGTAAAACGATATTTAAAATACACTGATCCCCATATAACACTTGATCACCATACTCTTCAACTGTTTGCAATAACGTATCGACTAAACCTTCATTTCGCCATTTCACACAATCAATCAGTAGAACACCGCTATTGAAATATTTTTTGGAAACTGATGCATCTAA
The DNA here is from genome assembly GCF_014931395.1 of Haemophilus parainfluenzae. NCBI lineage: Bacteria > Pseudomonadati > Pseudomonadota > Gammaproteobacteria > Pasteurellales > Pasteurellaceae > Parahaemophilus > Parahaemophilus parainfluenzae. The sequence continues at coordinate 871,265 of NZ_CP063120.1, read as the reverse complement.
ATAAGGAAACGGAAAGTGTTCCCCCATCCCATAATCTTTCACAACGCCTACAGGAGCACCATTCAGATCGCTATAATAAAAATCAGATAATGGTCCATTCACAATAATATCTGCGTCCAAATATAACACACGATCTTGATTAATCAGTTTGGGGATCATAAGACGATAATAACTACTCGACGAAGAAATATGTTCCAACGTCTTATAATCTTTAAAAATATCGTCAGAAATATGAATAGAAAAAAGGTTATGCCCCATTTTCTCTAATTTACATCGAATCCCCTCAAACCATTCTGTGGGAATGTCATTATGTAAGACATAAAAATTGACGTGCTTATTATAGTAACAAATTGACTTTAGCAACGCTTCCAAATGGGGGGTATATTTTGCATCAATCGCAAACGCAATATTGATTTTTTCTGAAGTGGTCATTTAGTTACATTATCCTTAAGTTTCTCTAATTAATCACAAAACGCTTTTTTATAAATATTATTGTATGTTCATTCTATCTCATTTTATCCTTAATTTGGTACAAATAAAAAAACCCAGCCGAAGCTGGGTTTTTATCTATTTTAATGGAAGTTAAATTACCATTGGTAACCTACACCCACAGAGCCACCTACGTCGCCTTGGGTATTGGCGTTACCTTGAAGTTTGAAGATAACTTTACCATTATCGCTTGAGCGTGAGTAACCTACTGCTACAGCGCTTTCACCTTTGAAAGTACCTGCAGAAGCAGCTACCATTGATTTACCTGGGATGTAAACTTGAGGTAAACCTGCTGCTGCGTTAGCACCTGCGATACCGCCGCGAGCTTCTTTACGTACACCATCAATGCGGTTGTTAACATTGGTGATGTTACTACGTAATTGTGAAACGTTTACAGCATCAGTATCTTTAACACCTGGAGCAACATTTTGGATAGTCTTGTTGCCTGCATCGATACCGTCTTGGTTGATGGTTACTGGACCTGCTTTAAGTTCATTTGTTGTTACGCTATTAACAGTTACATCTGGGTTCAGACTTACTTTTAATGCATCGCCATCTTTCTTAACGAAGATATTTTGAACTTCTTTCTCAACAGTTTTACCGGTTTGTTTATCGTAAACTTTAACCTTAGTACCTGCATCACCTTTAATCTGAATTGTGTTATTCAGTTTCTTCGTGATTGTACCTTGGCTTGAACCAGTTTCATCAACTAAACCAAATGTACCATCGGCATCTTTACCGTCTCTACCGTCTTTACCATTTCTAATGGTTGTTACAGTTTGTTTACCGTTACCATCCACGATAGTGACTGTGTGAGTACCGTTGCCGTTGTCTTTCACTTCAGCTTGTGCATTCTTACCGTCTTCACCGTTTTTAACGATAGTAGTAGTAGTTTTACCGTTACCATCTTTAATGGTCACAGTATGAGTGCCATCACCGTTGTCTTTAACATCTGCTTCAGCATTCTTACCATCTGCACCAGTTGCACCGTCTTTCACGATAGTGGTTGAGGTATTACCGTTACCATCTTTAATGGTTACAGTGTGAGTACCGTCGCCGTTGTCTTTAACTTCCGCTTCTGCATTCTTACCATCTGCACCAGTATCACCTTTCGCACCGGTTGCTCCATCTTTAACAACAGTAGTAGTAGTTTTACCGTTACCATCTTTAATGGTCACAGTATGAGTGCCGTCGCCGTTGTCTTTAACTTCCGCTTCTGCATTCTTACCATCTGCACCAGTCGCACCGTCTTTCACGATAGTGGTTGTAGTGTTACCGTTGCCGTCTTTGATGGTTACAGTGTGAGTACCGTTGCCGTTGTCTTTAACATTAGCTTCAGCGTTCTTACCGTCTGCACCAGTTGCACCTGTAGCACCATCTTTACCGTTTTTACCATCTTTTACGATAGTAGTAGTAATTGAGCCAGTACCTAAGTCTTCAATGGTAATTGTATGAGTGCCATCGCCATTATCTACAACGTTACCTGTAACGCTTGTACCGTCTTGACCTTTATCACCTGTCGCACCAGTGTCACCTTTAGCTCCAGTTGCACCGTCTTTCACGATAGTGGTTGTGGTGTTACCGTTACCATCTTTGATGGTTACAGTGTGAGTACCGTCGCCGTTGTCTTTAACATCAGCTTCAGCGTTCTTACCGTCTGCACCAGTTGCACCTGTAGCACCATCTTTACCGTTTTTACCATCTTTTACGATAGTAGTAGTAATTGAGCCAGTACCTAAGTCTTCAATGGTAATTGTATGAGTGCCATCGCCATTATCTACAACGTTACCTGTAACGCTTGTACCGTCTTGACCTTTATCACCTGTCGCACCAGTGTCACCTTTCTCACCTGTGTCACCTTTCGCACCGGTTGCACCGTCTTTAACGATAGTTGAAGTAGTTTGACCGTTACCATCTACGATAGTCACTGTGTGCGTACCGTTGTTGTTATCTACAACTTTAGCTTCAGCATTCTTACCTGCTGCACCGGTTGCACCATCTTTCACGATAGTTGAAGTAGTTTGACCGTTGCCGTCTACGATAGTCACTGTGTGTGTACCATTGTTGTTATCTACAACTTTAGCTTCAGCATTCTTACCTGCTGCACCGGTATCACCTTTCGCACCAGTATCACCTTTCGCACCAGTTGCACCGTCTTTAACGATAGTTGAAGTAGTTTGACCGTTACCATCTACGATAGTCACTGTGTGCGTACCGTTGTTGTTATCTACAACTTTAGCTTCAGCATTTTTACCATCTTTACCTGCGGCACCGGTTGCACCATCTTTCACGATAGTTGAAGTAGTTTGACCGTTACCATCTACGATAGTCACTGTGTGCGTACCGTTGTTGTTATCTACAACTTTAGCTTCAGCATTCTTACCTGCTGCACCGGTATCACCTTTCGCACCAGTATCACCTTTCGCACCGGTTGCACCGTCTTTAACGATAGTTGAAGTAGTTTGACCGTTACCATCTACGATAGTGACAGTGTGTGTGCCGTTGTTGTTATCTACAACTTTAGCTTCAGCATTCTTACCTGCTGCACCGGTTGCACCATCTTTCACGATAGTTGAAGTAGTTTGACCGTTACCATCTACGATAGTCACTGTGTGCGTACCGTTGTTGTTATCTACAACTTTAGCTTCCGCATTTTTACCATCTTTACCTGCGGCACCGGTATCACCTTTCGCACCAGTATCACCTTTCGCACCGGTTGCACCGTCTTTAACGATAGTTGAAGTAGTTTGACCGTTACCATCTACGATAGTCACTGTGTGCGTACCGTTGTTGTTATCTACAACTTTAGCTTCAGCATTTTTACCGTCTTTACCTGCGGCACCGGTTGCACCATCTTTCACGATAGTTGAAGTCGTTTGACCGTTACCATCTACGATAGTCACTGTGTGTGTACCATTGTTGTTATCTACAACTTTAGCTTCAGCATTTTTACCTGCTTCACCGGTATCACCTTTCGCACCTGCTGCACCAGTATCACCTTTTTCACCTTTCGCACCGGTTGCACCGTCTTTAACGATAGTTGAAGTAGTTTGACCGTTACCATCAACGATAGTGACAGTGTGTGTACCGTTGTTGTTATCTACAACTTTAGCTTCTGCATTTTTACCGTCTTTACCAGCTGCACCAGTTGCACCATCTTTAACGATGGTTGAAGTGGTTTGACCGTTACCATCTACGATAGTGACTGTATGTGTACCATTGTTGTTATCTACAACTTTAGCTTCAGCATTTTTACCTGCTGCACCGGTATCACCTTTCGCACCGGTTGCACCGTCTTTAACGATAGTTGAAGTAGTTTGACCGTTGCCATCTACGATAGTCACTGTGTGCGTACCGTTGTTGTTATCTACAACTTTAGCTTCCGCATTTTTACCATCTTTACCTGCGGCACCGGTTGCACCATCTTTCACGATAGTTGAAGTGGTTTGACCGTTACCGTCTACGATAGTCACTGTGTGTGTACCGTTGTTGTTATCTACAACTTTAGCTTCAGCATTTTTACCATCTTTACCTGCGGCACCGGTTGCACCATCTTTCACGATAGTTGAAGTGGTTTGACCGTTACCGTCTACGATAGTCACTGTGTGTGTACCGTTGTTGTTATCTACAACTTTAGCTTCAGCATTTTTACCTGCTGCACCGGTATCACCTTTCGCACCAGTATCACCTTTCGCACCAGTTGCACCGTCTTTAACAACAGTTGAAGTGGTTTGACCATTACCGTCTACGATAGTGACTGTGTGGGTACCGTTGTTGTTATTTACAACTGTCGCTTCTGCGTTCTTACCATCTTTACCTGCGGCACCAGTCGCACCATCTTTCACGATAGTTGAAGTGGTTTGACCGTTACCATCTACGATAGTCACAGTATGCGTACCGTTGTTGTTATTTACAACTGTCGCTTCTGCGTTCTTACCGTCTTTACCTGCTGCACCAGTCGCACCATCTTTCACGATAGTTGAAGTGGTTTGACCGTTACCGTCTACGATAGTCACAGTATGCGTACCGTTGTTGTTATTTACAACTGTCGCTTCTGCGTTCTTACCGTCTTTACCTGCTGCACCAGTATCACCTTTCGCACCGGTTGCACCATCTTTCACGATAGTTGAAGTGGTTTGACCGTTACCATCTACGATAGTCACTGTGTGTGTGCCGTTGTTGTTATCTACAACTTTAGCTTCAGCATTTTTACCATCTTTACCTGCGGCACCGGTTGCACCATCTTTCACGATAGTTGAAGTGGTTTGACCGTTACCATCTACGATAGTCACAGTATGCGTACCGTTGTTGTTATTTACAACTGTCGCTTCTGCGTTCTTACCGTCTTTACCTGCTGCACCAGTCGCACCATCTTTCACGATAGTTGAAGTGGTTTGACCGTTACCGTCTACGATAGTCACAGTATGCGTACCGTTGTTGTTATTTACAACTGTCGCTTCTGCGTTCTTACCGTCTTTACCTGCTGCACCAGTATCACCTTTCGCACCGGTTGCACCATCTTTCACGATAGTTGAAGTGGTTTGACCGTTACCATCTACGATAGTCACTGTGTGTGTGCCGTTGTTGTTATCTACAACTTTAGCTTCAGCATTTTTACCATCTTTACCTGCGGCACCGGTTGCACCATCTTTCACGATAGTTGAAGTGGTTTGACCGTTACCGTCTACGATAGTCACAGTATGCGTACCGTTGTTGTTATTTACAACTGTCGCTTCTGCGTTCTTACCGTCTTTACCTGCTGCACCAGTATCACCTTTCGCACCAGTATCACCTTTCGCACCAGTTGCACCGTCTTTAACAACAGTTGAAGTGGTTTGACCATTACCGTCTACGATAGTGACTGTGTGGGTACCGTTGTTGTTATTTACAACTGTCGCTTCTGCGTTCTTACCATCTTTACCTGCGGCACCAGTCGCACCATCTTTCACGATAGTTGAAGTGGTTTGACCGTTACCGTCTACGATAGTCACTGTGTGGGTACCGTTGTTGTTATTTACAACTGTCGCTTCTGCGTTCTTACCGTCTTTACCTGCTGCACCAGTATCACCTTTCGCACCAGTATCACCTTTCGCACCAGTTGCACCGTCTTTAACAACAGTTGAAGTGGTTTGACCGTTACCGTCTACAATAGTGACTGTGTGGGTACCGTTGTTGTTATTTACAACTGTCGCTTCTGCGTTCTTACCGTCTTTACCTGCTGCACCAGTTGCACCATCTTTCACGATAGTTGAAGTGGTTTGACCGTTACCATCTACGATAGTGACTGTGTGGGTACCGTTGTTGTTATTTACAACTGTCGCTTCTGCGTTCTTACCGTCTTTACCTGCTGCACCTGTAGCACCGGTTGCACCATCTTTACCGTTTTTACCATCTTTTACGATAGTAGTGGTCACTGAACCATCACTTTCATTAGTAACAGTGATAGTATGGGTGCCGTCACCATTATTTACAACTTCAGCGCTAAAGCTAGTACCGTCTTCACCTTTGTCCCCAGTATCACCTTTCGCACCTGCTGCACCAGTGTCACCTTTAGCACCAGTCGCACCGGTATCACCTTTCGCACCAGCGGTTGAGCTGATTTCAATGGTATTACCATTACGTTTGATCGCAATGTTGTCACCCGCATTAATGTTTACGGTGTTTGATGCATGAACATTTGAAGCTTCAGTATCACTACCAGCAACAAGTTTACCGCTTGTTCCCGATACCGCTTCAGAATTCAAATGCCATGAAACATTATTCACGATATTTGTTACGGTACTTACGTTAGTTAAACGAGAACCATAATTACCACCTGCATTGTCACTATCTTTATAGGTAGCCGCACCTGCAGTTGTAGTAGAAATATCACCTGTTTTTACACTTACATTGTAAGTTGTTACATTATTTGCTGTTGAATTCGTTACAGTTAATGCATTTGGAGAACCGGTGATCACTTCTGCAGTAGTATCTGTACCGCCAGATACATTCGCACTAATTTTAACTGAGCCATCAGCGTTGTATTCAACTGTTGTGTTATTTCCAGCTACGATATTTGCGTTATATTTAACAATCGTTTTTCCAGGAACAGTCTGTCCTACGCTATTCTTCGAAGCAGGAGTATTTACCACTGTTGCAGTCGTGCCTTGACCATTTTGGAATTCAACGACATCTTTGTGATAAACATTTGATTCTTTAGGTTGTTGAGCATTAACAGTGGTATTACCGCTTACAACCCAGTGATGATTATTAATTTTGTCATCTAACTCGTTTGCTACAGTGTAAAGCTGTGAACCATTGATCGCATCAGTTGAAGTTTTAGTAATACGACCAGCCGCTACATTTTGAATTTGACGCTCGCTACCTGCTGTACCCACAGATACAACCGCTCCATTACCTAATGCACTCGTGTTACCCGCAAAACCACTATAAGTTAAAGAACCAACAGTTGCTGTATTGGTTGGAACAAAATTTGAAGTAGTAGAGTTTGAACCTAATGCAACTGAATCTTTGATAGATGCTGTAGCATTTGTACCGATAGAAACAGCATTACCAGCAGTTGCTTTAGCCGCAGTACCTGCTTTATTACCTAAAGTACCATCTTGTGCTCCACCAATCGCCACAGAGTTTTCACCTGTTGCTTGAGCAGATGCACCACCTGCGAATGAACCTGCGCCATTAGCTTGTGATAACACACCTACCGCTGTAGCACGCGCTGCAGTTGATTCAGCATAAGCACCGATACCAATTGCGTTATCGCCAGCAGATTGAGTTTTAGTACCGATAGCAATTGCATTATTTTTAGATGCAGTCGCAGTTTGACCTACAGCAACAGAGTTAGTTTCAGTTGCGGTCGCATTAGAACCCACAGCGATAGCCGCTTCTTTATTTGCCTGAGCGTATGGACCAACAGCAACAGTTAAATTACCTGCCGCTTTAGTATAAGAACCCACACCAACTGATTGAACACCAGACGCATTTGCACTAGTACCAGTTGCAATTGCATGGTCTTGGCTTGCTACAGAATCTTTACCGACAGCAATAGCATTGGTCCAAGCACCATGAGCGTTATGACCAATAGCGATAGAATCTTGATGTGAAGCATCTGCGTGAGAACCTACAGCAACAGCCGCAGCACTTGCATGAGAATTATCACCGATAGCGGTTGCAAATTGAGCATCAGCATTTGCACGGTTACCGTATGCACTTGCAGAATCTTGAGTCGCAGTTGCACGGTTACCTACAGCTGTTGCACGAATTTGAGTTGCTTGGGCTACGTTACCGATAGCAACAGAGGCTTCACCACTTGCTGTAGAACCCACCCCTATTGCAGTTGATGCACCAGCAGTTGCCCTGTTCTGATTACCTATTGCTAAAGCAGAATTTCCTTTTGCTTCGTTATGAGCACCTAAAGCAGTTGTACCGTCGTTACCATCAGTAGTGTTTTGATAACCTACAACAATAGAATTCACACCAACTCTGTTCGAACCATTATAAGCATTTGGAGAAATATTAACTGCAGAATTTCCAAGATCTACTCCAGCCTGAGCCGCTTGCGAAACACCTAATGCAGTTACAACAGCACCTGCAAGTGCGGTTAATTTCACGATTTTTTTAGATTTGGTTTTACCCTTAGCATGCCCAAGTTCAGAAACAGCTGTCCACGTTTGTGTCGCATGATTCCAAATAACTTTAAACACTTTGTTCATATAAAATTATTCCTTTTATTAGGATGATTAAGAAGCTGTCACTCATGCAACAGCGCCGAAAAATTCAACGTCAGAAAGGCGACGACCACAAATTTTGACCACAGTTCCCCCTTCCTTTCTGGTCGGAACAGCTCATTTTAAGCGAACTCTGTACAAAAAGAAAGCACAATAAAAAGGATTTACTTAAAATTACAATTAATTAAGGTAAAACTTGAGTTATGTAAATATATGTAAAGATTTCTGGATTTTTTTACAAAAAACTTAAAGATATGTAAATTTTTGTATAAAAAATGATCTGTTTTAGGGCTAATATCGTAAAAATCTTTCTACTTGGTATGGGTGATTTTTTCTAATTTTCCTTTCTCACCCAACACCACAAGAAAATTGCCGCCCAGAACTTTGGGTGGATTTCCAGTAACAATCCAATACTCTCCCTCTCTTTTAATCTGATATGGCTTTTGTGCTTGAGCCGTTTGATTTCCATAATGCTGTATTACATAATTTTCGGCCAGCTGTAAGGCTTGTTCTTTCGTCACAAGTTGCGTTTGGGTATCGGCGCTTAGCGCGAAAGAGGAATACATTAAAACACCGGTGAGTAACACATTCTGTATTTTCATTTTTTGACTAACCTTTGAGATATCTTTCAATCTAATCATACCACGTAAAACATGACACGACATTCGTACAATAATCCTCTCTCGCTATTAGTAATAACACTCGCTGAAAGTGCGGTCAAAATTTAAAAGAAATTAAAAAACGCCTAAAAATCCAACCGCACTTTTGTCTTTCTTTACTTTAGTCACGGCGAGTAAGATAATGAATAAAAACTATTATCAAAATACAGGTATTAGCCCTGATTCAATAAGGAGATAACCATGGCAATGAATAGACGTGATTTTTTAAGAATGAGCGCAGCACTTACGGCAGCGGGCATGTCGCCTTCTCTCTTTGCGGCAACAAAAGAACAATTTACCATTTATGGTGCACCAGCGATGCCAAGTGTGACCATTGCAGTGGCAGCAGCACAAGGTAAATTAGCCAAACAAGCGGATGTCGCATTAGAGATTTGGCGTTCGCCAGATCAATTGCGTGCGGGTGTAGCAAGTGGGCAATTTAAAGTGATGATGAGCCCAAGTAATGTGGGCGTGAATTTACGTAATCAAGGGCAACAAGTTGGCATAGTAAATATTCTTACCAATGGCATTACGCAGTTAATGTGTAAAAGTACGCCTATCACTTCACCGCAAGAATTGGTGGGTAAAAAAATCCTTGTACCATTTAAAAACGATATGCCTGACATCGTATTGCAAGCTTTACTAAAAAAACTGAATATTGATATCAATAAAGTAGAGATCACTTATGCCGCCACACCAACCGAAGCAATTGGCTTGTTCTTACTGAAAGATTTCCATGCTGCCATTCTGCCAGAACCGATGGCGAGCGCCGTTGTGCAGAAAGCTAAAATTGTTGGTACAGAGATTGTACGTGGCTTCGATTTAGTGAAAGAATGGGGACAAGCATTTAATACAAAACCGCTTATTCCAATGGCAGGCATTATTGCCAATGAAGAATACTTCCACGCACACAAGGTGGAGTTTGATCTACTTCACCAAGATTTAAGTGATGCATTAAATTGGATTATGGCGAACCGCAAAAGTGCGGCTGAAATTGGCGCTAATTATCTTCCTGCTCCAGAAGCCGCTATTGAAATGGGCTTAGACGGTGCGCGCTTAACGGTGACCAAAGCCAGTGAACTGAAGAATGAAATCATGCAATTCTATGAAACCTTGATGGCGTTCAATCCAAAACTATTAGGTGGTAAATTGCCAGATGATAAATTCTTCTTGGCTTAATTTGAAACTGAATCACAACACATGATTAAAACTGACAAAATCCGTAAACCACAACCTGTTCTGTTGTACATCATCGACTATCTCTGGAGCGGCTTTACTGGCTTGAGTGTGGCGATGATGGTGGTTGCCTTGTGGGCTTGGGGCAGCGCAGTATTTGGTGAATTTATGCTGCCTGCTCCCGCGGATGTTTTTCAAAAAGCCCTTGAGCTGCTTGACCATTTCCAACAAAACGAAATCGGCATTTCGTTATGGCGTTCCGTGGTAGGCATTACCATTGCATTAGTCGCAGGCTTAGCCGCTGGGCTGATTGCGGGCAGCTTTAAAACCGCTATGGCATTGCTTAAACCCATCATTACGATTTTGTTAGCCATGCCGCCAATTATTTGGGTCGTGATGGCATTATTTTGGTTTGGCTTTGGCAATCCTAGCGTGCTATTTACCATTATCGTATTAGTCGCCCCGCTGACCTTTGCCAGTGCCGCCATGGGCATGGCAAGTGTAAACAAACAACATGAAGAATTGTTTGATGCGTACAAACTCGGATTGTGGAAAAAAATCCGCTATTTGTATGTTCCCCATCTCACGGGCTATGTGATTTCCAGCATTGGCGTCGCGGTGGCTATGGGCGTGAAAGTCGTGATTATGGCTGAGCTTTTAGGCGCCAATGAGGGTGTAGGCGCGAAAATTGCCGATGCCAGAGCCATGTTAGATACATCAACGGTCATGGCTTATGTGCTGTTGGTGATTGTGTTTGTTTCCCTCTTTGAATATTTGATTACCAAGCCATTGGAAATCCTGTTTATGCCGTGGAGAAGATAATGCTGAGTTTAAAGAATGTGCGTTTTGAAATTCTCCGCGATCCCATCGTTCGCGATTTCAGTATGGATTTACAACCGGGCGAAGTGAAAACGTTATTCGGTCCAAGCGGTTGTGGCAAAACCACTGTGCTACGTTTAATTTCAGGTTTGGAAACGCCAAAATCGGGCGAAATCAATAATACATTTCGTAAAACAGGCTTTCTGTTCCAAGAAAATCGTCTATTAGAAAATCTCACGGCTATGCAGAATATCGCCATTTTTATGGATGAACCAAATGAATATGAAATCATTGCGCTGGCAGAAAAGATTGGGCTTTCTTCGGGTGATTTGAATAAATACCCGACCGAATTATCGGGCGGTATGGCAAAACGCGTGGCATTTTTGCGTCTATTGCTATGTGGCTGTGATTTAGCCTTATTGGATGAACCTTTTGTCGGTTTGGATCGCGATTTACGTGATATTTTAGCCACTATGTTAGTGGAAAAAATTGAGCAACAAGGCATGGCCTGTATTTTAGTGACGCACGATCGTTTTGAAGCAGCTCGATTAAGCCGAGAGATTATGCAGCTTTCTCCAAAAGGGATGGATGTGCAAAATGTGATTACCTTGCCAACGCCATTATCCGAACGCAATTCAGCCTTTGAAGAAACCGTAGTCGCACGCGAATTTCAAGGAATCCATTATTATGAATAATTTCTTTACCCATCCGATGCGACCCTTTTTTGTTGGTGCAGCCATTCTTGCGATTATTGGTGCCTTGAGCTTTTTCATCAACCCCGATGATCTCATCCTACACCGCAAAATTTTCTTAGAATTTATGCTGCCCGCGGCATACGGCGGCTTTCTGACGGCTTCCATGCTTGAGTGGACAAATTACAAAGGTAATTTAAAACCTATTGCGACGATTTTAGCGGTACTCTTACTTGCGGGATTGGTGTTATTGCCATTCTCCCCGCAAACTGCCTCGTTTTTAGTGGCAGCTTATTGGCTCGCACTGTTACTCTTTTGTGCTTGGCTGTTTTGGTTGGATCGCAATACCGACAATTTTACTTTACTGATATTACTTGCCGCATTTACGGTTTGTCAGACGGCTTACGCCATGACTGATAGCCTGAAATTATTGCGGGCACAGGTGCATTTGAATATGGCGGCAGTGATGTTTGTATCAATTCGAGTCAGCATTCTATTAGGCGCAGAGGCGCTAAAAGAAAGCACCTTAAAAAATCCTGTATTTATCCCAAATGTCGTGTATAAAAATATCGCAATTACATTCTTGCTGCTCCATACCGCAGCAGAGCTTTGGTTGCCTGCGCAAACAGCCACTTTTACTGCTTTTGCCGTTGGCTTTATCTTGCTTGCCAAGTTACGCGAATTACATCATCACGAACTGCTACGCAAACATTACATACGTACTTATTATTTCCTTCAACTGTTTGCCGCGATTGGCTATTTGTGGATTGGCATCAATAAATTAATTGATGAACCGACTGCTGATCCATTACACATGGTAACACTCGGCGGGATTCTCGGCAGCATGATGATGATTTGGCTCACCGCGGGATTATGGCATAGTGGCTTTACGAAACTGGATTACCCAAAACTCTGTCGCCTTGCTGTGCTTTGTCTTTTTACGGCAGCACTTTCCCGAGCTTGTTTAATGTATGTGGACGAGCTGTTTTTTATCACGATTCCGGCTCTTTTAATTGCTATTGTGTTTGTGCTGTATCTTGCAACCTTTGTGCCGATATTCCGAAATAATGCGTTTACAGATGATCCTGAATAATGACTAATCCGCACATCCACGTGCGGATTTTTGATATTTTTTAGACCGCACTTAATAGGCTTTTAATTGTGCCATGGCTTTACAATCTGCAGCTTGATGATCATCTTCGGTAATTAAACTTTGTAGAAAATGTTTAATTTCAGTCAGTTCGGCAATTTTTTCTTCAACTGAAACCAAATGCTTCGCCAACATACTATCCACTTCGCAATGTTGAGATTGCTGTGTTTTCAACGCATTAAAATATTTAATTTCCGCCAAGCTGAAATCTAACGCTCGGCAGGTTTTTATAAATTTTAATTGCTTCAAACTGGCTTCATCATAATCTCGATAACCGTTTGCCAGACGTTTAGGCTCCGGCATTAACCCCATTTTTTCATAATAGCGAATGGTTTCTAAATGAATACCGCTTTGTTTACTGAGTTCATGAATCTTCATCTTGTTAAAATTAAGCCTTGACCTTGTAGTTACTACGGACTTTATACTTTATCCCAAGTTAATCAAAGACACAATGAGGAGCAGTATGTCCGACTATCATTCTCATGAACATCATGATCATTCATCTCATGAGCATATTCCACAGGATAAAAAAATCTTAGCGCTTAGTTTTGCCATCATTACGGGCTTTATGGTTGTCGAATTTATTGGTGGCTACTGGTTTAACAGTTTAGCGCTCATGGCTGATGCAGGACACATGGCAAATGATAGTTTATCGTTATTTTTAGCCTTGCTAGCGTTGTTTCTATCTACTCAAAAACAACGATATATTGCCTTACTTAATAGCGGCTCATTGATTGTTGTGGCATTGATGATTTTAGTTGAAGCCATTCAACGCTGGCAAAATCCCATCGAGATGATGGCATTACCAATGCTTGGCGTGGCATCTCTGGGATTATTGGTGAATCTTTTCGTTGCAAAGATGATGTTGAACAGCGATCATGATAATCTCAATATCAAAGCGGCGTATCTACATGTACTCACCGATTTATTCGGTTCCATTATTGCCATTCTTTCGGGGCTAAGCGCTTATTTTCTGGGATGGTTATGGGTTGACCCATTGGCAAGTATGATATTAAGCATGCTAGTATTAAAAAGTGGGATTGGCACATTCCGTTTGGCGCTTAAAAACATCTAAAAAATGAACCGCACTTTGTTTTGAGATTAACAAAGTGCGGTCAATTTTCAGCGATTATTTCAACTCGCCTCGTTCTACAATAATTCCGACATTATTTGCTTGAGCAACCGCTTTGGGTTTGCTTAATTTGAGGCGTAACCATGAAATCCCAAAACATTGTTGTAATTGATCTGCTACTTCATAAGCCACGCGCTCAATCAATAAAAATGGCTTCGCTTGGACATAATCTAAAATAAATTGGCTTACTTCGGCATAATTGAGACAGTATTGCACATCATCCGTTTCGGCAGCTTTTTGACAATCCCATGCCATTTCCAAATCAAAAACGAGCTTTTGTTTGATTTGTTGCTCCCAGTCATACACACCGATTTGTGCGAAGACCACTAATTCTTCAATAAAAATACGATCCATCTCTCATTCCTGTAAAAATATAGTGGGCTTATGCTATCAAGTTTGGTTAAAATAACGAACAAGTTTTTCAAATACAATCAAGATTGTGGAGCACGAAATGAGCCTATTTGCCCTTTTTTATATGATTTTTGCTTATTTACTGGGTTCGATTTCCAGTGCAATTTTGATTTGTAAAGTTGCAGGCTTGCCTGACCCACGAAAAAACGGATCTCATAACCCTGGTGCGACCAATGTATTGCGTATTGGCGGACGTTGGGCGGCGCTTGCAGTATTAATTTGCGATATTTTAAAAGGGATGTTACCGGTTTGGGCGGGTTATTATTTAGGGCTCACGCAATTTGAATTAGGCATGGTTGCATTAGGGGCTTGCTTGGGGCACATCTTCCCTATTTTCTTTCAGTTTAAAGGCGGGAAAGGTGTCGCGACCGCATTCGGTGCCATTGCGCCCATCTCTTGGGGCGTAGCGGGTTCAACGTTAGGGACGTGGTTGTTAGTTTTCTTAATTAGTCGATATTCCTCATTAAGTGCAGTGATCACGGCGCTTCTTGTGCCATTTTATGTTTGGTGGCTTAAACCGGAATTTACCTTCCCCGTTGCCTTAGTTTGCTGCTTGCTGATTTATCGCCACCACGACAATATTCAGCGCTTATGGCGAGGCCAAGAAGATAAAATGTGGGGAAAATCCAAAAAAAAATAAATAAAAAAACCTGTCGATAATCGACAGGTTTTCTTTTTATCAAAACGGCTTAGAAATCAACCGCACTTTTAAGTTTTTTCAATGCGTTTGCTTCAAGCTGACGAATACGTTCTGCAGACACATTATATTTTGCTGCAAGATCGTGAAGGGTCGCTTTTTCATCATCTAACCAACGTGCTTTGATAATCTCTTGGCTACGTTCATCAAGATTTGCTAAGGCTGTACCTAATTTTTCTGTCGCTTGTTCTTCAAAGTTTTCACTTTCAAGTTCTGCCGCAAAGTTTGAGCTTTTATCTTCTAAATATAAAGAAGGTACATAAGCTTCATCATCATCGTCTGTTGGCAAATCAAAGCCCACATCAGCCCCTGTCATACGAGATTCCATTTCGATGACATCTTCTTTTGATACGCCAAGCTCATTTGCCACCATATCCACTTCGTTTTCATTGAACCAACCTAAACGTTGTTTCGTTTTACGTAGGTTAAAGAACAATTTACGTTGCGCTTTTGTGGTCGCGACTTTCACAATACGCCAGTTACGAAGGACATATTCATGAATTTCTGCTTTGATCCAATGCACCGCAAAAGATACAAGGCGAACACCCACTTCCGGATTAAAACGTTTTACCGCTTTCATTAATCCGATGTTACCTTCTTGAATTAAATCTGCTTGTGGTAATCCATAACCTGAATAACCACGTGCAACATGAATAACAAAACGTAAGTGTGATAAAACTAATTTTTTCGCTGCTTCAATATCACCGTCATAATACAAACGTTCTGCTAAGCTTTTTTCTTCCTCTGCAGTTAGCATCGGATATTCGTTTGCTGCTCGAATATAACCTTCGATGCTACCTTGAGGTACTAACATCATTTGAGTTTCTTTATTCATTCTTCTCCTCACAGCATGCGGAGCAACGCCCCGACTCATTACTTATTTGTTATTGTATAACAACTATTGTCATTATACCTCAATTTGTTTTATTTGACAGTTTTTAACGATTGAAAGTTCAGATTAATCACTAAAAATTTTCAAATTATTTTAATAGTACAAGCGAATAAACCACATCTTCCGCCACCACTTTAAACAATAAGTCAATATTGGGATGTTTTCCAGGGTTTTGTTTCGCATCTTCAACATGTTCGGCAAACCATTCAATGCCTTGCTGCGCAGAAGTGCGGTCTAATTTCCCATTAAATTTTTCTGCTAAGGCATTATAAAGACGGAGCGAGCCAAGCTTACCTGGCGCAGCGGGAATATGATGAATCACTGTTTCACCGTTTAATACGTCTAAACCTGTTAGATGATCAATGCTTGGTAAAGTCTCTAAAATGTCTTTAAAGTTCATGATTGCTTTCCTCTATAAATTAACTGATGGCTTGCTCTGAATTCACTTCGCCATTTGCGCCCATAAAGCGTACCTCTGGCTGTAAATACACACCAAATTTATCTGCCACGGTTTGACGGATATGATGCGCAAGCTTCACAACATCCTGTCCCGTAGCATGACCTTTATTAACCAGCACTAACGCTTGTTGTTGATGAACAGCTGCACCACCGATTTGAAAACCTTTTAAATGGCATTGATCGATTAACCAACCCGCAGCAAGTTTCACAGAGCCATCCGGTTGTGGAAAGTGCGGTAGATTTTCGACCTGTTTTTGGATTTTCGCAAATTGTTCTACACTTACCACTGGATTTTTGAAGAAACTGCCGGCATTACCAAACTCTTTTGGATCAGGCAATTTGCTGCGGCGAATATGGCACACTTCATCAAACACTTGTTTTGCCGTCACGGTTTGAGGATCAAAATTCACTAATGAGCCATATTTTAAAATCGGTTGCCAATTTTTGGCTAATTTCAATCCCACTGCCGTAATCACATAACCTTGCGCATAGCGATGTTTAAAAATACTTTCACGATAACCGAATTCACATTCGGTCGCCTGTAAGCGGAATTGTTCGCCTGTGTTGAGATTTAGCACATCTACATAATCGCACACATCTTTAAACTCTACGCCATACGCACCAATATTTTGAATCGGTGCTGAACCAGCACAGCCTGGAATGAGTGCAAGGTTTTCTAAACCATTAATGCCTTGTGAAAGCGACCACTCCACCAACTGGTGCCAATTTTCACCACCATTAACATGCAAATAATGGTAATCGCTATCTTCTGTATGCTGAATACCCGATAAACGATTAATAATCACCATCCCTTGAAAATCTTCTAAAAACAGCATATTGCTGCCTTGACCTAAAAATAAGACAGGGAGATTTTCAGCTTGCGCTTTTTGCCAAGCTTGTTGGATTTGTTCAATCGATGTAGCTTCAATGATTTCACGTGCATTTGCCGGAATATTGAAGGTGTGAAACGGTTGTAAACTTTGCATTAACTTTCCTTAAAAAAACGTGTGAGGAAGCGTGATTTTAACCATCGTACCACCTTGCTCCCTTTTTGAAATTGTAAGCTGAGCATTTAATTGGCGACTGCGTTCAGTCATAATATTTAAACCATAATGCCCTTCTGGCTCGTCTAACGTTGGAATCCCCACGCCATTATCTTGCACAAGAATTTCGTATTCCCCCTCGGCATTAATATGGGCTTTCACTTCAATCAGCGTGCCTTTTGAGTGTTTAATCGCATTCAACGTTGCTTCACGCACAATTTGCAGAACGTGCACTAATTCTTGTGGATTTAAACTTTGCGATGGCAAACTGCAGTCCACAGTCATTTGCATCTTCGTTTGCGAACGCAAGCTTTCGATAACTTGCTCCAAAGCAACCTGTAGGTTGGCTTCTTGTACCGTTAAACGGAAGGTCGCTAATAATTCTCGTAATTGAGAATAACCATCTGATAAAGCTTGTTCAAATTCTCTAATAATCGCAATGCTTTTCTCTTTTGATTCCTCGTCTTCTTTCTTCAAATTATGCTTTAATAGCGTTAATTGAATTTGTAAGAAAGACAGCACTTGCGCCAATGAGTCATGTAATTCTCTCGCAATAATTGACCGCTCTTCCATCAATAAGAGTTGCTCTTGCTGGCGTTGCGTTTTGTGTGAATACAACGCTTTTGCCACCATTTGCCCTAAGTTTTTCATCATGCGTGGATCAGGACAAGGCAAACCGGCTTGCCACGAGAGCACCGCCAAGTTTTCATTTTCAATAGAAAGTTCTTCAACTTGAAGTGATTGTTTAGGATCTTTTTGACCAAAAGAAATTTCCCAATGTTCTGAGCCGAAAATTTCTAACTCAATGTAGCGTAAATGTTCGCTAACACGAATATGATTGAGCACTTGGCTGAGAATTTTATCATTAATCTTCGTGGGCGTAAGTAACTGTGAACTTTGATACAATGTGGTTAAAGAGCGGTTCGTTTGACGCAACTTTTGGGTTTTCTCATTAACGGCATCTTCTAAACGTGAGTAAAGCCGCCCTAATTCTGAGGACATTTGCGTAAACACTTTCGCTAAAACCCCCAGTTCATTATTGCTCGCGGTATCTAGCGGAATATGATTAAACTGGCCCATTTGTACTTGCATACTGGCTTTGGTCATCAGCTCTAGCGGCTTCACCACTTCACGCTTCATATACCAAATGACATAAGACACCATGGCTAAAATAAGCAACATCGAAATACACAGCACCGAAACCGCAATAATCCATTTCTTTTCAGCAAAACGTTGTAATTCCAACACGAAATCATCCACATCTTGCACATAACTTTTCAGTTCAGCATGATATTTTTCAATTTGGTGCGCGCGGGCGAAATCAGACATCACCGCCCAGCGTTGTAGAATTTTTTGATAAGACGCTTTTATCCCTGGAGGGGCAAAAAGCTGATTCTGCACAGTAAGCAAGACGTGAGCGTTGAGACTATCTTGATAACGCACTAAATTCTGTTCAACCGTATCCGGTGAACGTTCCATTTCCGTTAATAGTCGATAACTTTGCATACGCAAAGAACCGGAAATATTAATCGCTTCCGCATCCGATTTATTACTAGCCATCACAAGCAAGCTCAATGAGCTAATAATGCCCATGAAGATAATGACCACAAATAAATATTTAGCAATACGGGTAGAAACTGAACGTTTAGCGTACACGATAATTCTTCAACATTGGAAAAAGTGCTCATAGTTTAGCATAAAGTGCGGTTAAAATTGGCTGATTTTTCACAAATAAAAAACATCGGCTTTGACACCGATGTTTTCAAAAACTTGAATGTTTTTGACCGCACTT
This sequence comes from Haemophilus parainfluenzae, assembly GCF_014931395.1. Classification (NCBI taxonomy): domain Bacteria; kingdom Pseudomonadati; phylum Pseudomonadota; class Gammaproteobacteria; order Pasteurellales; family Pasteurellaceae; genus Parahaemophilus; species Parahaemophilus parainfluenzae. The sequence goes on along the minus strand of NZ_CP063120.1, from coordinate 852,130 downwards.
AGCTTAATTCTTTGCCTTTTAATTCTGGCACTAAGAAGACTGTCGCCACCATGTCAATCACATAAATCACTGCCAAGAAAGCAATCGCAATACTAAATGAATATGCTGAAACAACTGCGCCTACAACAACCGGCCCAAAACCACCTACGGCACGACCTAAGTTAAATAACACATTTTGTGCTGTTGCACGTGCTTCTGTCGGATAGGCTTCGGCCATTAATGCGCCATAACCGCCCATCATGCCGTTGACAAACATCCCTAAGAATGCGCCCGCTACCAACATCGCGGTTGGGTCGGTTAATTGAGAGTAAGTGATAATGCTGATTACCGCGCCAAGTTGGAATAATAAGAAGCTTGGTTTACGTCCGATTCTATCGGCGAGACGACCAAAAATCCAAATCCCTGCCATCATGCCGCATACGGTGACTGCCGTCCATAAACCCGATTTCGTTAAACTAAAGCCAAGTTGTTTAGATAAGAAGTTTGGCATCCAAATCATAATGCCGTAGTAACCAAAGTTTTGTACAGAAGTTAAAACTACTACACCAAGACTCACTTTTGTGGTCGCTTTATCTTTTACTAAAAGTTTGAAAGATTCCAGTTTGGAGATTTTTTGTGTTGAAAGTGCGGTCTGTTTTTGCGAGAAAATTTCAGGTTCATGTAAACGAACTCGTAAATACCAAGCAACAAATGCCGGGAAGATACCAACAACAAACATACCACGCCAGCCGATATGTGGAAGCAATACCGGTGTAAGTAATGCAGCGGCTAACACACCGAATTGCCAACCTAATGCCACATAAGAAGCCGCTTTTGCGCGGTGTTTGGCTGGCCAAGCTTCAATGGCTAATGCCATACCGATACCAAATTCACCGCCTAAACCGATGCCTGCAATGGTACGATAAATTAATAAATCCCAGTAGCCTTGTGCGATTGCACATAAACCAGTGAATACGGCGAAGAGGACGATGGTCCAAGTCAGCACACGGACACGCCCGTAACGATCACTTAATGCGCCAAATACGATACCGCCCACCACAGCGCCAACAAGCGTCCAAGTGACTAATGAGCCAGATTGTGCGGGAGTTAAATTAAGATCGGCCGAAATGGCACTAAGCATAAATCCAAGAATAAGAAGATCGAATCCATCCATCGCGTAGCCGACAGCAGATCCAATCAAGGCTTTCCAGCCATATTGATTGACGTTTGTCATGATTGAGGTCCCTTTTGCTACTCACGGGTAGCGTTTAAAGTGAAATGATGAGGAAAGAAATTTTCCGACGCGTAGTTTAGAGAAATTGACGGGATTTTGCAAGAATGAGAAAAGCAAAGTGCGGTTGATTTTATTCAAGTTTTTATTTTTTCAATAAAATTCGAATCAATAAAGCAATGGCTGCCGCATCATCCACCAAACCTAATGGGCCAAGCACCGCTTCAGGCAAAATATCAATGGGACTGAACAAATAAATCAGAATGATGGCGATTTTAATTAACTTCGTTTTATTCATACTCATTGGACGAAAAGAAAAAGATCGGGTAAATTCTACAACTTATCCGAATGGTGAATCATCACAAAACGTTCCCAAAGCTGCTCTTCGCTTTCTTGATGATCAGGATCTGGCTTGATGCAGTTTGTAATCGGGCAAACTTTTTGGCAGGTTGGCGTGTCATAATGACCAACACATTCCGTACAAAGTACAGGATCGATCACATAGATCTCCTCGCCGATTGAAATTGCTTCATTCGGGCATTCGGGGAGACACATATCGCAGTTTGTGCATTTGTTTGTGATCAGTAACGCCATACCATTCCTTTATATGAGAAAGCGGCGAATTATAGCCGACAAAAGCAAAATTGACAAAATTTAAACAGGATTTTTATGAAAAAACAGGTTTCTACTCTTTCCCTTATTGCCCTTGCTGCATTGAGCATTTGGCAATATTTCACTGAACACAAAAAAGACACAAAACCCGCCCCAACAACTACACAACAACAAAGCCAAAGTGCGGTCAAAAATACTAAAGATTTTGGTAATTATGATGTCATCATGCGCGATGATGCCATTGGGCAAAACAAGACTGCGCCTGTTGATTATTATATGTTGGCCTTATCTTGGTCTCCCGCATTCTGTGAAAATCAACGTGCGCAATATGGCAATAATTTACCTGATTCAGCGCAATATCAATGTAGTACAAAAAATCAATTTGGCTGGGTGGTGCATGGCTTATGGCCACAAAATGCAAATGCACGTTCTGTTACGGATCATCCACGTTTTTGTAAGGGTGATTTAGCACCGCTTCCAGTTGAAACCCTCGAGCCTTATCTTTCAATCTCGCCAGGTGCAAAATTATTGCAAGGCGAATGGGAAAAACACGGCAGCTGTGCGTTTGATTCAGCGGAAGCTTATTTCAAACAAGAGAAAGCATTATTTGAATCACTCTCCTTGCCAAACGAACAATTAAGCCGTAAAGCATTATTTCAATGGATGAAGCAGAATAATCCACAACTAAAAGGCGCTTATTTAGGCGTGAGCCATAATGAATTATTCATTTGCTATGATCGTCAATGGCAAGTAATCGATTGCCCTAAATAAGCATAATTCGCTTTTTTATTTGATCTACATCGTTACAACCTAGTAAGATCTAGGTATAATGTCCCAGTTTAATTTTAACTAACCCAAGAGGAAAGCTTATGTCAGTAATCAAAATGACCGACTTAGATTTAAAAGGTAAACGTGTATTTATTCGCGCGGACTTAAACGTACCGGTAAAAGATGGCAAAGTGACATCTGATGCGCGTATTCGTGCGACTATCCCGACGTTAAAACTGGCTTTAGAGAAAGGCGCAAAAGTGATGGTTACCTCTCACTTAGGTCGTCCAACTGAAGGTGAATTCAAACCTGAAGACTCTTTACAACCGGTTGTTGATTACTTAAAAGACGCAGGTTTCAATGTGCGTTTAGTACAAGACTACTTAAACGGTGTGGATGTTAAAGAAGGCGAAATCGTTGTTTTAGAAAACGTACGTGTAAACAAAGGTGAGAAGAAAAACGATCCTGAATTAGGTAAAAAATATGCCGCACTTTGCGATGTTTTCGTAATGGATGCATTCGGTACAGCTCACCGTGCACAAGCGTCAACTTACGGCGTAGCGGAATTTGCACCAGTAGCTTGTGCAGGTCCATTACTTGCAGCAGAATTAGATGCATTAGGTAAAGCATTAAAAGAACCTGCTCGTCCGATGGTTGCGATCGTAGGCGGTTCTAAAGTTTCCACTAAATTAGAAGTATTAAACTCTCTTTCAAAAATTGCTGACCAAATTATCGTAGGTGGTGGTATTGCAAATACTTTCATCGCGGCAGCTGGCCACAATGTGGGTAAATCGTTATATGAAGCAGATTTAATCCCTGTAGCAAAAGAATTAGCAGCAAGCACTGATATTCCAGTTCCAGTTGATGTACGTGTTGGTACTGAATTCTCTGAAACTGCACCAGCAACAGAAAAATCAGTAACCGAAGTGAAAGATGATGAATCTATCTTCGATATCGGTGATAAATCTGCAGAACAATTAGCTGAAATCATCAAAAATGCAAAAACCGTTTTATGGAATGGTCCAGTTGGCGTATTTGAGTTCCCTAACTTCCGTAAAGGTACTGAAATCATTTCTCACGCGATTGCAAACAGCGATGCATTCTCTATCGCAGGGGGGGGTGATACTTTAGCAGCTATCGATTTATTCGGTATTGCAGATAAAATCTCTTACATCTCAACTGGTGGTGGTGCATTTTTAGAATTCGTTGAAGGTAAAGTATTACCAGCAGTAGAAATTCTTGAAAAACGTGCGAACGGTTAATTGAATGGCTTCTATCCCCTCTACTCTCATAGAGGGGATAAATATTGATTCTTCAAACGGAGGAATAAATCCTCCAAAACAAAAGGAAACACAACTATGGCTAAATTATTAGATATCGTAAAACCTGGCGTAGTAACAGGTGAAGATGTACAAAAAATCTTTGCTTATGCCAAAGCAAACAACTTCGCGATCCCTGCAGTAAACTGCGTGGGCTCTGACTCCGTAAATGCTGTATTGGAAACCGCTGCACGTGTGAAAGCACCGGTAATTATCCAATTCTCAAACGGTGGTGCATCGTTCTACGCAGGTAAAGGTATCAAACCAGCAAGTGGTGCACGTCCAGATGTGTTAGGTGCGATCGCGGGTGCGAAACACGTTCATACTTTAGCCAAAGAATACGGTGTGCCCGTTATTCTTCATACCGACCACGCAGCGAAAAAATTGCTTCCATGGATCGATGGCTTACTTGAAGCGGGTGAAAAACACTTTGCAGAAACGGGCCGTCCATTATTCTCTTCTCACATGCTTGACTTATCTGAAGAGCCAATGGAAGAAAACATGGCAATCTGCCGTGAATACCTTGCTCGTATGGACAAATTAGGTATGACCCTTGAAATCGAAATCGGTATTACCGGTGGTGAAGAAGATGGCGTAGATAACTCTGATGTAGATGAATCTCGTTTATATACCCAACCGTCTGATGTACTTTATGTTTACGACCAATTAAGCCCAGTAAGCCCTAACTTTACCGTTGCTGCAGCATTCGGTAACGTACACGGTGTTTACAAACCAGGTAACGTAAAATTAAAACCATCTATTTTAGGTGCATCACAAGAGTTCGTTGCAAAAGAACGCAATCTACCAGCAAAACCAATCAACTTCGTTTTCCACGGTGGTTCTGGTTCTAGTCGCGAAGAAATCCGCGAAGCAATTAGCTATGGTGCAATCAAAATGAATATCGATACTGATACTCAATGGGCTGCATGGAATGGTATCTTAAACTTCTATAAAGCAAATGAAGCTTATCTTCAAGGTCAATTAGGTAACCCTGAAGGTCCTGATGCACCAAACAAAAAATACTACGACCCACGTGTTTGGTTACGTAAAATGGAAGAATCAATGTCTAAACGCTTAGAGCAATCTTTCGAAGACTTAAACTGCGTTGATGTTTTATAATCCATAAAAATAGACTAAAATGAAACCGCACTTTGTTAGTGCGGTTTTTTAGTTTTACATAACCAGAATGTTGGTTCTTATCTATGCAAATAACGAAACAAAATTGGTTAGCCACCATAATAAACTTTGCGGTCACACTTTTCTTTCTTTCAATATTTATTGTCAAAGGAGGATATAATGCCGCGCCTGCTCTACTGATGTTAATCGGTTTAGGTTATAGCGTTTATGCTTTAATCAAGAAACCGCTTTTAAACTTATCGAAAGTTGATAAATGGTTAATTTACAGCTACCTTTTTTATTTTCTTACATTTGTACTTTCTCTCAGTATTAATGGGGGAAAAATGCGTGACCTCGACACGGCAAGTCGTGTTATTTTCCTAATTCCCGTTTTTCTCCTATTATTAAAACGCCCAATCAAAACCTGTGTTTTGAGTTACGCTATCCCGCTTGGTGGTGTTATTGCCGTCTGTATAGCACTTTATGATAAATTTATCTTAAACCTCAATCCGGATCAGAACCCTCGAATTATGCATATTCAAGGCGGTGACATTTCTATGTCATTAGGTATTTTTAGCCTAATTATTGCTCTCTATGCCCATCAGAAAAAAGACGTAAAATTAACCACTCTCAGTGTCATTGGTGGTTTATGTGGCATCGTAGGAAGTTTGCTTTCTACTGCTCGAGGTGGATGGGTGGCATTGCCTGTCTTGCTTGTTGTTATCCTTTATATTTATCGCCAATCTCTTTCAAAACGTTTTTTCCTGACTTTCTTTGGGATTATTGTGATTGCAAGCATTGGTATTAGTCAAATGCCCAATAACCGCATTATGGAACGAATCGACGTTGCCCAAAAAGATATCCAACTTTACTTAGATAACCATGATGGAAATACCTCTCTTGGGGCTCGATTTGAAATGTGGAAGAGTGCACTTGAAATGGCAAAAGAAAAGCCTTTATTTGGTTGGGGCATTCAAGGCGCAACAGAAAAACGTAAACTAGATACAAAAGAAAAAATTGCTACAGGTAACATTGGACAATTTACGCATGCCCATAACCAATATTTAGACGACCTATCCAAACGAGGAATTGTCGGGCTGCTTGCCTTGCTTGCTGTTTTATTTATTCCTCTCCGTGCCTTTATGAAAAAGCTGAATACCACAAATGATGAGATCAAGCTGATTGCAACGTTAGGTGTTGCCCATATTTTATCTGTGATGATTTATGGCTTAAGCCAAGGTTTCTTGGTACATAATTCAGGTACTATTTTTTACTTTTTCTTAACGATTGTGTTTTATGCTGCAATACGAACACACCAGAAGGCGGAACCATGAAAATTTTAGTCATTCGTAACGATAAACTGGGTGATTTTGTTCAGGCGTTTCCGGCTTTTGCGATGTTGAAAGCCTCAAATCCCGAGCTAAAACTGACCGCACTTGTGCCGGCTTATACCGCACCACTTGCACAAATTTGCCCTTATTTAGATGATGTTATCATTGATAGTGCTAAGAACGACAAAGCAGATTTCAACCGGCTTATTAAAGAAATCAAAGAGCAGCAATTTGATGGCATGATTAGCTTCTTTTCCAATACCCATAACGGTAAATTAGCCTGGAAAAGTGGGATTCCTTATCGTCTTGCGCCCGCAACAAAATGGGTACAAATCCTTTATAACCATCGTTTAACACAACGCCGTTCACGTTCAGAAAAATCGGAAGCCGAGTACAATCAAGATCTGGCTCGGGCGTTCTTAAAGAAACACAACATGCCGATTGTGGAACCCAAACCACCTTACCTTTCATTTCCTGAAAGTGCGGTTAAAAATCAACGTGTTTTTCTTCAAAAACAATTCGGTTTATCTGCAGATAAAAAATGGGTCTTTGTGCATAGTGGAACAGGTGGCTCAGCAACAAGTCTTTCATTGTCGCAATATGCTCAATTGATACAAGGTTTATTAAACGAATTTGACTGTCAGATTATCTTAACGGCAGGACCTGGTGAAAGTGAAAAAACCCACGAGTTAGCGGCAAAAATCGATAATCAAAATGTGGTTGTTTACGATAAGAATAAAGGATTGGTTGATTTTGCACACTCTCTAGCTTGTGCGGATTTATTTATTGCGGGCTCTACTGGACCATTGCATTTAAGCAGTGCATTCAATGTGCCAACAATCGGATTCTATCCAAATAGTCGCTCATCTCAGCCTCGTCGTTGGAAGCCGATTAATGATGCAGATAAACATCTTGCTTTCTGCCCGCCAAAAGGCAAAGAGGAAATGAATTTAGGCTTAATTTCGATTGATGATGCCTTAATTGAGATTATCCCCTTCGTGCGGAAGATGTGGCAAGCGAGCAATTGAATTTAAGCATAACTGTACAATCCAACCTATTGCGGCGGCAAAAACAACGGTACCGATTCCTACTGTGCCGCCGAGAAGATAACCCAACACACAAACCGACACTTCAAGGCTTGTTCTCACAATGCCTACTTTTAAATGAAGGCGTTGGCAAAACCCCACCATTAATCCATCCCGCGGGCCAGCGCCTTGATGACAGGTTAAATATAATGCTGTTCCAAGCCCATAAAGCAAAAGCCCAATTCCGCCGAATAAGATTCGACTCAAAAGTGCGGTTGGTTCAGGTATAATTTTCACGGTTAAACCAAGAAAAAAAGCAATCACGATAATATTCAAAATCGTGCCAAGCCCAAATCTTAACCTAAGGGGAATCCAAGCCAACATCACCAAACAGCTAATACCGAATGATGCCCAACCAATACTAACTCCAGCTTGTAATGCCACGCCTTGAGAAAGTACGGTCCAAGGTGAGGAACCCAAATTAGCGAGCACAATCAAGCCATCTCCAATGCCCAGTATTGCCAAAGCAAATAAGAGCATCGACATGGTTTTACCTTCGACTGACCATAGCGATTTGGCGGCCCAACTGGTGTGAGGAATCACCCGTGCTTTTTTCATATTATTCCCATTTATATTTAACGCTGACATCATAATGGGAAACCCCATAAAACCAAAACATTTTAACGTCATATGATATAACCGAATTGACTGATAAATATCATAAATGTGATGTAGATCACATTGTCAAAATTGTCATCATCCAGTCACTGACTTAAAATAGGCTACCCTTTTAAATTAGGACATGATTATGCTTGCATCTCTTCAAGATATTTTGGATACCGTAAAATCCAATACACTCACCTATCAACAAAAACTCATGTGTTTAGGCAATATCGCCGAGCGATTATTTGATCCTCGTGAATTATTAGGCTACACAGATGAAGAATGGCAATTCCTTCAAAATCAAATGATCTGTGATTTAAACGAAGGCTATGCGATTTATCGCCCCCGCTATATTTTGCCAGATTACAATGTGTATATTGAAAAAGGCTGTGAATTCCTTGAATTGCCAGCCCCTAAGAATCTTGATGACGTATTAGATGGCTTATTGATTTTATATTCCCACGTGCCCTCCATTACCACATTCCCAGTTTACATTGGTCGTTTAGACGTGCTACTTGATCCGTTTATTACCGATGAGGAACAAGACTACATCAAAATTAAACGTTTCTTAAATCATGTGGATAAAACCGTGCCGGATTCATTCTGTCATGCCAATATTGGACCTTATGACACCAAAGCAGGGCGTTTGATTTTAAAAGCGGTGATTGAATTGGAAGCGCCAACACCCAATATGACCATTCGTTACGATAAAAGCAAAACAAGTCGTGAATTTGCAGAATTAGCGGCAAAAGCGTGCTTATTGGTTTCTAAACCCTCTTTTGCCAATGATGCTTACTACATTTCTGACTTAGGCGAACAATATGGCATTGCAAGCTGCTATAACGCATTACCTGAATGTGGCGGGGCTTATACTCTCACTCGTTTGCGTTTAGGGACTATCGCGCGCGCCTGTAAAACCGTGGATGAAATGATCAATGAGCTCTTACCTCGTGTAGCAAAATGTGCACTTTCCACTATGGATAAACGCCATAAATTTGTAGTGGAAGAAAGCAACTTCTTCAATACCTCATTCCTCGAAAAAGAAGGTTTTATCAAACGCACTAATTTTACGGGGATGTTTGCCATTGTAGGACTTGCAGATGCAGCGAATCACTTGCTACAACAAGAAGGCTTAAATGAAACCTTTGGTAAAAGCCAACGCGGTGATGAAATTGCGACCATGATTATGGATAAATTGAAAGAAGTCACGGATAACCATGAAGGCGTGTATGCGGAACGCACGGGTAACCGCTATTTATTACATGCGCAAGTGGGTGCAAGCAATCATGAAGAAGATAAACGTAATGCGCCTGCACATCGCATTCGTGTGGGTGAAGAACCAACGTTATTGGCTCATTTAAAACAATCAGCGCCATTCCATAAATACTTCCCATCAGGTACGGGAGATTTGTTTGCCTTTGACCAAACCTATGTGGATCATTTAGATGCCGTTGTTGATATTATCGATGGTTCATTTGCACAAGGTTACCGTTATATCACCACTTACCTTAAAAACACTGATTTGATCCGTGTAACGGGCTATTTGGTGAAGAAAAGCGAAGTGGAAAAATACCGTAAAGGTGAAGTAGCATTACGTGATACTACTTGGTATGGTTCAGGTACCGATGATTGCGCACAAGTCTTTGATCGTCAATTACGCGATGAACAAGATGTAAGCGCAAGCTAGAAAAAAGTGCGGTCGAAAAATTCTCTGTTTTTTGACCGCACTTATCCTTTTTCTGCTTTTTCTAAAATCGCTTTGTGCTCTCGAATCAATGCCATAAACGGCTGCCCAAAGCGCTCTAATTTGATCGCGCCCACCCCATTAATTTGTAACATTTCAATATTGCTTGTTGGCATATATTGCGCCATTTCCTGCAACGTCGCATCATTAAAAACAATATAAGGTGGGATATTTTCCTTATCCGCTAGCTGCTTCCGTAGGAAACGCAAACGAGCAAACAGATCTTTATCGTAATTTGCCACCGTATTTTTATGAGATGTATGCACAATTTTATTAATAGATGAAATACGCGGCATTGCCAATTCAAGCGGCACTTCGCCTTTTAAAACTGGGCGTGCACTTTCTGTGAGCTGAAGCGTTGCACTATTAAACTCACCGATCACCTGTTGAATAAAACCAAGATGAATAAGCTGGCGAATCACGGATTGCCAATGTTCTTTGCTTTTATCTTTACCAATGCCATAAACACTTAACTTATCATGTTGGCGTTCTACAATTTTTTGATTATGCATCCCTCGCAATACCGCAATCACATATTGGACGCCGAAACACTGTCCCACACGATAAATCGTCGACATTACTTTTTGTGCATCAATTAAACCGTCATATTTCTTTGGCGGATCAAGACAAATATCGCAGTTTTGACAAGGTGTTTGACGATGTTCGCCAAAATAATTGAGTAATACCAAGCGGCGACAAGTTTGACTTTCGGCAAATTCACCGATAGCTTCCAATTTATGTTGCTCAATTTGACGTTGTGGCGTCTCTGGTTTCTCCAGCAGAATCTTCTGTAACCAAGCATAATCAGCCGGCTCGTAGAAAAGTACTGCTTCTGCAGGTAAATCATCTCGTCCCGCACGACCAGTTTCTTGGTAATATGATTCAATGCTTCTCGGCAAATCAAAATGGGCAACGAAACGTACGTTAGATTTATTAATGCCCATTCCAAACGCAATCGTCGCAACCACAACTTGTACATTATCTCGTTGAAAATCTTGCTGAACGCGTTCACGCAGTGCAGTTTCCATTCCCGCATGATATGCCGCAGCTGACACGCCTTTATTTCGCAAAGTTTCGGCTATACGTTCTACTTTCGAACGACTATTGCAATACACAATGCCGCTTTTACCTTTCTGAGCCAACACAAAACGCGTAAGCTGCTCCATTGGCTTAAACTTTTCTTCCAACGTATAACGAATATTCGGACGGTCAAAGCTGCCAATATATTTGTGAGGATTATCTAATTTAAGATGAGTGAGAATATCCTGTCTCGTCGCGTAATCCGCTGTAGCCGTTAATGCCATAATCGGCGCATTTGGAAACGCCGCTTTTAAGCCGCCAAGTTGGGTATATTCAGGGCGGAAATCATGTCCCCATTGTGAAATACAATGGGCTTCATCAATGGCGATAAAGGAAATTTGAGCATAAGAAATCAGCTGAAAAAAGCTGTTTGTCATCACTTTTTCAGGCGAAACATATAATAATTTTAATTGTCCTGAAATCAGCTTATTTTCAACTTGCTGTTGTTGTTCTGGCGTCTGACTAGAGTTTAGAAAATCGGCTTCAATACCGTTTGCTTGGAGTTGATCCACCTGATCTTTCATTAAAGAAATCAAAGGCGAAATCACTAATGTGAGACCAGTAAAACAAAGTGCTGGAATTTGATAACACAAGGATTTGCCATTTCCTGTGGCCATCACCACTAAGGCATCCTGACCGCTTAGTGCGGCATGAATCACTTCTTCCTGCCCTTTGCGGAAAGATTGGTAACCAAAAACAGACCGCAACGTATGAAGTGCGGTCGTTTTTAAGTCTGTTTTTTGCGGGGCATGTTCCGCGAGTTCGGCCATTAGAATGTTACCGTTTCTCCGTGAGCAGCAACCGCCTCGGTTAAACAATCCCAAAAGCGTTTACCATCATTTGCCACCCAATCATTGTTTTTATAGGCAAAATGAAATCCCCCCAGACGGCTCGCAAGCCAAAGCTCAAGAAGTGGTTCTTGCTTATTAATAACGATTTGTGAGCGGTCATCAAATGTGATCGTGAATACCGAACCTTGTGTCTCGCAATCTACATCGCAATCTTGATTCTCTAACGTTTCTTCAATTTTTTGCCAAACCTGTTCAATATTTTGGTGAAATTCTGCAACATTCATAAAATTTTCCGATTAAATCTGATAGAATGCCGGGAATTATAAAGCCTTTCTCCTCGTTGGCAAAGGCAGATTTTACTTATTAGAGAGATTGAAAAATGAAAAAATTACTTTCTATTTTGTTATTAGGTGCATTCTGTACTTTGGCTACAGGTTGCGGCGTAAAAGGGCCATTATATTTCCCTGAAAAAGAACAGCCGCAAAACACACAAAAAACACAATAAAAACTGACCGCACTTAAAGGATTCGTCATGGATTTTTTCCAATATAAAAACGAGCAACTTTATGTTGAAGATTTGCCCGTCAAACAACTCGCTGAAGAATTTGGCACACCACTTTATATTTATTCGCGCGCCACGCTTGAGCGCCATTGGCATGCCTTTGATTCTGCTTTAGAAAAGCATCCACACTTAATTTGTTATGCCGTTAAAGCCAATTCTAATATTGGTATCTTGAATGTCATGGCAAAGTTAGGATCAGGCTTTGATATTGTTTCACAGGGCGAATTAGAACGAGTCTTAGCGGCTGGTGGAGAAGCTTCAAAAGTAGTCTTTTCTGGCGTGGCAAAATCTCGTGCCGAAATTATGCGAGCATTAGAAGTTGGCATTCGTTGTTTTAATGTGGAATCTATTGCGGAACTACATCACATCAATCAGATTGCTGGTGAAATGGGCAAAGTTGCGCCTATTTCTTTACGTGTAAACCCCGATGTTGATGCCCATACACATCCTTACATTTCCACTGGATTAAAAGAAAATAAATTTGGTGTGAGCGTAGATGAAGCGCGTGAGGTATATAAATTAGCAGCAACCTTACCTCATGTAAGAATTACGGGTATGGATTGTCATATTGGCTCTCAGCTTACGGAATTACAGCCCTTCTTAGATGCAACTGATCGCCTTATTCGTTTAATAGAACAGTTACAAGAAGATGGCATCACGTTAAAACACTTAGATCTCGGCGGTGGTTTAGGCGTAACTTATACTGATGAAACACCTCCACACCCAAGTGATTATGCCGCTGCGTTACTGAATAAATTAAAAGGCTATGAAAATCTCGAAATTATTCTAGAACCGGGTAGAGCAATTGCGGCGAATGCAGGTATTTTAGTGGCTAAAGTTCAATACTTAAAAAGTAATGAAAGCCGTAACTTCGCAATTACCGATACTGGTATGAACGATATGATTCGTCCAGCGCTCTATGAAGCTTATATGAACATCATAGAAATTGACCGCACTTTAGAGCGTGAAAAAGCCATTTATGATGTTGTTGGCCCGGTATGTGAAACCTCTGATTTCTTAGGTAAACAGCGCGAGCTCGCCATTGCTGAAGGGGATTATATTGCTCAACGCTCTGCCGGCGCCTATGGTGCAAGTATGTCTTCAAACTATAATTCTCGTCCACGTACAGCAGAAGTGTTAGTGGATGGGGACAAGGCTCATTTAATTCGCCGCAGAGAAAATCTCAGCGAATTATGGGCACTGGAAAGTATTGCAAAATAAATAAAAAGAAAAACGGTCAAGATACAAGTCTTGACCGTTTTTTATATAACTAAATAATTCTAGAGAATTGTTGTCGTTTTGCTGCAGCTCTTGAATAGGTATCAAAGCATAAACAAATATTACGGATTAATAAGCGACCTTTAGGCGAAACTTGTAAGCCAGTTTCTGTTTCAGAAATTAATCCATCTTCAAGTAATGGCTGTAATAACTGTAAATCTTCAGCAAAGTGCTTTTTGAAATCAATATTATATTGTTTTTCAATTGGTGCAAAATCAAGCTTAAAATTACAAATCAATTGCTTAATCACATCACGGCGTAAGCAATCTTCTTCTGTCATCGCTAAACCTTTATGCAGTGCAATACCTGAATTTTCTACATCATGATAATAATGTTTTAACTCTTTTTGGTTTTGAGCGTATGTATCACCCAATAAACTAATCGCTGACACACCTAAACCAAGCAAATCACATTCTTCTTGTGTGGTATAGCCTTGGAAATTTCGGTGTAATACACCTTTCTCTTGAGCAATCGCTAATTCGTCATCAGGTTTAGCAAAATGATCCATACCGATAAACTTATAGCCTGCATTACCTAAGGTTTCGATAGTTTTCTGTAAGATCTCTAACTTAGTTTCCGGTGGCGGTAATTGCTCTTCTTTAATTTTTGCTTGTCCTGCAAATCGACTTGGCAAATGGGCATAGTTAAAGATACTCAAACGATCTGGATTTAATTCAATCACTTTATGTAATGTAAACATAAAACTTTCCACATTTTGAAGTGGCAATCCATAAATTAAATCAAGGTTGGTCGATTGGAAACCTAACTCACGAGCACGAACAAGTAATGCATTCACAAACTCTTCATCTTGTTCACGGTTTACCGCTTTTTGAACCGCTTTATTGAAATCTTGTACACCCATGCTAATTCGGTTAAAACCAATATTGCGTAAATGATCAAGCATATCGAGCTCTATTTCGCGTGGGTCCATCTCAATACTAACTTCTGCATCAGCCGCAATCGTAAAATGATCTTTAAGCATCTTCATCAAACGATCAGATTGCTCTTCTGTCAAATAAGTCGGTGTACCGCCGCCCCAATGCACTTGAGTCGCAACACGATTTTTGAATAATTCTGAACGCGTTTTGATTTCTTTTTCAAGGTAATCAAGATAAATATCCGCCTTATGTTGATGACGAGTAATCACCTTATTACAGCCACAGAAGTAGCAAAGTTTGTGACAAAACGGAATGTGTACGTAAAGGGAAAGTGGTCTTTCCGGATAACGATTAGCCGCTGCAATAAAATCTTCGTTTGTGTAACTTTCATTAAATTCTAATGCAGTTGGATAAGATGTATAACGAGGTCCTGATTGGTTATATTTTTGAATTAACGCAAGATCCCAAATAATTTCAGACATTAAGCTTCCCCAAATTTCCCTACGTCATTTAAAAACTGACGTAACTCCAACATAATTTCTTCTTCAAATTTTGCTTCTGCACTTTCTCGCTCAAGATCGAGTTTCATTCTTTCTTTTTTTAACAATGCTTTCCGAGCTTCATGCGTAGGCATTTCTTTCACAATATTATAAAGTGCATACATCGCTTGATATGGCTGCAAAGATTGTCCAAAAGGGAGTAAAAGCATTGATAAACGAATCACCCCTTCTGAAGGGTTGCAATCTCCATTTTGCATCGCTTTAGCGATAATTACCATACTCTCTTTTAGGCGTTTTGTACGCGCTATTTTAGCCTGTTTAATGAGAGTGTTTTGATGGCGTAACTTCCTAAGTAATTTGAAAGCATAAGATGATACGCCAGCAATAATTCCCAAAGCAATAATACTTAAAATAATCGACCACATGACAATTATCTGAATTGGTTGATATCAATTTTCTCGAAGGTTCGATAGAGATCATCCTCTGTCTCCTCTTCATCTTGAATACCTAATTCTTCCATTAATTGAGCAATACGATCTAAGCATTCATCCACAAATTGTTGATCAGCTTTACTAATCGTTTTGCCTTCATCTAAGGCATCCAACAATTCATTTAGAATTTCATTATTTTCTAAACGTTCTAACTCCACTTCAGGCGCAAGTTTTTTCGGTTCTTTGACTGCTGGAATTGTCATCCCTTTCTCAGGCTTATTCACAAATTCAACAATTAGTGGAACCTTTTTACGGCTACCAATACGCGGATCTTTTTGTTCAACGACTTGATTATGTTTATTTTGCTCAGCATTACTATGACGAGAACCAGATGCTAAACCTTTATGTTTACGTTTTTTCTTATCTTCTCTTGCCTTAGCATCTAATTCATAACGTGTTAATTTCTTACCTGATAGTTTCGGTGCTTCAGGTTTCTTATCTGATTTACGAATTGGCATAATATCGCTAATTTTACGAGTTTTCTTTTTACGAGCCATTTGTGTTATTTATCCTATAAAAAATTTTGGTGATTGTACCATTCCACCTCTATTTTCTCATTAAAAGATTTAAACATCTTTAATAAAACTATTCTGATTTTGACCGCACTTTTACTTTATTAAAATCAAATCTAAAAACAAAAACCCCAAGCTCCTCAGCTCGGGGTTCTACATTCAGTACCTGGCGGTGTCCTACTCTCACATGGGGAAGCCCCACACTACCATCGGCGCATCGGCGTTTCACTTCTGAGTTCGGTATGGGGTCAGGTGGGACCACCGCTCTATCGCCGCCAGGATTATTCCTTTAATAACTTTTCTCTACTCTGCTCTCACTATCTCTAGTGCTCACAACCAAACAAGCTGATTCAACTTCAAAACTTTCTCTTTCTTCTCTGAGTTTCTTCGTCTTACCCAACACCCAAAACCCTTGAGCGTTGTATAGTTAAGCCTCTCGGGCAATTAGTACATGTTAGCTCAACGGCTCGCACCGCTTACACACCATGCCTATCTACGTCTTAGTCTTAAACAACCCTTACTGTCTTAAAGACAGGGAGAACTCATCTCTTGGCAAGTTTCGTGCTTAGATGCTTTCAGCACTTATCTCTTCCGCACTTAGCTACCCGGCAATGCGTCTGGCGACACAACCGGAACACCAGTGGTGCGTCCACTCCGGTCCTCTCGTACTAGGAGCAGCCCCAATCAATTCTCCAACGCCCACGGCAGATAGGGACCGAACTGTCTCACGACGTTCTAAACCCAGCTCGCGTACCACTTTAAATGGCGAACAGCCATACCCTTGGGACCTACTTCAGCCCCAGGATGTGATGAGCCGACATCGAGGTGCCAAACACCGCCGTCGATATGAACTCTTGGGCGGTATCAGCCTGTTATCCCCGGAGTACCTTTTATCCGTTGAGCGATGGCCCTTCCATTCAGAACCACCGGATCACTATGACCTACTTTCGTACCTGCTCGACTTGTCTGTCTCGCAGTTAAGCTTGCTTATACCATTGCACTAACCTGACGATGTCCGACCGTCATTAGCAAACCTTCGTGCTCCTCCGTTACTCTTTGGGAGGAGACCGCCCCAGTCAAACTACCCACCAGACACTGTCCGAGACCACGTTTCGTAATCTTCGTTAGAACATCAAACGTTAAAGGGTGGTATTTCAAGGTCGACTCCAACAATACTGGCGTATCATCTTCATAGTCTCCCACCTATCCTACACATCAAAATTCAATGTTCAGTGTCAAGCTATAGTAAAGGTTCACGGGGTCTTTCCGTCTAGCCGCGGGTACACCGCATCTTCACGGCGATTTCAATTTCACTGAGTCTCGGGTGGAGACAGCCTGGCCATCATTATGCCATTCGTGCAGGTCGGAACTTACCCGACAAGGAATTTCGCTACCTTAGGACCGTTATAGTTACGGCCGCCGTTTACTGGGGCTTCGATCAGGAGCTTCTCTTTCGATTACACCATCAATTAACCTTCCAGCACCGGGCAGGCATCACACCCTATACGTCCACTTTCGTGTTTGCAGAGTGCTGTGTTTTTAATAAACAGTTGCAGCCAGCTGGTATCTTCGACCGGTTCAACCTTCGCCCGCGAGGGACTACAATCTACGCCGGCGCACCTTCTCCCGAAGTTACGGTGCTATTTTGCCTAGTTCCTTCACCCGAGTTCTCTCAAGCGCCTGAGTATTCTCTACCTGACCACCTGTGTCGGTTTTCAGTACGGTTTAGATAAACCTGAAGCTTAGTGGCTTTTCCTGGAAGTGTGGTATCGGTTACTTCAGCTCCGTAGAGCCTCGTCATCATCTCTCAGTGTTAAAGAAGTCCGGATTTGCCTAAACTTCTCACCTACCAACTTAAACGCACATATCCAACAGTGCGATAACCTAACCTGCTCCGTCCCCACATCGCAGTTTATCCAAGTACGGGAATATTAACCCGTTTCCCATCGACTACGCTTTTCAGCCTCGCCTTAGGGGCCGACTCACCCTGCCCCGATTAACGTTGGACAGGAACCCTTGGTCTTCCGGCGAACGGGTTTTTCACCCGTTTTATCGTTACTTATGTCAGCATTCGCACTTCTGATACGTCCAGCAAACCTCTCGATTCACCTTCATCCGCTTACAGAACGCTCCCCTACCCAACAGACTTACGTCTGATGCCGCAGCTTCGGTGCTATATTTGAGCCCCGTTACATCTTCCGCGCAGGCCGACTCGACTAGTGAGCTATTACGCTTTCTTTAAATGATGGCTGCTTCTAAGCCAACATCCTAGCTGTCTAAGCCTTCCCACTTCGTTTCCCACTTAATATAGACTTTGGGACCTTAGCTGGCGGTCTGGGTTGTTTCCCTCTCCACGACGGACGTTAGCACCCGCCGTGTGTCTCCTGAGTATCACTCTTCGGTATTCGTAGTTTGCATCGGGTTGGTAATCCGGGATGGACCCCTAGCCGAAACAGTGCTCTACCCCCGAAGGTGTCCGCTCAAGGCTCTACCTAAATAGATTTCGGGGAGAACCAGCTATCTCCCGGTTTGATTGGCCTTTCACCCCCAGCCACAAGTCATCCGCTAATTTTTCAACATTAGTCGGTTCGGTCCTCCAGTTAGTGTTACCCAACCTTCAACCTGCCCATGGCTAGATCACCGGGTTTCGGGTCTATACCTTGCAACTAGACGCCCAGTTAAGACTCGGTTTCCCTTCGGCTCCCCTATTCGGTTAACCTCGCTACAAAATATAAGTCGCTGACCCATTATACAAAAGGTACGCAGTCACCCTTAAAGGGCTCCCACTGCTTGTACGTACAAGGTTTCAGGTTCTATTTCACTCCCCTCACCGGGGTTCTTTTCGCCTTTCCTTCACAGTACTGGTTCACTATCGGTCAATCAGGAGTATTTAGCCTTGGAGGATGGTCCCCCCATCTTCAAACAGGATATCACGTGTCCCGCCCTACTTGTCGTTAGCTTAGTACCATGACCTGGACTTCGAGTACGGGGCTATCACCCTGTATCGCCAAGCTTCCCAGCTTGTTCCTCTGTCTCTGTCATTATCACTAACAGGCTCCTTCGCGTTCGCTCGCCGCTACTAACGAAATCTCGGTTGATTTCTTTTCCTCGGGGTACTTAGATGTTTCAGTTCTCCCGGTTTGCCTCACTTACCTATGAATTCAGTAAGTGATAGTAGATTCTTCATCTACTGGGTTTCCCCATTCGGACATCTTGGATTAAACGCCTCTTATCGACTCATCCAAGCTTTTCGCAGATTAGCACGTCCTTCCTCGCCTCTGATTGCCAAGGCATCCACCTTGTACGCTTAGTCACTTAACTATAC
Source organism: Haemophilus parainfluenzae (assembly GCF_014931395.1). Lineage (NCBI taxonomy): Bacteria > Pseudomonadati > Pseudomonadota > Gammaproteobacteria > Pasteurellales > Pasteurellaceae > Parahaemophilus > Parahaemophilus parainfluenzae. Next base: position 832,925 of record NZ_CP063120.1, on the reverse strand, counting down.
AACCTCAAAAATTCTTGATGTTGTGTTTTCAACTAAACACTTGATTGCTTTTGTTCAATCAAGATTTTCTTCTTACTCAGACTTTTTCTTATCCCTTAAAAGGACTTGAAAGTCTCTTCAGTTTTTCAGCTTGTTTCCTGGTTGTTAAAGAACAGAAATAACATTTTCAGTTATCATCGTTAAATAAACTCATTGAAGCACTTTAAGCATTAAATCACTCAATTTACTTAACGATGATAAGTGGTGGAGATAAGCGGGATCGAACCGCTGACCTCCTGCGTGCAAGGCAGGCGCTCTCCCAGCTGAGCTATATCCCCATGTCATCGTTTATTTACCACCTTATTCACCTTCATCACTCACTCAGTTTGAGTGGTGGGTCTGAGTGGACTTGAACCACCGACCTCACCCTTATCAGGGGTGCGCTCTAACCACCTGAGCTACAGACCCAAGGGAATAACGGCTTTCTGCTCGATATTGTCTACAATATATCAATCAATCTGTGTGGACACTTATTGTCTCTCGTTTTGGTAAGGAGGTGATCCAACCGCAGGTTCCCCTACGGTTACCTTGTTACGACTTCACCCCAGTCATGAATCATACCGTGGTAAACGCCCCCCCGAAGGTTAAGCTATCTACTTCTGGTACAACCCACTCCCATGGTGTGACGGGCGGTGTGTACAAGGCCCGGGAACGTATTCACCGCAACATTCTGATTTGCGATTACTAGCGATTCCGACTTCATGGAGTCGAGTTGCAGACTCCAATCCGGACTTAGACGTACTTTGTGAGATTCGCTCCAGCTCGCACTATCGCTTCCCTCTGTATACGCCATTGTAGCACGTGTGTAGCCCTACTCGTAAGGGCCATGATGACTTGACGTCATCCCCACCTTCCTCCGGTTTATCACCGGCAGTCTCCTTTGAGTTCCCGACCAAATCGCTGGCAACAAAGGATAAGGGTTGCGCTCGTTGCGGGACTTAACCCAACATTTCACAACACGAGCTGACGACAGCCATGCAGCACCTGTCTCAGAGTTCCCGAAGGCACCAATCCATCTCTGGAAAGTTCTCTGGATGTCAAGAGTAGGTAAGGTTCTTCGCGTTGCATCGAATTAAACCACATGCTCCACCGCTTGTGCGGGCCCCCGTCAATTCATTTGAGTTTTAACCTTGCGGCCGTACTCCCCAGGCGGTCGATTTATCACGTTAGCTACGGGCGCCAAGCTCAAAGCTCAACCCCCAAATCGACATCGTTTACAGCGTGGACTACCAGGGTATCTAATCCTGTTTGCTCCCCACGCTTTCGCACATGAGCGTCAGTACATTCCCAAGGGGCTGCCTTCGCCTTCGGTATTCCTCCACATCTCTACGCATTTCACCGCTACACGTGGAATTCTACCCCTCCCTAAAGTACTCTAGCGACCCAGTATGAAATGCAATTCCCAGGTTAAGCCCGGGGCTTTCACACCTCACTTAAGTCACCGCCTGCGTGCCCTTTACGCCCAGTTATTCCGATTAACGCTCGCACCCTCCGTATTACCGCGGCTGCTGGCACGGAGTTAGCCGGTGCTTCTTCTGTAGTTAACGTCAATCACCTAGTCTATTAAACTAAATGCCTTCCTCGCTACCGAAAGAACTTTACAACCCGAAGGCCTTCTTCATTCACGCGGCATGGCTGCGTCAGGGTTGCCCCCATTGCGCAATATTCCCCACTGCTGCCTCCCGTAGGAGTCTGGGCCGTGTCTCAGTCCCAGTGTGGCTGGTCATCCTCTCAGACCAGCTAGAGATCGTCGGCTTGGTGAGCCTTTACCTCACCAACTACCTAATCCCACTTGGGCTCATCCTATGGCATGTGGCCCGAAGGTCCCACACTTTCATCTCTCGATTCTACGCGGTATTAGCTACAGTTTCCCGTAGTTATCCCCCTCCATAAGCTAGATTCCCAAGCATTACTCACCCGTCCGCCACTCGTCATCAAAGAAGCAAGCTTCTTTATGTTACCGTTCGACTTGCATGTGTTAAGCCTGCCGCCAGCGTTCAATCTGAGCCATGATCAAACTCTTCAATTCAAGTTTAATCGCTCAATACTGCTGACATAAAATGTCACCACTTAAAAAAGTATTATGAATTTCTAGTTAGCACCTATTAAGACTTCAAAATTAAAAATATTTTTAAAACAAGTCAATCAACAAGTGCCCACACAGATTGTCTGATATATTGTTAAAGAGCAAAAAACAACGACGCACTGGTTTTTCTTAAGACTCACAACAGCGCGTCGTTGTGTGGGGCGTATTATAGGCATTTCAGATGCCTTTGCAAGATCTTTTTGTAAAAAAATGTAAATTTTTTCTTAGTTGAAGATCTTTTCGCCTATTCGAACAAAAAATAGATCATTTTTGTTACTTAATTAATCGTTTTGCTATTCTTGGCAAATCTGCAATGGAATCCAAAACATAATCAGCGAGATTCTCACCCTCTTCTGTAATGGGTTTGCCTGTTCGTACTAAAATATTTGTTTTCACTTTTGCGCCAATACCTGCTTTAAGATCTTCAATCTTATCGCCAACCATAATAGATTGTGTAGGATCGATTCGCAGCGCTTTAATCGCCTCTAATAACATGCCAGATTTCGGTTTTCTGCATGCACAGTCTTCTTTATATTCACCTTTCCCTTCTGGATGATGAGGACAATAGTAAATGCCATCTAAATCCACACCACGATCAGCTAATGACCAATCCATCCATTCTGTCAGTTGCAAAAACTGATCTTCTGAAAAATATCCACGAGCAATGCCTGATTGATTGGTCACTAAAACTAAAAGGTATCCCATTTCCTTCAATTCTTTTAATGCATCAATACTGCCTTCAATAAATTGGAAATCATCAATTTTATGGACATAACCATGATCAATGTTTAAAGTGCCATCACGATCTAAAAAAACAGCTTTCTTCATATATTTTCTCATTTATCTTTTTCTTAAGGCAAAATTATCCCTTTTATCCTTAATATAAGCAATAATAAGTCATAACCGATCCGTCTAAAAAAGATCCCATAAGATATTGACACAGCATTCTAGACGTCTAGAATACAAATGAAATTCAAATATTAACTGAGAACAAGGGCTTATATGATTAAGCTAAATAACATTACGAAGATTTTTACACTTCCAGATAAAAAACTGACCGCACTTGATAATGTTTCATTACATGTGCCTAAGGGACAGATTTGCGGTGTCATTGGTGCCTCTGGTGCAGGTAAAAGTACGCTTATCCGTTGTGTAAACTTATTAGAAAGACCGACTCACGGTGCAGTGATCATCGATGATGTGGATCTAACTCAACTTTCTGACGCTGAATTAGTGAAAACACGCCGCCAAATCGGTATGATTTTCCAACATTTTAATTTATTGACCTCTCGAACCGTTTTTGAAAACGTGGCATTGCCACTTGAATTAGAAAATAAATCAAAAGCAGAAATTCAAGAAAAAACGACCGCACTTTTAGCGCTTGTTGGATTAAGTGATAAACATAATGTGTATCCTGCTAATCTCTCTGGTGGTCAAAAACAACGAGTAGCGATTGCGCGTGCACTAGCAAGCGATCCAAAAGTCTTACTTTGTGATGAAGCGACTAGCGCATTAGATCCGGCTACAACTCAATCCATTCTAAAATTATTAAAAGAAATCAACCGCACTTTAGGTATCACCATTCTTCTTATTACCCATGAAATGGAAGTAGTTAAACGCATCTGCGATCAAGTTGCCGTGATTGATAAAGGCCGTCTGATTGAACAAGGCACGGTTAGCGAAATTTTCTCTAATCCGAAAACAGAATTGGCTCAAGAGTTTATCAGTTCTACCTTCCACATTACCTTGCCGGAAGAATATTTAGAAAATCTATCCGATACGCCAAAACATGCCAAATCGTATCCGATCATCAAATTTGAATTTACTGGTCGCTCCGTCGATGCACCATTACTTTCTCAAGCATCGAAAAAATTTGGCGTAGAGCTCAGTATCTTAACCTCACAAATTGATTATGCCGGTGGCGTAAAATTTGGCTTTACCATTGCGGAGGTTGAGGGTGATGAAGATGCGATTACGCAAGCCAAAGTTTATTTAATGGAAAATAACGTTCGAGTAGAGGTGCTAGGCTATGTTCAATGATTTATGGGCAACATTTAGCCAACAATTCCCCGATAATTTTGCGAGTTTATTAACGGTATCGACCGTTGAAACGGTTTATATGTCAGTATTATCGACATTAATTGCCGCTTTATTAGGCTTACCACTGGGTTTTTTAACCTTTTTAACCAATAAAGGAGCGATTTTAGAAAACAAAAAACTCAATGCGTTTTTGAATGTCATTATTAATATCGGACGTTCAATCCCTTACATTATTTTGTTACTTGCTTTAATTCCGCTAACGAGCTGGTTGCTTCCTGGAGGCAGTATTGGTTCTAATGCGGCGATTGTGTCATTAAGTGCAGCTGCAACGCCATTTTTTGCACGTCTTACGAGTAATGCACTTTTTGAGATTCCAACCGGTTTGACTGAAACCGCAAAAGCCATGGGCGCAACCAATTGGCAAATTATTCGTAAATTCTATTTGCCTGAATCTTTACCAACGCTTATTAATGCGATTACACTCACTTTCGTGACATTAATTGGCTATACCGCAATGGCAGGAACACAAGGCGGTGGCGGTTTAGGAAGCCTCGCCATTAACTATGGCGTCTATCGTAATATGCCATCAGTAACTTGGGCAGCAACGATTGTTATCGTGATTATCGTGATGCTCAGTCAAAAATTAGGCGACACACTCGCAAAACGAGTGGATCACCGTTAATTATTTTCTATACCATTTTATTCACAACAAGGAAAAAACATGAAATTAAAAAACTTATTTGCTATCACCGCTATCGCGTCAGCATTAGTATTAACAGGTTGTAAAGAAGAGAAAAAAGCAGATGCAGCATCAACTGCACCTGCAGCAACATCAATCAAAGTTGGTGTAATGGCGGGTCCTGAACACCAAGTAGCCGAAACCGCGGCAAAAGTAGCAAAAGACAAATACAACTTAAATGTTGAATTTGTTTTATTCAATGACTACGCATTACCAAATACTGCTGTATCTAAAGGTGATTTAGATGCTAACGCAATGCAACACAAACCTTACTTAGATGAAGATGTAAAAGCGAAGAACTTGAACAACTTAGTGATCGTTGGTAACACCTTTGTTTACCCGCTTGCTGGCTATTCTAAAACCATCAAAAATGTAAATGAATTAAAAGATGGCGCGAAAATTGTGGTGCCAAATGACCCATCAAACCGTGGTCGTGCATTAATCCTTCTTGAGAAACAAGGTTTAATCAAACTTAAAAATTCTAACGATCTTCTTTCAACTGTCGCAGATATCGTTGAAAATCCGAAAAACTTAAAAATTTCTGAAGTAGATACCTCTGTTGCAGCTCGTGCATTAGATGATGTTGATCTTGCTGTTGTAAATAACACTTATGCGGGTCAAGTTGGCTTAAATGCACAAGATAACGGCGTATTCGTAGAAGACAAAGATTCTCCATACGTAAACATCATCGTTGCACGTACTGATAACAAAGACAGCAAAGCGATCCAAGATTTCGTGAAAGCATACCAAACTGAAGAAGTTTACCAAGAAGCGAAAAAACACTTTAAAGATGGTGTTGTAAAAGGTTGGTAATCTTAGCTTAAGCAAAATATTTCAAAGCCACCGATAAGGTGGCTTTTTTATTGATGAAAAGAAAGTGCGGTCATTTTTACGATACTTTTCCAAACGAAAAACGCATCAAAAACTGACCGCACTTTTTGTATTAAGATAATAAAAAACCCGAGCCTAAACTCGGGTTTTCTTTTTATCGATTAGCGATTATTCTGCATCATCTGCCATATTAAGCATTTCTGCTAAGTTAGTTGTTGCATCATCTGCTGTCATCACGAATTCATCAGCAATTGCTGCTTCATCGTCTTCAGACAATTTAATCACAACATCGTCTACAATACGTTTTTTGTGACGACCTTGGTGATATGCAAAACCAGTACCAGCTGGGATTAAACGACCTACGATTACGTTCTCTTTCAAGCCACGTAATTCATCACGTTTACCCGCCACTGCCGCTTCAGTAAGCACGCGAGTGGTTTCTTGGAACGATGCTGCAGAAATGAAGGATTCTGTCGCCAATGACGCTTTGGTAATACCCAGTAATTCACGTTCGAATTCAACTGGTGGTTTACCTTCCGCTTCACGTTTACGGTTAACAATTTTCACGCGAGCCACTTCAACTTGTTCCCCTTCGAGGAATTCGCTGTCATAAGCTTTCGTAATGACTGCTTTACGTAACATTTGACGTACGATAACTTCGATGTGCTTATCGTTAATTTTTACCCCTTGTAAGCGGTAAACTTCTTGTACTTCGTTCACGATATATTCAGTTACAGCACGAACACCGCGTAAACGTAAGATATCGTGTGGAGTCTCTGCACCATCAGAAATCACATCACCACGTTCTACCATCTCACCTTCAAATACGTTGAGTTGACGCCATTTTGGAATCATTTCTTCGTAGATTTCACCTTCAGTTGGGGTGATTAGCAAGCGACGTTTACCTTTGGTTTCTTTACCGAAGGACACGATACCTGAAATTTCTGCCAAGATTGCAGGCTCTTTCGGTTTACGTGCTTCGAATAAGTCAGCAACGCGTGGAAGACCACCAGTAATATCTTTAGTACCCACAGATTCTTGTGGAATACGTGCAAGTGGTTCACCCACTTTCACTTCCGCACCGTCATCTAAACTAACGATTGCTTTACCTGGTAAGAAGTATTGCGCAATAACGTCAGTTTCAGGTAAGAAGATATCGTTACCTTTTGCATCAACTAATTTGATGGTTGGACGTAGATCTTTACCTGCAGTTGCACGTTCACCCACGTCTTGTACCACGATAGAAGAAAGACCAGTTAATTCATCCGTTTGACGAGTTACAGTTAAACCATCCACGATATCAACGAATTTCACAAAACCAGATACTTCAGAGACTACTGGCATAGTATGTGGATCCCAGTTTGCCACTGTTTCACCAGCAGACACTTCTTGACCGTCAGCTTTGTTCAATACAGTACCGTAAGGCACTTTATAATGTTCTTTCGTACGACCAAATGCATCAGTTACGGTTAATTCAGTATTACGAGAAGTTAAAACTAATTTACCTTCGTCATTAACAACGAATTTTGCGTTAGCAAGGTGTAAAGTACCGTTGTTTTTGATTTGTACGCTAGATTCTTTCGCTGCTGCAGAAGCTGCACCACCGATGTGGAACGTACGCATGGTTAACTGTGTACCTGGCTCACCGATAGATTGAGCAGCGATAACACCCACTGCTTCACCTTGGTTGATGAGGTGACCACGCGCTAAGTCACGACCGTAACATTTCGCACACACACCGAAGTCAGTATCACAAGTTACAACAGAACGTACTTTTACGCTGTCTACTGAGTTTGCATCTAACACATCACAAAGCTTTTCATCTAATAAGGTGTTACGTGCAATTAAGACTTCTTCTGTACCTGGTTTATACACATCTTCAGCCACAACACGACCTAACACTAATTCGCGAAGTGGAACTTTCTCATCGCCACCTTCGATTAATGGGGTCATGACTAAGCCTTCGTGCGTACCACAGTCATCTTCAACAATTACTAAGTCTTGTGCTACGTCAACTAAACGACGAGTTAAGTAACCAGAGTTTGCTGTTTTTAATGCGGTATCCGCCAAACCTTTACGCGCACCGTGGGTCGAAATAAAGTACTGAAGTACGTTCAAACCTTCACGGAAGTTCGCTGTAATTGGGGTTTCGATGATCGAGCCATCTGGACGCGCCATCAAACCACGCATACCTGCTAACTGACGAATCTGAGCTGCAGAACCACGAGCACCAGAGTCAGCCATCATAAAGATGCTGTTGAAAGAAGCTTGTTTCTCAGGATTACCTTCACGGTTGATAACTTCTTCCTGAGATAAGTTTTCCATCATTGCTTTCGCTACACGCTCATTTGCTGCAGCCCAAATATCGATGACTTTGTTATAACGCTCACCCGCTGTTACAAGACCAGATTGGAACTGTTCTTGAATTTCAGCCACTTCAGCTTCCGCTGCAGAAATAATTTCGTATTTTTTCTCTGGGATAACCATATCGTCGATACCCACAGAAGAACCTGAACGTGCCGCATAAGCAAAACCGGTATACATAATATGGTCAGCAAACATTACCGCTTCTTTCAAACCTAAACGACGATAAGCTTCGTTGATAAGTTTAGAAATTGCTTTTTTACCTAATGTTTGGTTGAACAATGAATAAGGCATACCTTTTGGCGCGATCATCCATAAGATTGCACGACCGATAGTGGTATCGGTTAATGTGGTTTTCTCTTCGAATTCGCCAGCTTCATTTTTCACATATTCAGTAATACGTACTTTAACGCGAGAATGTAATTCTGCTTCACCTGTGCGATAGGCTTTTTCAGCTTCACGCGGATCTTGCAATAACATGCCTTCACCTTTACCGTTCACTTTTTCACGGGTCATATAGTAAAGACCTAACACCACGTCTTGTGATGGAACGATAATAGGATCACCGTTTGCAGGTGAAAGTACGTTGTTGGTTGACATCATTAACGCACGCGCTTCTAACTGAGCTTCAAGTGTTAATGGTACGTGAACCGCCATTTGGTCACCATCGAAGTCCGCGTTGAACGCCGCACAAACAAGTGGGTGTAACTGGATTGCTTTACCTTCGATTAGAAGTGGTTCGAACGCTTGGATACCTAAACGGTGAAGTGTCGGTGCACGGTTCAATAGAATTGGGTGCTCACGAATAACTTCTGCCAAGATATCCCAAACGATCGCGTCTTCACGCTCAACCATTTTCTTAGCCGCTTTGATTGTAGTTGCATAACCACGGCTTTCTAATTTTGCGTAGATAAACGGACGGAATAATTCCAATGCCATTTTCTTCGGTAAACCACATTGGTGTAAGTGCAAGTATGGACCTACAGTAATTACAGAACGGCCTGAATAGTCAACACGTTTACCTAATAAGTTTTGACGGAAACGACCTTGTTTACCTTTGATCATATCCGCAAGTGATTTTAATGGACGACGGTTAGAACCCGTAATCGCACGACCACGACGACCATTATCTAATAACGCATCAACAGATTCTTGTAACATACGTTTTTCGTTACGCACGATAATATCTGGTGCGATTAAATCCAATAAACGTTTTAAACGGTTGTTACGGTTGATCACGCGACGATATAGATCGTTTAAGTCTGAAGTTGCAAAACGGCCACCATCTAATGGTACTAACGGACGTAAATCTGGTGGAAGTACCGGTAATACAGTCATCACCATCCACTCTGGTTTGTTACCAGATTGTTGGAAAGCTTCTAATAATTTTAAGCGTTTAGTGATTTTCTTACGTTTTGTTTCAGAGTTTGTTTCTTGTAACTCTTCACGTAATTTTTCACATTCCACTTCAAGATCAATACCTTTAAGTAAATCTTGAATTGCTTCAGCACCCATTTTCGCTTCGAATTCATCTTGCCAACGGTCTTCTGCATCAAGGAATTGTTCTTCAGTTAATAACTGTCCACGCTCCAAATCGGTCATACCTGGTTCGGTCACGATGTACATTTCAAAGTAAAGCACACGCTCAATATCACGTAACGGCATATCAAGTAATAAACCGATACGGGACGGAAGTGATTTTAAGAACCAAATGTGCGCAACAGGACAAGCCAATTCAATGTGGCCCATACGTTCACGACGCACTTTAGTTTGTGTGACTTCAACACCACATTTTTCACAAATCACACCACGGTGTTTTAAGCGTTTATATTTTCCGCATAAACATTCGTAATCTTTTACTGGCCCGAAAATACGTGCACAGAAAAGACCGTCACGCTCAGGTTTGAACGTACGATAGTTGATTGTTTCAGGTTTTTTAACTTCACCAAATGACCAAGAACGGATCATGTCTGGAGAAGCTAACCCAATTTTAATCACATCAAAATCTTCACTGGTTTTTGATTGTGCTTTTAAAAACTTAACTAAGTCTTTCACAAATAGTCTCCTGTCGGAGTTAAGGGTTTCAAAGTGCGGCCAAAAATATTTTGTTTTTTAACCGCACTTCGGCGATTTCTTCCTTTTGCTTCCCCTGCCGAACAGGGGAAGACCGGTTTGTCGATTACTCTTCGTCTAACTCGATATTCAAACCAAGTGAACGGATTTCTTTCATAATTACATTGAAAGATTCCGGTGTACCCGGATCCATTTGTTGATTGCCGCTGACGATGTTTTTATACATCTTCGTACGACCGTTCACGTCATCGGATTTCACAGTTAACATTTCTTGTAAGGTGTAAGCCGCACCGTATGCTTCAAGTGCCCATACCTCCATCTCACCGAAACGTTGACCACCGAATTGTGCTTTACCACCAAGTGGTTGTTGAGTAACAAGACTATAAGAACCTGTTGAACGAGCATGCATTTTGTCATCAACTAAGTGGTTCAATTTGAGCATGTACATATAACCTACAGTTACTGGACGCTCGAATTTCTCACCTGTACGGCCATCGTATAACGTGATCTGACCTGAAGTTGGTAAGCCACCAAGTTTCAACATTTCTTTGATTTCTTGCTCATCCGCACCATCAAACACTGGTGTTGCTACCGGTAAACCTTTACGTAGGTTTTCTGCTAAACGCATGATTTCGTCATCACTAAAGGTGCTTAAATCCACTTTTTGTGCGCCATGACCTAAATCGTATGCTTTTTGCATATAGCCACGAAGTTTCTCAACATCTTGTTTTTGTTTGATCATCGCATTGATTTGATCACCGATACCTTTAGCAGCTAAGCCTAAGTGGGTCTCTAAGATCTGACCGATGTTCATACGAGATGGTACACCCAGTGGGTTCAATACGATTTCAACCGGTTGACCGTTTTCATCGTATGGCATATCTTCCACAGGGTTGATTTTTGAGATAACACCTTTGTTACCGTGACGACCCGCCATTTTATCACCCGGTTGGATGTGACGTTTCACCGCTAGGTAAACTTTAACCACTTTTAACACGCCTGGTGCTAGGTCATCGCCTTTAATGATTTTCTTACGTTTTACTTCAAGTTTGTGTTCAAACTCTTTACGTAATTCTTCATATTGCTCAGCAAGCTGTTCTAATTGATTTTGTTTTTCTTCATCTGAAATGGTTTGTTCTAACCATTTTGTGCGATCCATTTTATCTAATTGAGCCGCATCAATACCGCCAGCGATAAGTACATTACGCACACGAGCAAACAAGCCAGCTTCTAAGATTTCTAATTCATCAGAAAGGTCTTTCTTAGCTTGTTTTAACTGCATTTCTTCAATTTCTAATGCACGTTTGTCTTTTTCTACGCCATCACGGGTGAAGACTTGAACGTCAATTACAGTACCGCTTACGCTATTTGGTACACGTAATGAAGAGTCTTTCACATCAGATGCTTTTTCACCGAAGATTGCACGTAACAATTTTTCTTCTGGTGTTAATTGCGTTTCGCCTTTAGGGGTTACTTTACCGACTAAGATGTCGCCACCTTTCACTTCAGCACCCACATAAACGATACCTGATTCATCCAATTTGCTTAATGCAGATTCACCTACATTTGGAATATCCGCAGTGATTTCTTCAGAACCTAATTTAGTATCACGTGCCACACAAGATAATTCTTGAATGTGAATTGTCGTGAAGCGGTCTTGTTGTACAACACGCTCGGAAACTAACATTGAGTCTTCGAAGTTATAACCGTTCCAAGGCATGAACGCCACACGGATATTTTGACCTAATGCTAATTCACCTAAGTCTGTTGAAGGACCATCTGCTAAGACTTCACCACGATTAATTGGATCGCCTAAATTCACACAAGGAATTTGGTTGATACAGGTATTTTGGTTAGAGCGGGTGTATTTAATTAAGTTATAAATATCGATACCCGCTTCGCCTGCTACGGTTTCGTCTTCATTTACTTTGATAACGATACGAGACGCATCAACGTATTGAACCGTACCACCACGTTTCGCGACAACCGCCACACCTGAGTCTAGTGCGATTGGTTTTTCCATACCTGTACCCACTAACGGCTTATCAGCACGTAAAGTTGGAACCGCTTGACGTTGCATGTTCGCACCCATTAAGGCACGGTTCGCATCGTCATGCTCTAAGAATGGAATTAACGCTGCTGCCACAGATACAACTTGTTGGGTTGAAACGTCCATATAGTGAATTTCTTCTGGTTTATAAAGACCTGATTCACCACGTTCACCACGTGCAGTAACGAATGCATCTGTAAAGCGATTGTTCTCATCAAGGTTTGAGTTCGCCTGTGCAATGATGTAGTTTGCTTCATCAATTGCAGATAAATATTCAATTTCTTCGGTTACTTGACCATCAACCACTTTACGATATGGCGTTTCTAAGAAACCATAATCGTTAGTACGAGCAAACGCAGAAAGTGAGTTGATCAAACCGATGTTTGGACCTTCAGGGGTTTCGATTGGACATAAACGACCATAGTGAGTGTTATGTACGTCACGCACCTCAAAGCCTGCGCGTTCACGCGTTAAACCACCTGGACCTAATGCAGAAATACGACGTTTGTGTGTTACTTCTGATAATGGGTTGTTTTGGTCCATGAATTGCGAAAGTTGTGAAGAACCAAAGAACTCTTTCACTGCCGCAGAAATTGGTTTTGGATTAATTAAGTCTTGTGGCGTGATCGCATCTAAATCGCCTAAAGATAAACGCTCTTTAACTGCTCTTTCTACACGAACTAAACCAATACGGAATTGGTTTTCTGCCATTTCACCCACAGAACGAATACGACGGTTACCCAAGTGGTCGATATCATCCACTTCACCACGACCATTACGGATATCGATGAGTTTTTTCATCACACGAATGATATCGTCGTTACTTAAAATACCTGTGCCCTCGCCTTCAGGAATACCTAATGAGCGATTAAACTTCATACGACCTACTGCAGATAAATCATAACGTTCTGCAGAGAAGAATAAATTATGGAATAACGCTTCTGAAGATTCTGGTGTAGGTGGTTCACCTGGACGCATCATACGATAGATTTCATATAATGCACTTACACGATCGTAAGTTGGATCAACACGTAATGTTTCAGAAATATATGGACCGTAATCTAAGTCATTGGTGAATAATGTTTCGATCACTTTATAGCCTGCTTGCGATAATTTCGCTAACACTTCTAAAGAAATCTCACCATTTGCGGGACAAATGATTTCACCAGATTCAAGATCTACATAATCTTTCGCTGCAACTTTACCTGCGATATACTCAGTTGGTACTTCAACTTGTGTCACATTATCTTTTTCTAATGCTTTGATGTGACGAGCTGTAATACGACGACCGCGTTCTACATAGACTTTGCCATTCGCTTCAATATTAAATGTCGCTGTTTCACCACGTAGACGTTCTGGCACTAATGTCATTAATAATTTATTGCCAGCGATTTCGAAAGTTACTTTGTCGAAGAATAAGTTTAAGATTTCTTCAACTGTGTAACCTAACGCACGTAAAATAATGGTTGCCGGTAATTTACGACGACGGTCGATACGCGCATATAAGTTATCTTTTGGATCAAATTCGAAATCTAACCAAGAACCACGGTAAGGGATGATACGTGCGTTATAAAGCACTTTACCTGAAGAGTGTGTTTTACCTTTGTCAGAATCAAAGAATACGCCCGGGCTACGGTGTAATTGTGAAACAATAACACGCTCAGTACCATTGATGACAAAGGTACCATTATCAGTCATTAATGGGATTTCCCCCATATATACTTCGCTTTCTTTAATGTCTTTGACTGCGCGTGATGAAGATTCTTTATCGTAGCTAACTAAACGTAATTTTACGCGTAAACCTGCTGCATAAGTTGAACCACGAATTTGACATTCACGTACATCAAATTCAGGCTCTTCTAAACGGTAATCAACATATTGTAATTCTGTATAACCGTTATTGCTTACGATTGGGAAAACAGAACGGAATGCAGCTTCTAAGCCTTGTTGACCTTCAGGATCTTTTTGAATGAATTTATCAAAAGAATCTAATTGGATAGTTAATAAATAAGGTACATTTAAAACTTGCGGACGTTTGCCGAAGTCTTTACGAATTCGTTTTTTCTCAGTATAGGAGTAACCCATTATTGGTTTTCCTCTGTAAATTTTAGTGAGACCGAGTTGATATAAAAAAGTGCGGTCAAATTGATTGACGCTTTTTATTTATATCGGAGATTGACGCCGTTTCGGATACCGCACTCTGAACCTTACTTCTGTAGTGGGCTACTTAAATTAAAACGTCTGATTAATTTAAGTGGAAACAGATACCATTAAACGGAAAATGCCTATCTGTTTTTTGTGCTGTTTTTGATAGCACAAAATGGCTGATGGTAAACCACCAGCCATTAAGCCTGAGAAACAGGACATAAGTAAATCAAAAATTATTTGATTTCTACTTTTGCACCAGCTTCTTCTAATTCTTTCTTAAGTGCTTCAGCTTCTTCTTTAGAAATGCCTTCTTTTAAGTTAGCTGGAGCTGATTCAACTAAGTCTTTAGCTTCTTTTAAGCCTAAACCAGTTGCACCACGTACTGCTTTGATAACTGCTACTTTGTTAGCACCAGCTTCAGCAAGAACTACGTCGAATTCAGTTTTTTCTTCTGCCGCTGCTGCTGCACCGCCAGCTGCTGGAGCTGCTGCTACTGCTGCTGCAGAAACGCCGAATTTTTCTTCCATCGCTGCGATTAATTCAACGATTTCAGTTACAGATTTAGAAGCGATCGCTTCAATGATTTGTTCGTTAGTTAATGACATAACAATCAATTCCTAAAATTAATAAAGTTAAATGAAGTAAGAAACGCTTAAGGATTAAGCTGCTTCTTGTAATTTGTCGCGTAATGCCGCAAAAGTGCGAACAAGTTTGCCTGCCGCAGCTTCTTTCATTGTGCCCATTAAACGTGCAATTGCTTCTTCGTAAGTTGGTAATGTTGCTAAGAATTCAACATCTTGGATCTTACCTTCAAAGGCTGCACCTTTAATTTCAAACTTATCGTTTGCTTTAGCAAAATCTTTGAACAAACGTGCTGCTGCACCTGGGTGTTCGTTAGAGAATGCGATAAGTGTTGGACCTACAAACGTATCTTGTAAGCATTCGAAATCAGTGCCTTCAACCGCACGACGTAATAAAGTATTACGAACAACGCGCATTGTTACACCAGCTTCACGAGCTGCTTTACGTAATTCAGTCATTTTATCAACAGTTACACCGCGAGAGTCCGCGATTACTGCTGAAAGTGCACCTTTGGCTGCTTCATTTACTTCGGCAACAATTGCTTGTTTGTCTTGAAGATTTAATGCCATTGGCTTTTAGCTCCTGAATACACTCCGATTTTTCGGAATTAATTTACCTCATCGAAAGAGTTATCTTTCAGACTAGGACGACTTCGGTGCCCAGAAGCAAGAAATATTCTTATTCTGTTCACCATCTACGTAGGATTATTAAGATGATTATTGCTAACCATTCCCTACGGTCTTGGACGGGGCTTGAATAGGTCAAGCACCAACCAGAAATTTTACGCTAAGCGTAATTTAGGAGCGAGATTATAGTGATTAATCTCGCTCTTGTAAAGTCTATTGTAGAAAAAATCTGCAGATTTTAACCGCACTTTACGATTATTTTCTTACCGCAATTGCTTCGATTTCTAAGCCAACATCTTTTGGCAAGCGAGCAACTTCTACGCAAGAACGAGCAGGGAAATTAGGGTGATTATTTTCTTTAAAGAATTTCTCATACTCTGCATTTACTGCTGCAAAATCATTAAGATCTTTCACAAACACAGTGGTTTTTACAATATCACCCACTTTCAAACCAGCCTGTTCAATAATCGCTTTCACATTTTCTAACGATTGACGCGCCTGAGCTACAATATCTTTTGGCACTTCACCTGTTGCTGGATTAACCGGGATTTGACCTGATGTTAAAACTAAATTACCTAAATCTACCGCTTGAACATAAGGACCGATTGCTGCTGGGGCTTTTTCTGTGTGAATGATTTTAGTCATGATATTTTCCTTTAACATTAAGTATTCTGATTAGTCGATCTCTTTTAACACATCATCAGACAGTTCTTTCTGTGAACTTTCTTTTACTTTGCCATCATTTACTTTAAATTCTAAATTCTGATAATAAGCTTCGCGGAAAGTAACATAAGGATCTTGGGCTTGATTGAGCAATTCTGTTTGGTCCAATGTTTTCGAGCGTTTATCTATGGCTTGCACACCATATTTCACCAGTGACCACGGACCACCCACCCAATTCCAGAACGGATAAGTATAAGCCGCATCGACCACTGCCCCCGTTAATTGACGAGGTGTTGTCGCATTATAAATTGGCAATACAATATAAGTGCCCGCATCTACACCGTAGGTGCCCAATGTTTCACCAAAACTGCGTTGATCATAAACCTGCAAGTCTTTGCTTGCACTGGCAAAATCAAATAAGCCACCGATACCAAAGGTTGAGTTAATCCAGAAACGGTTGAAGTGAACAAAGGCTTTTTTCGGTTCACCTTCTAATAAACGGTTCACAAAGCTCACTGGTTCATCTAAGTTATTTGCCACATTGGATAAACCTTTTGTGACCGGTGTCGGCACGTAATCACGCCAGCCTTTCGCTGCGGGTTCTAACACATAACGGTCCATGACTTTATAGTTAAAATCAAACATCGTGCGGTTAAAACTTTCTAATTTATCATTGCGTTCACCATCTGCTTTTGTCGCACAACCAGTTAATACAGCTGTAGCCATTAAGCCGACCGCAAGTAAAGGTGTTTTTTTCATTCCACTTTCCTATCACAAAAAATTGTCTTTATTCTAACCAACTTGAAAGATAACTACAAAAAATTTATTGAAACCCAAAGATAACTTTTCTGTTAGCTATGTTTAATCATAGTACTTTTTAGTTTTCCAAAAATAACTTTTGTTCCCGACATAAACAAAAATGCCACCTTTCGGTGGCATTCTTTGCAATATAGATTAATTATTCAGTTGCATCTTTTAATGGAATTTCTGCATCTGGCTCGCGAGTAATACGGTTACGTAAATCACGACGAATAATTTCAATTGTCCAGAACCAGAAGATATGTCCCACTAATTCAGAAATATGTTCATATAATGGCCATTCTGCAACAGGCGGTGTTAAACCTAATGCTGGGAAAGTGATGTAGTGCACACAAATATCTGCGATTAAACCCGCACCAATACCTTGCCAGAATTTGATTTTAGGGAAACGTTCTGCCACTAAACAGTACGCAATAGCAAATACTAATGAGAAAGTAATGTGAGTCACGCCAATCCAGTCAAAACCATGATCTGCAAAAGTGAATACTGCTTGAGTTGGGTCAATACCTAAATAATCACGTAAGAATACGTGTGGTGGGTTTAAAAACGCACGTGAACATACTTGAAGAATTTGATCTTGGCTTAAACCTGTGATGTCTACTTTACATGCAACCGCGAAGAAATCGATTGGACTACGCGGTGGGAATGGATGCTCAGCACCCCATTTTACGAATGCAGAAATTAAACCTGCAATAATACCAACAAAAATCGCTACACCATAGCGACGACGATTAGCAGGAGTTTGTTCAAAAATACCTGACATATATTTGCTCCGAAAAAAGAAAAAAATGACCGCACTTTGTATCAAAAATCGCGGTTCCCATTTTGCTTTAGCAAAACTTGTCTTGAATTCTCAATGACTTTGGTGAGTTAGTCAAGAACTAATTATTAAGAGTTAGAACATTTTATGGTAAGAATAAAAAATGCGGTTATTTCTAACCGCACTTTCATGTTTTTTAAATTAAAGTTTTGCTGAAAGCATTGCTTCTAATTTCTCTTGGTCAACTGCAAATTTGCGAATCCCCTCTGCTAATTTCTCAACAGCCATCGCATCGCTGTTATGTTGCCAGTAGAACTCTGCTTCAGTTAATGGTTGAGGTTTCGCTTTTACTTCACCTTTGTAGTCTAGTTTACGTACAAGTGCGGTTGAATTTTCTTGTAATTCTTTAAGTAAAGCAGGAGCAATAGTTAAACGGTCACAACCTGCTAATTCAATAATTTCACCGACATTACGGAAACTTGCACCCATTACCACGGTTTTATAACCGTATTCTTTGTAATAGTTATAAATTTTGGTTACAGAAATGACACCTGGATCTTCTGCTGGAGCATATTCTTTTTTATCAGTATTTGCTTTGTACCAGTCTAAGATACGGCCGACGAATGGTGAAATTAAATAAACACCCGCTTCAGCACACGCACGAGCCTGTGCTTCAGAGAATAATAAGGTTAAGTTACAGTTAATGCCTTCTTTTTCAAGAATCTCTGCTGCACGAATACCTTGCCATGTTGACGCAATTTTGATCAAGATGCGATCATTTGAAATACCTGCCGCATTATAAAGTGCGATAAGTTTACGTGCTTTTTTAACGGTTGCTTGGGTATCGTAAGAAAGACGCGCATCCACTTCAGTTGAAATACGTCCTGGGACAATTTTTAAAATTTCTAAACCGATGTTTACCGCTAATTTATCTTCTGCATCAATTAATTGTTGCGCTTTATCTGCACTTTGCGCTTTGGCATAAGCAATCGCTTCATCAATTAATGGTGCATATTGTGGTAATGCTGAAGCACTTAAAATTAAAGATGGGTTTGTTGTTGCATCTTGCGGTTGGTATTTTTTAATAGCATCAATATCGCCCGTATCAGCCACGACGACGGTCATACTACGAAGTGAATCTAACTGAGTTGTCATTATATTCTCCTTGAATGGATTTGTTTGAATTCGACTGTCTTACGATAGCATAATTAGCTTTAAAAAGGTAATTCGTCCAGGAAAATATTTACGATAGGGAAAACCAATGCATTCTAAATTTATCCTCTCATACCATCACTTTTAGCAATTTTTTCGCGATTTATTAGATACAAATCACAAAACGTTATTTTTCTTTAAATAATTACCTTACAAATCTTTACAAACATGAATTTTTGAGCTAATAAGAGAAAGACCCTTTATAAAAATATCGCCTAATGACAAGGAGGCTCAAATGCAACACAAACTACTCTTCTCAGCAATCGCTCTTGCTCTTTCCTATTCTGCTCAAGCGGTTATAGTACCTGAGGGAACGCAATTAGATGAAAAACAGCATATCGTCATCAATAACGGGGCAGAACCACAAAGTTTTGACCCACAAAAAACCGAAGGTGTGCCAGAATCTGCCGTTGCTTATCAATTACTTGAAGGCTTAGTCACCTCAGACTCTGAAGGTAAACTTCAACCAGGTGTGGCTGAAAGCTGGGAAAATACACCTGACTTCAAAACTTGGACATTCCATTTACGTAAAGATGCTAAATGGTCAAACGGCGATCCTGTTACCGCGCACGATTTCGTATTTGCGTGGCGTCGTTTAGTGGATCCTGCAACTGCAGCGCCTTATGCAAGTTACTTAAGTTACTTACAAGTAGAAAATGCGCAAGACATCATTGACGGTAAGAAAAAACCGGCTGAATTAGGTGTTGAAGCAAAAGATGATTACACCTTTGTGGTTCATGCAACCAATCCTGTGCCTTATGCAGTCAGTTTAACGACTCACCAATCCTTATTGCCATTACCACAAAAAGTGGTCGAAAAATTGGGTGATGCATGGGTGAAAAAAGAAAACTACGTGGGTAATGGTGCCTATAAACTGACTAACCACATCATTAACGAAAAAATTGAATTTGAACGCAACCCACTTTATTGGAACGATAAAGAAACCGTAATCAATAGCGCTACATTCCTCGCTATTGAGAACCCAAGCACTGATGTAGCGCGTTATCGTGCAGGTGATTTAGACATGACCAATTATGGTTTACCGCCAGAACAATTCGCTAAATTACAAAAAGAATTGCCAGGCGAAGTATACATTACTCGTACCCTAGCAACTTATTCTTATGAGTTAAACAATAAGAAAGCACCTTTTGATAACGTGAATATTCGCAAAGCCTTGAACTTATCCCTTGATCGTAATGTGATCACCGATAAAGTATTGGGCCAAGGTCAAACACCAACCTATGTGTTTACCCCAACTTACATCGAAGAAGGTCATCTCATTCAACAACCTGCTTATTCAAAAGAACCGATGGCACAACGTAATGAAGAAGCCATTAAACTCTTAGAAGAAGCCGGTTACAGCAAAGCGAATCCGTTGAAATTCACCATTCTTTACAATACTAATGAAAACCACAAAAAAGTGGCCATTGCTGCAGCATCTATGTGGAAAGCGAACACCAAAGGTTTGATTGATGTGAAATTAGAAAACCAAGAGTGGAAAACTTACATTGATAGCCGTCGTGCGGGTCGTTACGACGCGGCACGTGCAGGATGGAATGCGGATTACAACCAAGCAACAACATTCGGTAACTATTTCTTATCTAATTCGAGTAACAATACCGCGAAATATGCGAACCCAGAATACGATAAAGCCATTGCTGAATCTTATGTTGCAACGGATGCGGAAGGACGTGCAAAAGCCTACGCGAAAGCCGAAGAAATTCTTGCAAAAGATTTCGGTATCGTACCAATCTTTAACTATGTGAATCCACGCTTAGTGAAACCTTACGTAAAAGGTTATTCAGGCAAAGATCCACAAGATCACATTTACTTACGCAACCTTTATATTATTAAACATTAATTCGTTGCTTGTATTTAAGTGCGGTTAAAAATTATCGTGTTTTTGACCGCACTTTTCGCCCATTTTGGTTGGAGTTATTATGCTCAAATTTATTTTTAAACGGCTGTTGGAAGCCTTACCAACGCTGTTTATTTTGATTACTTTTTCCTTCTTTCTGATGCGTCTCGCCCCTGGCAGCCCGTTCACTTCTGAACGCGCTTATCCACCAGAAGTCATGGCTAATATCGAAGCGAAGTATCATTTAAATGAACCATTACATAAACAATATTTCCTTTATTTGGAAAACCTTTCCAAAGGTGATTTTGGCCCCTCTTTCAAATATAAAGATCAATCGGTCAATGATTTAATCGCATCAGCCTTCCCTGTTTCCTTAAAATTAGGGATGGTCGCTTTCGCCTTTGCAGTGGTATTAGGTGTCACAGCGGGTACGCTTGCCGCACTCAATCAAAATAGCCGTTGGGATTATATTTTGATGAGTTTCTCAATGCTTGGCGTAATTATGCCAAGTTTCGTCTTCGCACCAGTCTTAGTACTGATTTTTGCCATTTATTTGGGGTGGTTACCCGCTGGCGGTTGGAATGGCGGTTCAGCAATGTACATTATTTTACCCGTAGCATCCTTAACTATCGCTTATGTTGCAGGGATTGCACGTATCATGCGTGGCTCGATGATTGAAGTGCTGCACTCCAACTTTATTCGTACCGCCAAAGCTAAAGGGCTTTCTACCTCGAGAATCATTTTAAAACATGCTTTGCGCCCTGCTCTTTTACCCGTGATAACCTATTTAGGACCTGCTTTTGTGGGGATTATTACCGGCTCAATGGTCATCGAAAGCGTATTTGGTTTACCTGGCATGGGGTTATTATTTGTAAACGGTGCATTAAACCGTGATTACTCTTTAGTTTTAAGTCTCACTATTTTAGTGGGCACATTAACCATTTTATTTAATGCGATTGTGGATATTTTATACGCCATCATCGATCCAAAAATTCGTTATTAAGGATAAATTATGACAGATTATCGTACTCAGCCGATTAATCAGAAAAATGCGGATTTTGTGGAACAAGTGGCTGACCGTATTGAAGAAATGCAACTGGAAGGCCGCAGTCTATGGCAAGATGCGAAACGCCGTTTTTTCCGCAACAAAGCGGCCGTTGCCAGTCTGATTATTTTGGCGTTTATTATTGTATTTATTACTGTAGCACCTTGGTTCTTCCCCTTTACCTATGAAGATACCGATTGGAATATGATGAGCTCCCCACCAACAATGGAAGGCTATCACTTCTTCGGTACGGATGCTTCTGGTAGAGACTTACTCGTACGTACCGCTATTGGTGGACGTATTTCATTATTGGTCGGTATCGCAGGGGCTTTTATTTCCGTCACTATCGGCACAATTTATGGTGCGATTTCCGGCTATGTAGGCGGTAAAACAGATATGTTGATGATGCGCTTTTTAGAGATTCTCAGTTCATTTCCATTTATGTTTTTCGTAATTTTGCTGGTGACCCTTTTTGGTCAAAACATTTTCTTAATTTTTATCGCTATCGGTGCCATTGCTTGGCTTGGCCTTGCACGTATCGTGCGTGGACAAACGCTCAGCCTAAAAAATAAAGAATTCGTCGAAGCCGCCATCGTTTGTGGCGTACCTCGTCGCCAAATCATTTTGAAACACATCATTCCAAATGTATTAGGCTTAGTAGCAGTTTATGCCTCGCTTGAAGTTCCGGGACTCATTCTATTTGAATCATTCTTAAGTTTCTTAGGCTTAGGAACTCAGGAGCCAATGAGTAGTTGGGGTGCACTCTTAAGTGATGGTGCTGCACAAATGGAAGTGTCACCTTGGTTATTAATTTTCCCGGCATTTTTCCTTTGCCTTACTCTATTTTGTTTTAACTTTATCGGTGACGGGTTGCGTGATGCACTCGATCCGAAAGATAGATAGGAGCGAATAATGAATCCTTTATTAGATGTAAAAAATCTCTACGTTCGCTTCAAAACACCAGATGGCGTCGTCACAGCCGTGAATGACTTAAACTTCACGCTCAATGCAGGAAGCACGCTGGGTATTGTAGGTGAAAGTGGTTCAGGCAAATCACAAACGGCCTTTGCTTTAATGGGTTTATTGGCAACCAACGGTGAAGTGGAAGGCTCTGCCATGTTTGAAGGTAAGGAATTAGTCAATTTACCGAATGCTGAGTTGAATAAAATCCGTGCTGAGCAAATTTCCATGATTTTCCAAGACCCAATGACGTCACTCAATCCATACATGAAAATCGGTGAACAACTCATGGAAGTGCTGCAACTGCACAAAGGTTATGATAAACAAACTGCCTTTGCCGAATCCGTGAAAATGTTGGATGCAGTTAAAATGCCAGAAGCAAAAAAACGCATGGGCATGTATCCTCATGAATTTTCGGGTGGTATGCGTCAACGCGTGATGATTGCGATGGCCTTATTATGCCGTCCAAAACTACTCATTGCAGATGAACCAACTACCGCTTTAGACGTGACCGTTCAAGCACAAATCATGACCTTGTTAAATGAGTTAAAACGCGAATTTAATACTGCAATTATTATGATTACCCATGATCTTGGCGTGGTGGCTGGTATCTGCGATCAAGTCATGGTGATGTATGCTGGGCGAACCATGGAATACGGCACAGCGGAACAAATTTTCTATCATCCGACTCATCCTTATTCTATTGGCTTAATGGATGCAATTCCTCGCTTAGACGGCAATGAAGAACACTTGGTCACCATTCCTGGTAATCCACCGAATTTACTGCATTTGCCAAAAGGTTGTCCATTCTCACCTCGTTGCCAATTTGCTACCGAACAATGCCAAACTGCGCCAAAACTGACTACATTTAATCATGGTCAATTACGCAATTGTTGGTTACCAGCGGAGAAATTTAACCTATGACAGTCTCAAACAACAAAGAATTACTCCTTGAAGTCAATCACTTAGGCGTCAGTTTTAAAATTAAAAATGATAAATCCCTGTTCTTCGCCAAACCGCAAACCTTAAAAGCGGTGAAGGATGTCTCTTTTAAACTTTACGCAGGTGAAACCCTCGGCGTAGTAGGTGAATCCGGTTGCGGTAAATCCACACTTGCACGCGCTATTATCGGTTTAGTCGAAGCGAGTGAAGGGCAAATCTTGTGGCTTGGTAAAAATTTACGAAAACAATCAGCGAAACAATGGAAAGAAACACGTAAAGATATTCAAATGATTTTCCAAGATCCGCTCGCCTCTCTCAATCCGCGAATGAATATTGGTGAAATCATTGCTGAACCATTAAAGATCTACCAACCGCACTTAAGCACCACTGAAGTGAAAGAAAAAGTGCAAGCTATGATGTTGAAAGTTGGGCTTTTACCCAACTTGATTAACCGCTATCCGCATGAGTTTTCTGGTGGCCAATGTCAGCGTATCGGTATCGCTCGCGCGTTAATCATTGAGCCGAAAATGATCATTTGTGATGAGCCTGTTTCTGCTCTGGATGTGTCTATTCAGGCTCAAGTGGTAAATTTATTGAAATCCCTGCAAAAAGAAATGGGGCTTTCCTTAATTTTCATCGCTCATGATTTGGCGGTGGTAAAACACATTTCTGACCGCGTGTTAGTGATGTATTTAGGCAATGCCATGGAATTAGGCAGTGATGAGGAGGTATATAACAACACCAAACATCCTTATACCAAAGCCTTAATGTCTGCAGTTCCGATTCCCGATCCAAAATTGGAACGCAATAAATCCATCGAATTACTTGAAGGTGAGCTGCCTTCGCCAATTAATCCACCGTCTGGTTGTGTGTTCCGAACTCGCTGCCTGAAAGCTGATGAAAATTGTGCGAAACAAAAACCACCTTTAACCAGCCAAAACAACAGCCATTTTGTGGCTTGTTTGAAAGTCTTATAAAACAAAAAGTGCGGTCAAAATTCACCGCACTTTTTACTTTTACAATCCTAACGTTTCTTCGATTACTTTAGCCAAATCATCTATCATCGCATAACGTTTACGATACATGGAGCGCTTTTTACTCGGCACATCATCAAGATTTCTATCTATTTCTAAAGGCAATTCCCAATAATCTTTCAACAGTCCTCCTGATTCAGCAAAAATCGCATCATAATCTACAACATAATGAGAGCTTTGAATAAAACGCGATTTATTTTGATATTTTTGTGGAATGCCCAATAACGTCTTAAAACCCAACGCTTTCGTCAATGCTTTCATCGTTTCCACCATCAAATAAGCAGGACGTAAACCATGGCACGTTTTTGTGAGTTGCTTCACCATCTCTTTAGAACCTTCAAAATTGGGGCCCTGCACCACAGAAATAAGCAATGCCTCATCAAGCTTTGCAAAAGTGAGTAAATACACTAATTCATTACGTGGTTTATGCCATAACTCTAATACCCAATAGCCTTCCATCGGTTGGTGCGTGGTCATCGACAATGTCATCTCAAAATCAGGAATCACTTCACCAAAACTTAATGGCGTTTTATAAATGGGTGCTGAAAGTGCGGTCAATTTTTCAGGTAAAAAAAGTAGATTGTCGCAAATAGCTTGGAAACGCTGTTTACTATTAAAACGTTTATCTAAAAAACGATAAACTAATGGATAGCTATAATCAGCATGTTCATTTAATAAGGTCACAAGAAAGGGATGCTGATTGATAAATTGCTCAAAATGAACAATTGAGCCTTGATGTAAAAAAGATCGAAGACGATAACGTAGACGCTTAAGCGCATAAGAACGCCCTGGTCTATCGGGATAAAGGGCTTCCGCTTTTGGCCAGCGATATTGATTCTCTTGAGATTCCATAGTTATTAATATAATTAAAGAGGCTTTAAATCACACAAAGCGCGCATTCTCTCATAATTTCAGCAATTTTTCTATTTGTGATATGCTAGGGTCAATTGATGAAAGGAACCATTATGTCTGAAATTAAACTGAATTATCATAAAACGCATTTTCTTACGAGCGCCCCAAATATTCGTTCCATTCCAGAAGATACTGGAATTGAAATTGCTTTTGCGGGACGCTCAAATGCAGGGAAATCAACCGCACTTAATGCGTTAACCAATCAAAAAAGCTTAGCCAGAACGTCTAAAACACCTGGTCGTACACAGCTCATCAATCTTTTTGAGGTAGAGCCAAATTGTAAATTGGTGGACTTACCTGGCTATGGTTATGCTGCTGTTCCTGAGAAAATGAAAATTGAATGGCAAAAATCCCTCGGGGAATATTTGCAAAAACGCGAATGTTTAGGTGGACTTGTTGTTTTAATGGATATTCGCCATCCTTTAAAAGATCTCGATCAACAAATGATCGAATGGGCAGTTTCTGCTGATTTACCGGTTATGTTACTTTTAACTAAAGCGGATAAACTCAGTCAAAGTGCGCGTAGTAAACAAGTTAAAATGGTACGTGAAGCGATTTTACCCTTCCAAGGTGATATTCAAGTCGAGGCTTTTTCTGCACAAAATAAAATTGGTATTGATAAATTGGCTGCCAAGTTAGATAGTTGGTTTGCCCCACTTTTCGCGTAGTTTTTATCAAGAAAAAGTAATTTCTGCGATCTCGATCGCAAAAAAGGCACAGAATGTATGATTTCATTCTGTGCTTTTTTTATAGTGCAAAAATCTGATTATTTTTGACCACACTTTAAGGAATCTGAATGTCTCTTGCCATTGTTTATAGCCGTGCATCAATGGGGGTACAAGCCCCTCTTGTTACCATTGAGGTACACTTAAGTAACGGAAAGCCTGGATTTACCTTAGTTGGTCTACCCGAAAAAACCGTAAAAGAAGCGCAAGATCGCGTCAGAAGTGCATTAATGAATGCGCAGTTCAAATATCCTGCCAAACGCATCACCGTAAATCTTGCACCGGCTGATTTACCCAAAGAAGGGGGACGATTTGATTTACCCATCGCGATAGGTATCTTGGCTGCATCAGATCAATTAGATGGTAGTCATTTAAAACAATTTGAATTCGTTGGTGAACTCGCATTAACGGGTGAATTACGTGGCGTACACGGTGTCATTCCTGCCATTTTAGCGGCACAAAAAGCCAAACGTGCCCCCATTATCGCTTATCAAAATGCCAATGAGGCATCGCTTGTCTCAGAGCAAGAGACTTATTTCGCTAAAAATCTGCTAGAAGTCGTGCAATTCTTAAATAATCAAGAAAAATTACCTTTGGCTTCATTACTTGCACAAGAAAGTGCGGTCGGATTTTCAGCTAAAAATCACTTGGATTTGACCGATATTATTGGTCAGCAACATGCTAAACGAGCACTAACAATTGCGGCTGCAGGTCAGCATAATCTGCTCTTTTTAGGACCTCCTGGTACAGGTAAAACCATGTTGGCAAGTCGTCTCACTGCATTACTCCCAGAAATGACTGATTTAGAAGCCATTGAAACCGCTTCGGTCACAAGCTTAGTACAAAATGAATTAAATTTTCAGAACTGGAAACAACGCCCATTTCGAGCGCCACATCATAGTGCATCTTTGCCTGCATTAGTGGGTGGAGGAACCATTCCAAAACCTGGCGAAATATCGCTCGCACATAACGGTGTACTTTTTCTTGATGAGCTACCTGAGTTTGAGCGAAAAGTACTGGATGCACTTCGCCAGCCATTAGAAAGTGGAGAAATTATTATTTCGCGTGCTAATGCGAAAATCCAATTTCCTGCTCGCTTTCAACTCGTTGCGGCGATGAATCCAAGTCCAACGGGGCATTATACCGGAACACATAATCGTACCTCGCCACAACAAGTGATGCGTTATTTAAATCGCCTTTCAGGACCATTTTTAGATCGCTTTGATCTATCCATTGAAGTGCCTCTTCTGCCACAAGGTAGTTTACAAAATACGGGAGATAGAGGCGAAACAAGCCAACAAGTACGAGAAAAAGTGTTAAAAGTGAGGGAGATTCAACTTGCTCGAGCCGGTAAAATCAATGCGCATCTTTCAAGCAAAGAAATTGAACGAGACTGTAAATTACAAGATAAAGATGCATTATTTCTGGAGAATGCTTTAAATAAACTCGGGCTTTCTGTTAGAGCCTACCATCGGATTTTAAAAGTCTCACGTACAATTGCCGATTTAAATGGTGAAAAAGAAATACAACAACCTCATTTAGCAGAAGCGCTAGGATATCGGGCGATGGATCGGTTGTTACAAAAATTATCTGCTGCTTAAAAAAATAAAAGGGCGAATGATTCGCCCTTTTTCGTCTTCGATTCTTAATAATAAGAATGTTCACCACGTTGGTGTTCTGTGACGTCTCGTGCACCTTTTAATTCATTTGGGAAGAGCGAAACTAACTGTTTCTCTACCCCGTCTTTTAAGGTGACATCAACCATTGAACAACCGTTACAGCCGCCGCCGAATTGTAGAACCGCATAACCATCATCGGTAATTTCAATTAGCGTGATTTTACCGCCATGACTGGCTAATTGTGGGTTAATTTGTGTTTGGATCACGTACTCTACGCGCTCAATTAAAGGCGCATCATCTGCCACTTTACGCATTTTAGCGTTAGGTGCTTTTAAAGTCAGTTGAGCACCAAGCTCTTCGGTTACATAATCAATTTCCGCGTCTTCTAAAAAAGGTAAACTGATTTCATCTACAAATGCTGAAAAAGTATCGTATTTCATTTCGGTATCAGTTGCTTCAACTGAATTTGGCGGGCAATAAGAAACGCCACATTCTGCCCCAGGCGTACCAGGATTCACGACAAAAATACGAATATTTGTACCTTCTTCTTGTGTATCTAAAAGTTTCCGAAAATGCGCTTGTGCCGCATCTGAAATAAAAATTTGTTCCATAAATAAAGTCCTAATACTTGATGCAATATATCGGGAATGATACTCCTATACGGCAATTTTTTCTACATTTATTCCTATTTTTATAGAGATAGATAAATCCTATCTTTAAAAATTTAGGCTCTCGCCAAGCCCCATACTTGAATTTCTTTTACACCTAATTTTCGAAGCTGTTTGGCTATCTCTGCTAACGTTGAACCAGTTGTAATCACATCATCTACCAAGGCAACTCGCTCATAAGGAAAGGGCTTTTGGGTATTCACTGTAAAAGCATTTTTAAGGTTCTGTCGTCGATCTTTCGCAGTTAAACCTCGCTGAGTATGGGTATGTTTAATCCGTTTCACCACATGATGACAGTTAGGCACATCACACCAACGGCTCAACCAGTTAGCCAATAAATCCGCCTGATTATAACCCCGTTGCCACTGCCGAAAATGATATAACGGCACCGGAATAATCGCCTGTGGCAGAGAGAGCCCATGTGTTCGTCTCGCCTCTCGCACCGCAAGATAAAGCAAACGCGATAAACTGCGATCTAACCAGAACTGTTTTTGGAATTTAAAACGATGAATAAGTGAAGAAAGCGGTTCTATGTAATGCCCGATAATCACAATACGATCCCAAGCGGGTTCATTTCTCAAACAATGGCCACAGCCCATTGCATAATACTGCAAAGGTGAACCACATCGCCCACAATAAGGGAAAGTTTTAATTTGTTTCTGACATCGACTACACAATCCATTTCGACCTAAATGAATAGATCGCTTACAATGCACACAACTAAACTGAAAAAAATAGGAAAACATAAGAGAAATTGACCACACTTTATTTTTTCACTTTTTCAACTTGCTTAAAATGCTTTTCTTTCTTAGCCATTTCCATTCTTTCACCTTGTTTCAAAATATGAGGGGTCACAAAAATAACGAGTTCGCGTTTTTGATGTCGTTCACTTTCCTTACTAAATAGACGCTTAATACCTGGAATATCGCCCAATAATGGTACTTTATCGACACCTTTCGTGATTGTGTCGTGGAATACCCCTCCCAATACAATTGTTTCGCCATCTTTGGCAAAAACTTGTGTATTAATTTCTTGTTTATCAATGGATACAACTTCATTTTGCCCGTAAGCCACGCGATTTCCCGGGGAATTTTGACTGACTAATAAATCCAATAAAATATTATTATCCTTCGAAATATGTGGTGTGACTTCCAATCCTAAGACTGCCTCGCGAAACTCTACTGACTGTGTATCATTTTTACCATTTGTCACTACATAAGGAATTTCTGTCCCTTGTTTAATGCTTGCGCTTTTCTTATTAGTTGTGAGTAAACGAGGGCTTGCAATAATTTCTACGTTATTTTCACGTTCAAGTGCGGTCAATTCTAAATCTAATAATCGACCATTAATTTTAGCCACTTGAAGTGCTAATGAGCCAGCTGGCGTGACCGTTGTCGCAAAATTCACGTTTAAATTATTACTGATATTACTAAAGCCATTTGCATCTAGACTACCACTCACTCGATGTGCTGCTTCAGTAGGATTAAAAATGCCCCAACGCACACCTAATTCTTTTAGGCTTTCATCAGTAATCGTCACAATACGTGCTTCAATCACGATTTGCTCAATGGGTTTATCCAACTCTGCGATTAACTTTTTGATATTTTTGACAGAACGTGAATCATCCTGAATCAGTAATACATTGCTTCGGTCATCAAAGGTAATGTTGCCACTAGGTGAAAGCAAAGAACCGCTCCCTGTTGTTAACGATTTCATCACATCAGAGGCCTTGGCAAAATGCAGTTTAACCGTTGTACTCACAAGAGGTATTTCACTAGACAAACTTTCTCCGCTAATTGCCATAGGTTCTGCCATTTTCTCTGCATATTGTTCATGTTGAGAAGGCTTACCCAAATAATAAATATCATTTTCTTGATAAAAAGAGAGCCCTTTGATTTTTGCCACAGAACGCAATAAACGATCAAAGTCCACGTTATCTAATTGCAATGAAAGTGTTCCTTCTAGCTCATCATCAATCATTAAATTGGCATTTTGCTCAAGAGCAAGTTGCTGGAGTGTCGCCACCATGGGCGCCTGTTTTAAGCGAAGTGAAAAAACACGATTTTCTGCCGCTGAGTAAGTTGACCATAGGATCAAAAAACACATTAAAAACTGACCGCACTTTGTTTTTATTTTCTGCTTTACCATTTTAAAATCTCATGATGATTGAGGTCGTTTGTTCACATTGCCCGGCTTTATAAGCTTGAAGCGTCACACTGTTTTTACTTACTTTTTCAATTAAATAGCCTTCCTTTCCAATTCTCTGCCCGACTTGAGCAGAAAGAATATGCCCATCATCATTAAATAACACTTCTGCCTGTTTACCGTATTGCACGACACCTACAATATGTAGCTGAGCCAATGGGCGTTCCTCCGCCAGTCTCGGCTCCGAATATACGCAAATCGACACTGGCGGTAGGGTGAGCCCCTCTTTTGGATATTCGGTTTGTTCTCTTTGTTTACGATCAAAAGGATCTTGCGAAAATGCCGATACCGAAAAAATCGCTATCAAGATAAAGAAGAGCTTTTTCATTACTTGTCCTTATTTAGTTGGAAAATTAACTCACATGTAATAGAGCTATTTTCCTCTTCATCTAATTTCTCAATGTTTAATTGAGTTAACGAAAGTTTTGGGATATCCCTTAAAAGTGCGGTCAAAAATTGACGTAAATCGACAAAATAGCCTTGTAATGACAAATGCAACAAAATCTGTTGAGAAAAATCCCAACGTAAATCCAATACTCGAAGTCGACCATTTAACAACGCCTGTACATGCTGATTAATCGGCAACACAGAATGAGCCAGCTCTGGAGAAAGCTGTCGGCTATCTGACTTTTGCCTTAAAGTTTGTAAAATCTTTTCCTGTTTATCCCATTCTTGTTGTTGTAAACTAAATTCTGCATCAAGTCGATGCCGTTCATCGCTATTTTCAATGTAACGAAAAACAGGTAAAAAGATGACTGCACTTAGTGCGCTCAACCAAAAGATAGCATGGACAATTTGAGGTAATCGAAGCCATTTACCCAACCAACCTTGTGCAGTTTTTTGAACAAGCTCATTGATAAAGTTCCTCATTGCACAGGCCCCGATAAATGAATATCAAACTGAAAGAATAACTGTTGTTGCACCGGTTGAAACTTGGTTAAATTAACCTCGGTAAAATGGCGTTTAAGAAATTGATGTATTGCTTCAAATTCTTGTTGATTTTCCGTCATGCCAGAAAGGACAACTTGCTTAGCATTGAGCATAAATACATCTAACTCACCTTGTTGTAAGGGCAACTCAGTTAATAAATTAAGCATTCTATACACATATTCCGTCTCCATTTCAGTCAACTCATTCATTTCTTTCAAGTCACGTTGTAGTTGTTGAACTTGAATGCGTTTCTGATGGACTTGATGAGTAATTTGTGTCAGTTTTTCTTTTATCTGATTTAGGGTTTGCGCTTGTTGTTCATTAAAATGACTCAAGCCAAAGACAATCAAAACTGAGCAAGCTAGCCAAATTAAGCCTTGCCACATAAAACGGCGAAAAGCCTTTTGATGTTGTTCTAAGCGCCAAGGCAATAAATTAAGGCTTAACATCACCACTCTCCCGATTACTTGGAGTCAAAAGTGCGGTCGTTTTTGAGGATAAATCCACTAGCTTTAAATCGGTTTGCCAGAGTGCATTGCCTAAAGCGATGAAAGGTAAATCTGTTTCAATTCGCAGCCAATCCTGAGGCAGTAATTCGATTGTACGTGAATTTAATATATCGGGTGTTTGATACACATAAATCTGTTCTATTGTTTCAGGAAAACGCTGGATAAATTGTTGATAAAGCTCAGATAAATCACGTTGAGATTGCAAAACTTGTCGTTGTTGTAAGCGTTCACAAACGGCGAGACAACCTTGTTGATCTTGATATAAAAATAAGATGTTAATCGGCTCTTGCCCTAAAATGGCATAAAATGCACGTAAAATACTATGATTCAGTAAATCAAGTACGGTCAATTTTAACGGCAAATATTTTGCTAATTCTGCATTGGCACTTTCTTGTCGAATCGCCGTGATATCCAAACGGAAACCTTGTTTTAATGGCGTGGTCAAATAATCAAACCATAATTCATCCAACGGAATCGGTAATTCTTTTTGCAAAATGAAACGACATTGTTGCTCACATTCCTGAGCATTGAGTGTTTGCGGTAAAATAAGCGTTTTAGACCAAGTCAAATGGGGTGAAATAGCGCCGATAAAACAACATTGGTTCGTTTTTTGTGGTAAATGAGGCAATAACTGGGAAAAAATATCCTTTTGTTGTCCATTCAAGCAAATAGATTGAACTTTGTGGAATTCATCTAGCCAAACAAAATAGAGGTTATCTTGTTGTTTACTCACGCCAATTTGTTGTTTTCGCTGCTTTCTAGGAACAATTCCCATATTCTTTCCTATTCTTTAAGGGATTAATCTTTTATACTTAGCAGCCAAGATCATAATTTTGATTTTTTGAATATTCATTAAACCAGAGAGAATTTTACGATGCGGATCGCAAAATTAATATTAAGTACCCTATTTACGATATGTATACTGGGGTTAGTCGCCGGTGGTGTACTGTATTTTCACTTAAAATCTTCCTTACCATCGGTAGAAAGCCTAAAAACCGTTGAATTGCAACAACCGATGCAAATCTATACGGCTGATGGCAAATTAATCGGTGAAGTCGGCGAACAACGCCGTATTCCGGTGAAATTAGAAAATGTGCCTCAACGTTTGCAAGATGCCTTCTTAGCAACGGAAGATAGTCGTTTTTATGACCATCATGGTTTAGACCCAATTGGTATTGCCCGTGCAATTTTTGTTGCAGTTAGCAATGGCGGAGCCTCTCAAGGGGCTAGTACTATTACACAACAGCTTGCGCGTAACTTCTTCTTAACCCCAGAAAAAAAATTGATTCGTAAAGTACGTGAAGCGGTATTAGCGGTTGAAATTGAAAATACCTTGAGCAAACAGGAAATTTTAGAACTTTATTTGAATAAAATTTTCTTAGGCTATCGTTCTTATGGTGTCGCAGCCGCTGCACAAACCTACTTTGGTAAAAACTTAGATGAGTTAACGCTTTCTGAAATGGCCGTCATCGCAGGCTTACCAAAAGCACCTTCTACCATGAATCCTCTCTATTCACCAAAACGTGCTGAAGAACGCCGTAATGTGGTATTAGGTCGTATGTTGGATGAAAACAAAATTACCAAAGCAGAATATGATGCAGCCATCAAAGAGCCAATCGTCGCGAGTTATCATGGGGCTAAATTTGAATTCCGTGCAGACTATGTAACTGAAATGGTTCGTCAGGAAATGGTAAAACGTTTTGGTGAAGAAGAGGCTTACACCAAAGGCTATAAAGTCTTCACGACTGTACTATCAAAAGATCAAGCGGAAGCACAAAAAGCCGTCCGTAATAACCTGATCGATTATGATATGCGTCATGGCTGGCGTGGTGGTGCACCACTTTGGAAAAAAGGTGAAGCACCATGGGATAATGAACGCATTGTCGCTTTCTTGAAAAAATTGCCAGATTCAGAGCCGTTTATTCCAGCAGCGGTGACCGCATTGGGTAAAAATGGGGCGGAATTGCTCTTAGCGAATAATGAAACCATGACGCTTTCCTCTAACGCAATGCGTTGGGCGGGTAAATCACCGGTTAAAGTAGGCGAACAGATTTGGATTCGCAAACGTGATAACGGTGAATGGATTTTAGGTCAAATTCCCGAGGCTAACTCTGCATTAGTTTCATTAAACTCTGATAATGGCGCCATTGAAGCGATGGTGGGTGGTTTTAGTTATGAACAAAGTAAATTTAATCGTGCAACGCAATCTTTAGTACAAGTCGGTTCTTCGATTAAACCATTTATCTATGCCGCTGCGTTAGAAAAAGGTTTAACCCTTTCAAGCGTATTGCAAGACAGTCCTATCTCTATTCAAAAACCAGGACAACCTTTGTGGCAACCAAAAAACTCACCTGATCGTTATGACGGTCCAATGCGTTTACGTGTGGGGTTAGGTCAATCTAAAAACATGATTGCCATCCGAGCACTACAAACTGCAGGTGTTGACTTTACTGCTGACTTCTTACAACGTTTTGGATTCAAACGTGACCAATATTTTGCGAGTGAAGCGCTTGCTTTAGGTGCTGCATCCTTTACTCCGTTGGAAATGGCGCGCGCTTACGCGGTATTTGATAACGGTGGTTTCTTAATTGATCCTTACCTTATCGAAAAAATTCAAGACAATACCGGTAAAGATTTATTTATTGCGAACCCAAAAATTGCTTGTATCACCTGTAATGATATTCCTGTAATTTATGGTGAAACTAAAGATAAAATTGATGGCTTTAAAGATGTGGCAGAAGTCGCTAATCCAGATAAGCTAAAATCAGCCAAAGGTAATAGCAATACCGATACAGATGAAGGTGAGGGAGATCAGCAACCAGACAATGTACCAGACTTACCAGAACTTCAAACATCAGCATTAAATGATGGTTCTGTTGATTTAATGGCGGATGCGAAAGACGGTGCAGCAAAACAAGAATACGCACCTCGTGTGATTAGCGGTGAGTTAGCCTTCTTAATTCGTAGCGCATTAAATACGGCGATTTATGGTGAGCAAGGGCTTAGTTGGAAAGGTACCAGCTGGCGTATTGCTCAAAGTATTAAGCGTAGTGACATCGGCGGTAAAACTGGTACCACCAATAGCGCGAAAGTGGCTTGGTATGCAGGTTTTGGTGCAAACTTAGTCACCACAACCTATGTCGGTTTCGATGATAACAAGCGCGTATTAGGTAAAGGTGAAGCGGGTGCAAAAACCGCAATGCCTGCGTGGGTCGCTTATATGAAAGCTGCACTTTCTGATATACCAGAACGTCAACTTGAACTTCCACCAAATATCATGGAAAAAACTATTGATAGTAACTCGGGTTTACTTTCTGAAGGTGGTGGTCGTAAAGAATACTTTATCGTTGGTACCGAGCCTAAACGTACTTATGTTGCAGAAATGCAAGAGCGCGGTTATTATGTCCCACCAGAATTGCAACAACGCTTAAATGGTGGAACAGGCAAAACCAAAGACGCGATTCCAGCAACGCAACCAGAAGAATTATTCTAACGATTTAAATACTAAAAGTGCGGTTAATTTTGACCGCACTTTTTTACGTCAAAAGGACAAATCATGTTAAGTTATCGTCACAGTTTCCACGCTGGCAATCATGCTGATGTATTGAAGCACATTGTATTAATGTTGATTTTGGAAAACCTTTCTCTAAAAGAAAAAGGTTTTTACTATCTCGACACCCACTCTGGTGTTGGTCGTTATCGTTTAAGCTCAAATGAATCAGAAAAGACGGGCGAATATAAAGAAGGAATAGGCAGACTTTGGGAAAAAACAGATTTACCTGAAGAGGTGGCTCGTTATGTAGCTCTCATTAAAAAGCTCAATTATGGCGGTAAAGAATTACGCTATTATGCAGGTTCACCAATGATTGCCGCGCAATTATTGCGTCCTCAAGATCGTGCATTACTGACAGAATTACATCCGAGTGATTTTCCATTATTACGGAATAACTTTAAAGAATTCAAGAATATCACGACAAAATCAGAAAATGGTTTCCAACAACTCAAAGCGACACTTCCACCAAAAGAACGCCGCGGTTTAGTGCTCATTGATCCACCTTATGAATTAAAAGAGGATTATGATTTGGTGGTGAAAGCGATCGAAGAAGGTTATAAACGCTTTGCGACAGGTACTTATGCCATTTGGTATCCAGTGGTTCTACGCCAACAAACAAAACGCATTTTTAAAGGATTAGAAGCAACGGGAATTCGTAAAATATTGAAAATTGAACTAGCAGTTCGCCCTGATAGCGATCAACGTGGTATGACCGCAAGTGGAATGGTGGTGATTAATCCACCTTGGCAATTAGAACAGCAAATGAAAGCTATTTTGCCTTATTTGACTCAAACACTCGTCCCGGAAGGTACGGGGAGTTGGACAGTGGAATGGATTGTACCGGAATAATCCATTCCAAAACCTCGGTCAAAATGACCGCACTTTTAAATTTTAATTTTATTGGAATACAACACTAAACAAAGTGCAATAACCATAATTAAAATCGCGCCTGCAAATAAGATGGTATCAACTGAACTTTCATGATTCACAATGATCAGGCGCAACATGGCGGTAATCCCCGCATAAATAAAATATCGCAAAGGAAAGTGATAGCCACTTTTAAAATATTGCACAATAAGGCCAATAAAACCGAAATATAAGAAAAACATCACAGCTTGTTCAGCAACATCATAAGGCACTACGCTTGACGTATTAAATACCATAATTGCAAGGGTATAGGTGATTTTAGCTAAAGCAATAATCAACACAACAGCCAAAGCAATAAGTGAAAAACTTAATATCACTTTTAATACCCCAGTCACTACGCGGGGCAGTTTTTCAAGTTCTTGAGATTCTTCCATAAAGTTCCTTGTTTTTTTAATGATGAAAGCGCGTATTTTAAGGGAATGTGTTTTTTTGGTAAATAGTAAAATGTAATCAAATAAAGGGCAGATATTTCTGCCCTTTATTTTTTACATGAATGAATAATTACTCATCTAAGAAACTTCTTAAGGTTTCTGAGCGGCTTGGATGACGTAATTTACGCAATGCTTTCGCTTCAATCTGACGAATACGCTCACGGGTTACATCAAATTGTTTGCCCACTTCTTCAAGTGTGTGGTCAGTATTCATATCAATACCAAAACGCATACGTAATACTTTGGCTTCACGAGGTGTTAAACCTTCTAACACTTCATGAGTCGCCACTTTCAAGCTTTGTGCAGTTGCAGAATCTAATGGTAACTCAAGGGTTGAATCCTCGATGAAGTCGCCTAAATGTGAATCATCGTCATCACCGATTGGGGTTTCCATTGAAATTGGCTCTTTTGCAATCTTAAGCACTTTACGGATTTTATCTTCTGGCATCCCCATGCGTTCAGCGAGCTCTTCTGGCGTCGCTTCACGTCCCATTTCTTGTAACATTTGACGAGAAATACGATTTAATTTGTTAATCGTTTCAATCATATGAACCGGGATACGGATTGTACGGGCTTGATCCGCAATCGAACGAGTAATTGCCTGACGGATCCACCAAGTTGCATAGGTAGAGAATTTATAACCTCGACGGTATTCAAATTTATCTACTGCTTTCATCAAACCGATATTCCCTTCTTGAATTAAATCCAAGAATTGCAAACCTCGGTTGGTATATTTTTTCGCAATAGAAATCACTAAACGTAAGTTAGCTTCAACCATTTCTTTTTTCGCACGGCGAGCTTTTTGTTCACCACGAGATACCGCATCACAAATCTCACGCATTTGTTGGATGGTGAGATTCGTATGTTGCTCAATATTCGCTAGGTTATCTAAAGATAAACGGATACGCTCTTCATATTTGGGTAAGCGTTTTGCCCAAGCTTTTGTTGATTTTAATGCTTTTGCTACCCATGCATCACTGCTGCCATTTGCAACAATCAGTGCCTCAAATTCATCTTTTGGCATACCTGCGATATCAACTAATACTTTTTGTAGTTGACGCTCTTCTGCACGTACACGTTTCATCATGTTCTTCATTGATAAAACAAGTACATCAAATTGTTTTGGCACTAAACGGAATTGTTTAAAAATATCTGCAAGTTGAGCAATTTGATCTTTTGCACGTTTACCGCTACGCCCGTGTTTTGCAATGGTTGCCAAGGTTTTGGTATGTTGCTCTCTTAATGCCGCAAATCTTTCACGCGCCACTTCAGGATCGATGCTGTTATCTGAATCACTGTCATCTGAGCTTGAACTGCTATCACTTTCATCTTCCTCATCGCTCTCATCATCAACATCTACAGTAGATTCAGCACTTTCATCTTCACCGGCAAAATGCTCATCAATATTTGCCGTTTCCTCTTCAGCAATATTGGGGTCAACAAAGCCTGTGATTAAATCAGCTAAACGATAATTACCCGCTTCAACTTGGTCATAATGATCTAATAATTCAGTTAACGCTTCTGGGTATGCTGCAATCGCGGTTTGAACTTCATCAATCCCTTCTTCAATACGTTTTGCAATGCTGATTTCATCTTCACGGGTAAGAAGATCAACGGTCCCCATTTCACGCATATACATACGCACAGGATCTGTTGTACGACCGATTTCAGATTCTACATTTGACAAAATCTGCGTTGCTTCTTCCACAGCATCTTCATCTGGAATCGTGTCATTCAGCATCATGTCGTCACTTTCCGGCGCTTCATCAAGAACCGGAATGCCAGCATCATGCTGTAAAGTTTGCAACAACTTGTCGTAATATTCCGGATCGATTACATCTTCCGGAAGCAAGTCATTAATTTCCGCATAGGTTAAATAACCTTGCGTACGACCTAATTCCATTAGCTGTTCAATTTGTTCTGAATATTGCTCGGCGCTAGATTGTTGATTTTGTTCCATTTTTATTCCCGTTTTGCGTTATTTTTGGAAGATAAAAGCCCTTGTTTTGAACAGGAGATTTTACCATTGTTATGACGGATTAACTAACTGTTTTTTCTGCTCTTCTTTTCCCTTAAGCAAATTCACTAAAATTGCTCGCTCCTGATCAGTTAATCCTTCCGCCCTTTCTTTTGCAATCAGCATTTCAATGTCACGCTCAATCGCTTGAATATTCAATCGACGATAGTTTTGAGAGAATGCATTAATGATTTCTAAGTCATCTAATAGATGATCCCAAGAGGCTAATATTTCAAGAGGCTTACTGAATTCTGTATCACGAAAATATTCTAAGATTTGCCCTGTTGTAATGCCTTCTCGTTCACGGCAAAGTGCGGTCAATTTTTCGAGTAATTCGTAACCCGCCTCATGCTTTAAGGCTTGCAAACCCACATCAGAAATACGATTCACTAATTGTGAATTCTGTAATAACAGCGAAATCACCACGCGCATTGGTGTTTTCTTAATGGTTTTTTGTGGCGTTTTAGGTTTGGGTTCAGCCTTATCTATTTGATTTGGTATTAAGCTTTCAAGCTGTGATTGATCAAAGATTCCAAGCTTTTGCGCCAACATATTCCGCAATGAAAGACGCAGCATATCACCAGGGATTTGACGAATTAAAGGCGCCGCGAGTGCGACTAATTTACCTCGTCCTTCTTGTGTCGAAAAATCCACCTGTGGACTTAAATGCGCGAATAAGAATTCCGTGAGAGACTGAGCTTGATCAATATATTCTTCAAACTTTTCTTTACCATATTGACGAATATAAGTATCCGGATCTTCTCCATCTGGCAGAAAAATAAACTTAATTTGTCGTCCATCTTCCAGATAAGGCAAAGCGTTTTCAACTGCGCGCCAAGCGGCATCACGCCCTGCTCTATCACCATCGTAGCAGCAAATAACTTGCTCTGTTGAACGGAACAATAATTGAATTTGCTCCGATGTCGTTGATGTCCCAAGAGAAGCCACCGCATAATTGACACCAAATTGCGCCAATGCCACCACGTCCATGTAGCCTTCAACCACCAGTAATTTTTCTGGCTCATCATTAATTTGTAAGGCTTCATACAAGCCATAAAGCTCATTGCCTTTATGGTATGTAATGGTTTCGGGTGAGTTTAGATATTTGGGTTTTTCATCCGTTAAAACACGTCCACCAAAGGCAACCGTACGACCACGTTTATCCCGAATCGGAAACATAATACGATTACGGAATTTATCGTACACATTGCCACGATCATTGCGAGAAAGCATGCCTAAATCAAACAGCTTTTTCTGTTCTTCTCGATTTTTACCGAATTGACGCAACACCGTATCCATCGCATTGGGTACATAACCAATTTGAAAACGAGCTATAATTTCTGGCGATAAACCACGTTGCTGAAGATAGCTTTGAGCAGGAATATTTAGTGGGAGTTGCGCTTGATAAAACGACGCAATCTCTTGCATCAAATCGTATAAATTACGTTTTGTCTGATAGCTCACATCCCGTTTATTGCCAAATTGATTTGGGCGTTTTTCATAAGGCACTTCAAGCCCTGCCGAAGCGGCTAGTTCTTCAACGGCTTCAACAAATTCTAATTTGTCATAATCCATTAAAAATGAAATCGCATTGCCTTTCGCGCCACAACCAAAGCAATAATAGAATTGTTTTTTTTCACTTACCGTAAAGGAGGGTGTTTTTTCGTGATGAAACGGACAACAAGCTTGATAATCTCGTCCTGCTTTTTTGAGTTTCACGCGCGCATTAATCACATCGACAATATTCGATTTTGTGAGCAGATCATCAATAAACTGGCGTGGAATTGAGCCTTTCATTGCCTTGCCTCCTTGAATACGATGCGAAAGTGCGGTTGATTTTGCGTGACTTTTTTTCGATGAATTTAAAGCAACAAAACCGTGATACCCAAAAGGTTTCACGGTTTGTCTTAACTCGAGTTAGAAAATACTACAAATTAGTATAAACGGGTATTGCGCGCGTTTTCGCGAGCATTACGTTTAGCGTGACGTTTAGCAAGTGTTGCTTTTTCACGTTTACGGATTGTAGTTGGTTTTTCATAGAATTCACGAGCGCGAACTTCTGCTAAAATACCAGCTTTTTCGCAAGAGCGTTTGAAACGACGTAAAGCTACGTCGAATGATTCGTTTTCACGTACTTTAATTACAGGCATAAGCCAATCACCTCAATGAGTTTAATTTAATTGCAATTTTAAATTTTTATTACTGCCGAATGAACGGCAAATTCAATAAAGGACGCAATTCTAATCGATCTTCCCTGCAAAAGCAAAGGAAAGATCGCCTATTTGCTGAAAATTTGGCGTTTGAACTGGTTTAAGCGGGCTAAACAAGGTAAAATCTTTGCCAATTTTTTTAATAAAATGAGAATAAAATGCGTATTTTAGGAATCGAAACCTCCTGTGATGAAACAGGTGTCGCGATTTATGATGAAGACAAAGGCTTAATTGCTAATCAGCTCTACACGCAAATTGCCTTGCATGCAGATTACGGCGGTGTGGTACCAGAGCTAGCTTCCCGCGATCACATTCGAAAAACGGCGCCATTAATTAAAGCCGCATTAGAAGAAGCCAATTTAACCGCAGATCAAATTGATGGCATCGCTTATACAAGCGGTCCGGGTTTAGTGGGGGCATTATTAGTGGGCGCAACGATCGCGCGTTCACTAGCTTATGCTTGGAATGTTCCCGCTATTGGCGTACATCACATGGAAGGTCATCTACTTGCTCCAATGCTTGATGAAAACCGACCGCACTTTCCATTCATTGCCCTCTTAGTTTCAGGTGGGCACACACAGTTAGTGCGCGTTGATGGCGTAGGGAAATATGAAGTCATTGGCGAATCTATTGATGATGCCGCAGGCGAGGCCTTTGATAAAACCGCGAAATTATTAGGGTTAGATTATCCTGGCGGTGCAGCACTTTCACGTTTAGCCGAAAAAGGATCAAAAGATCGCTTTGTGTTCCCTCGACCAATGACGGATCGCCCTGGCCTTGATTTTAGCTTTTCAGGTTTAAAAACCTCAGCAGCTAACACCATTAATCAGGCGATCAAACAAGAAGATGAATTAACTGAACAAACCAAAGCTGATATTGCCTTTGCCTTCCAAGATTCTGTCGTGGATACACTTGCAATTAAATGCAAACGTGCCTTAAAAGAAACCGGTTATAAGCGTTTAGTCATTGCTGGCGGCGTAAGTGCAAACAAAAAATTACGTGAAACCCTTGGCACAATGATGAAAAATCTTGGTGGTGAAGTATTTTATCCGCAACCTCAATTTTGTACCGATAACGGCGCCATGATTGCCTATACGGGCTTTTTACGTTTAAAACAAGGTCAGCACAGCGATCTCGCCATTGATGTCAAACCTCGTTGGGCAATGGCCGAACTCCCTGCAATTTAAGGAAAAAATATGGAAAATATGATTAAAGTAAGAGCCATGCGTGCAGCCGGTATCGCTTGTTTTTTGGTGCTCGCGATTATCGGTGGATGGATTTTTACCACGCCAAGCAGTGATATTGTTGACGCTCTTGCTGAAGCAGGAAAAATGGTGGGAGGCGGTGCCACTTACGGGACCTTTATGCTAGCAGCCTGTCCACCAGTTGCAGGATTCATTGCCTATCATTTCTGGAAATGGGTGATTAAATAATGGCAAAACTCTATTTTTACTACTCTACGATGAATGCGGGGAAATCAACCACATTGTTGCAGTCTTCCTATAACTATCGTGAACGAAATATGAACACCATGGTTTATACGGCTGCGATTGATGATCGTTTTGGAGCAGGCAAAGTTACGTCACGTATTGGTATTCATGAAGAGGCGAATTTATTTACGTCAACCAGTGACCTTTTTGCTGAAGTGAGTCAACGTTTACAACAAGAAAAAATTCATTGTGTTTTAGTTGATGAAGCCCAGTTTTTAACGAAAAAACAAGTGTATCAATTAAGTGATGTCGTAGATAAACTGAAGATTCCAGTACTTTGCTATGGCTTACGGACAGACTTCCAGGCAGAGCTATTTGAAGGCAGTAAGTATTTACTTGCTTGGGCAGATCAACTAGAAGAATTAAAAACAATCTGTTATTGTGGGCGTAAAGCCAATTTCGTTTTACGTTTAAATGAACAAGGTGAAGTCATTAAGGAAGGGGAACAAATCCAAATCGGTGGAAATGACTCTTATCTTTCGGTTTGCCGCTATCATTACAAAGAAAAGTGCGGTCAGCTTTAACCTCATTTTTCAATTTTATACTCGGAGGACAATTTTATGCTAAAGAACAAAACATTCGGCAGTGCCTTAATCATTGCAGGCACGACCATCGGGGCGGGAATGCTCGCGATGCCATTAACCTCTGCCGGAATTGGTTTTGGTTACACCGTTTTCTTATTAGTCGGCTTATGGGCGCTTTTGGTTTACAGCGGTTTACTTTTTGTTGAAGTGTATCAAACTGCAGATCTATTAAATGATGGCGTGGCGACTCTCGCTGAAAAATACTTCGGCATCACTGGACGTGTCTTAGCCACCTTTAGTTTGCTCATTTTACTTTATGCTCTTTCTGCGGCCTACATCACCGGGGGCGGTTCATTATTATCGGGTTTACCAACCGCTTTTGGCTTTGAAAGTCTTTCCTCCGAACTTTCAATCATTTTATTTACCGTCGTACTCGGTGCCTTTGTGGTTGTAGGTACAAGAGGCGTTGATGGTGCCACCCGTATTCTGTTCATCGGTAAATTAATTGCCTTCGCTTTTGTGTTGTTCATGATGTTACCAAAAGTATCTGTCGATAACCTGATGGCCTTACCTTTAAATTATGCTTTCGTGATCTCTGCGGCACCAATTTTCTTTACCTCCTTTGGCTTCCACATCATCATGGGCAGCGTAAACAGCTATTTAGATGGTAGTGTTACTCAATTCCGTAAAGCGATTTTAATTGGTACAGCGATTCCACTTGTAGCTTATTTAGTGTGGCAATTAGCGACTCACGGTGTATTAAGCCAAAATGAATTCGTACAAGTGCTCCAAGCGGATCCAACCCTTAACGGCTTAGTCAATGCAACACGTCAAATCACCAACTCCCACATCATGGGTGAAATCGTACGCGTATTCTCTGCACTTGCATTAATCACCTCTTTCCTTGGTGTCATGCTCGGGGTATTTGAAGGTTTAGGCGATTTATTTAAACGTTACAAATTGCCACACAATCGCTTGACACTGACGGTTGCCGCCTTCACACCACCACTTGCGTTTGCCTTGTATTATCCTGAAGGCTTTATCGCAGCATTAAGCTATGCAGGTTTACTCTGTGCGTTCTACTGCTTAATTTTGCCTATCGGACTAGCATGGAAAACACGTCAAGCGAATCCGAATCTGCCTTATCGCGTAATCGGTGGAAACGTAACCTTAGTGATAGCCTTAGTAATTGGCGTAATCATTATGATCGTGCCATTCTTAATTCAATCGGGTTATTTACCTGCAGTAGCAGGCTAAAGTGCGGTAGATTTTCAAGGCATTTTTCTCATAAAAGTAGGGCTTAAACGCCCTATTTTTTATTTTCAAAAAATTTTCAT
Organism: Haemophilus parainfluenzae; assembly: GCF_014931395.1. Classification (NCBI taxonomy): domain Bacteria; kingdom Pseudomonadati; phylum Pseudomonadota; class Gammaproteobacteria; order Pasteurellales; family Pasteurellaceae; genus Parahaemophilus; species Parahaemophilus parainfluenzae. The sequence goes on along the minus strand of NZ_CP063120.1, from coordinate 787,997 downwards.
TTTTTTTACCTCTCTTAATCTTTCCTTAAGATTCTCTTGTTTAAATACACTCATCGAAAGGCAAACAACCCAATCGATAAATAAATCTGAAAAATGTTAATCACTTAAGAAAAGATTAAGATTTGAATGATTTAATACATCTGAAAGCAAAACTTTCAACTTACTTTATGATTATCTTATTTAGGAGAACAAACTATGAAAAAATTACTTACTGTTGCAGCTATCGCATTATCTTCTGTTGCCGTATATAACACCGCAATAGCGCAAGGATTTAATGATGGCAATAATCAAGTCACTCAACAAGGTTTTGTAGATGAAAGTGTCATTGTAAAAACCGTTGCTGATGCATTAAATGCCAATGATAACACTCCAGTTCGTTTAGACGGACAAATTGTAAAACAAATTGGTAAAAAGGATTTCTTATTTAAAGACGCAAGTGGAAAAGAAATCCAAATTGAAGTCAGCAAAAAAGCATGGAATGGTCAAACGATAGCACCTCAAGATAACATTCAAATTATCGGTAAAGTCGATAAAGAATGGAATAAAACAGAAGTTGATGTAAAACAAATCATCAAAAAATAACTAACAAAATGACCGCACTTTTCTTAAGTGCGGTTAAAAATCCCAAAGGAGAAGAGAATGGAAAACGTACAAACAATGTCAGATCTTATGCAGCAAATTCAACAACGAATTGATTCACTAAAAGCCTCTGCTATGCAGCAACAAACAGAAATGAAACAATCATTAAATGAATGTATTGAGCAAAGTGAAGCCATTCAAAATCAATTAGTTCAGAGCCAACAGCAATTAACATCACAATTGGAATACGGCACTGCAGTATTAATTGAACTGGAACAAGGGTTACAGCTAGATTTCAGTACAGAAATCGCCGAATTTGAACAGTTGTGTCAAAATGAAACTGCCGATACGGCAGAATTAACACAACGATTAGAACAGAATGTACAGGAAAAAATCACGTTCCAATTAAACGAATTAAAAGCCAAAACAGGTATTGCCTTACAAGAAATTGGTCAGGTGACACTCCATATTAAGCAGTTATTTGGGGCAGAAAAAAGTGCTAAAGTGAAAGGGTTGGCAAAATTAAAACAACGTTTATATAAACGCTTTGGTAAACAGATTATTGCTTCAAAAGAATGCTTGGCAAAACAACTGGAACGCGGAGCCAGTAAATTAAGAGCTTAAAATGTCTGCTATCGTTTATTAAGAAGAAAAGTTAAACCGCACTTAATCTTGAGATGAGATGAAGTGCGGTCATTTTTTTAGTATTTTTTCGATTGAGACGATTAAATCTGAGCCAGAAATTCTTCTTCCGTTAAAACAGCCACACCTAATTCTTGCGCTTTTGTCAGTTTAGAACCGGCTGCATCACCAGCAATCACAAAATCCGTTTTCGCTGAAACCGAGCCGCTCACTTTCGCGCCCATGTCTTGTAATAAGGCTTTAGCTTCATTACGTCCCATTTGAGTTAAGGTTCCGGTTAACACCACCGTTTTGCCTTTAAAGCGGTTTTCTGTCACTTCTTTGGTTTCCACGGTTTCCCAATGTACGCCTTGAGCGATTAAATCATTCACCACCGCGACATTATGTGGTTCATGCCAAAACGCCAAAATACGATTTGCCACCACTTCACCCACGTCAGGCACTTGCTGTAAGGCTTCTAAATCTGCATTTTGCAACGCTTCTAGGGTTTTGAAATGATTTGCTAAATTCAATGCTGTCGCCTCCCCCACTTCACGGATTCCTAAAGCAAAAATAAAACGTGCTAACGTCGTATTTTTTGCTTTTTCAAGGCTGGCTAAGGCATTTTCAGCAGATTTTGCGCCCATCCTTTCCAAACGAGTCAGTGTGGTTAAATCTAACTTAAATAAATCGGCGGGTGTATGAACTAATTCACGATCCACCAACTGCTCGATTAATTTCCCCCCTACGCCATCAATATCCATAGCCTTGCGAGAAACAAAATGTTTAAGCGCTTCTTTACGCTGTGCGGCACAGAACAAACCGCCCGTACAACGCGCTACCGCTTCACCTTCAATACGAACAATGGCCGAATCACATACAGGACAAGTTTTAGGGAAAATGATCGGTCTCGCATCTGCTGGACGACGGTCGTGTAATACGCCGATAATTTGTGGGATCACATCTCCCGCACGGCGAATCACTACCGTATCGCCAATAGCAATATCCAAGCGTTCAATTTCATCGCCGTTATGTAATGTGGCATTACTTACCGTTACCCCTGCCACAAATACCGGTTCTAATTTGGCGACTGGAGTAATCGCCCCCGTTCTGCCCACTTGGAATTCCACATCATTTAGGCGAGTTAATTCTTCTTGCGCAGGGAATTTATAAGCAATCGCCCAACGTGGCGCCTTGGAGATAAAACCTAATTTCTCTTGTAACGCAATATCATTTATTTTCAGCACGGTGCCATCAATATCGTAGCCAAGAGAACTACGTTTATTTTGAATATCACGATAAAAATCCAACACTTCATCTGTGCCGTTACATAAACGGATTTCTGGGTTTACCGGAATCCCAATAGACTTCAACCATTGCAAACGATCATAATGAGTATTCGGCAAATCTACCCCTTCAGCAATACCAATACCATAAGCATTCAATACCAATGGACGCTTACTTGTAATTTTTGGATCGAGCTGTCGCAACGAACCTGCTGCGGCATTACGTGGGTTAGCAAAGGTTTTCTCGCCTTTCTCTAAAGCCTGTTGATTTAAACGCTCAAAGCCTTCATGTAGCATAAACACTTCACCACGCACTTCTAAACGTGCAGGTGGATTGTCCATTAAAAGTTGCAAGGGAATATTTCGAATTGTACGGATATTCGCGGTAATATCTTCCCCTGTTGTTCCATCACCACGGGTTGCGGCTTGAGTCAGCACACCATTCACATACAAAATACTCACCGCTAAACCATCTAATTTTGGTTCACAGCAGAAAGTGAGGGGGGCAGGCAAACGAATAAGACGATCTTCAATGCGTTTTACGAATGCATAAAACTCCTCATCTGAAAACGCATTATCCAAAGACAACATTGGAATTTCATGACGAATTTGTGCAAAGCCTGAAAGTGGTTTGGCACCTACACGTTGAGTAGGTGAATCTGCCGTAATGAGTTCCGGATGGGCGGCTTCTAAGGCTTTAAGTTGATGAAATAAACGGTCATATTCCGCATCAGGAATCGTTGGGTTATCCAACACGTGATATTCATATTCATAACGACGAAGATCCTGACGTAATGTATCAATTTGTTGCTGAAGGCTCATAATGTTCTCTAACAGTTTGCTCATTGAATTAAAATGGGCGAACCATCGGCTCGCCCAAAGTGCGGTTATTTTTTCGTGCGTTTTATGCGATGCGAGATAAGTAATCCTGCTCAGCCATATCATCAAAAATCTCTTGCTGATCAGTCAATACCACGCCACCTAAATCTTCTGCGATGGTTTTCGCTGCGCGAATCATCATACGTAAGTTTGCCAAATTATTACCTGGTGATGGCAACTGCATAAAGAGCACCACACCCATGGTTGAAAACTCTGCCATATTGTAATAATCAAACGTACCTGGTTGTTCAATGTTTGCCACGCTAAATAGCACTGGGCTTGCCACACTTAAATCAAAGTGGCGATGATACATTTGACGCTCACCAAAAATGAATCCCAAGTTTTCTAAAGATTGAGATAATTGTGGTCCATAAAATTCACGATTCTGATTCGAAATCACATAAAGTTGAACAAAGCCAGTAGTTTGTTTTGGTTTTTCAACCTCTACTGGTTCGTGATAGTTAAAATGCACGTTCTCATGAGCAGGTTCTTGAGTTGGATTTAATGACATCTCGGCCAACTGCTCACGCAGTTCAGGCGAAGAAGAATTCACACCGTCAAAATCATTGCTTTGTGCTTCTAATTCTTCAAGTGTCATTTCTGCTACACGCGGTTTTGGTTGTACATTCGTTTCAGGATAAACCACGGGTTCTGGTTGTGGAGCTGGCGCAGGAGCAGGTTGCGTTGTATTCATCTCATAAATCGGCTGATTTGGTAAGGAGATTTTAATATCATCCACGCTTTTTTCTATTTGACGCGCATCCACTTGAGCACGTTGCTCATCAAAATTAAATTGCTGTTGGCTTGCCGCCTGAGGTGCTACTTTAGGTTGAACACTTTGTTGTACAGGCTGTGCCGCTTGAGCACGATGTGTTAAACGAATATCCGCATTAGGATCAGCAGCTTGCGAAAAAGGATTGACCTCACCGTTTTTAGAAGTGCGGTTAAATGTGTTCGCGCTTTTAAAATATTTTGATTTCTCACGGCGATTTGACCATAATCCGTGTACCACTAAGGCAATTAAAGCGATTACCCCTAAAATAATCAAAATGGTATTTAAATCCATTCTTGTTGCTCCTTAACGCAATGATTTTTGCTAATCCTATCACATTTCCACAGGTGAAAAAATAGGAAAGCAAACAAGATATTAAAAGGGATGAGATGGAATTTTTCTCAAAAAATATTGTCTTTCTGTGACATTTTGTATTTTTACTTTTCAATTTAAAGGAACAATGATGATCGATCAAAATGAAATAAAATCTGCTTTCAATCATTTCGTGATGGGTTGGCATTTCATTACGCAAAAAGGCCTCCGTCGTTTTGTGATTATGCCGATTTTACTTAACATCGTCCTTCTTACAGGCTTATTTTGGCTATTTGTTTCACAAATAGCCACGATGATCGACTGGGTGATGAGCTTTATTCCAGATTGGTTAAGCTTTTTAAGTGTGATTTTGCTCGTGCTGTCTATTGGCTCAATTCTCTTATTTTTCTATTTTGCCTTTACAACACTTTCAGGCTTTATTGCCGCACCGTTTAATGGATTGTTAGCAGAAAAAGTTGAAAAAATGCTGACTGGTGAAGCCGTTAATGATGATGGTTTTGCCGAAATTATGAAAGATGTGCCGCGTATGCTAAACCGCGAATGGCAAAAATTGTGGTACAGCTTACCGAAATTCGTGGGCTTATTCCTATTGAGCTTTATCCCAGTTATCGGACAAACCATTATTCCAGTACTAACCTTCCTATTTACCTGTTGGATGATGGCAATTCAGTACTGTGACTACCCGTTTGATAACCACAAGATTTCCTTTGGCATTATGAAAAATGCATTAGGCGAAAGACGCACACAAAGCCTGACATTTGGAGCATTAATAACCCTTTGTACCGCATTGCCAATTGTGAATTTAGTGATTATTCCTGTAGCGGTCTGTGGTGCAACTGTGATGTGGGTCGAAAATTATCGCTCACAGTTAAAATTTGATATGAATTTTGACCGCACTTCGGGTTCAACACAAATTGTGACACGTTCTAGTAGTACTGAAATTAAGCCTTCAGGAAATAGCATCGTGAATAAATAGCATTTAGTTATAAAATATAGCTATTAACTATTTTTTTTATATAAAAACCGGTGTTATAACTACTGCATCAACTCATTCACAAATATAAAAGGACAGTAAAATGACAATTTATGCAGATAACTCATACTCAATCGGTAATACGCCATTAGTTCGTTTAAAACACTTCGGACACAATGGTAACGTTGTTGTAAAAATTGAAGGTCGTAACCCAAGCTTTAGCGTGAAATGCCGTATTGGTGCCAATATGATTTGGCAAGCGGAAAAAGATGGCATTTTAACAGCAGGAAAAGAAATTGTAGATGCAACCAGCGGCAACACCGGTATTGCTTTAGCCTATGTGGCTGCCGCACGTGGTTATAAAATCACCTTAACCATGCCTGAAACCATGAGTCTTGAACGTAAACGTTTATTACGTGGTTTAGGCGTCAATCTTGTGCTCACTGAAGGCTCAAAAGGGATGAAAGGTGCGATCGCTAAAGCAGAAGAAATTGTGGCGTCTAATCCAAATCATTATGTAATGCTAAAACAATTTGAAAACCCGGCTAACCCTGACATTCACCGTCAAACTACAGGTGAAGAAATTTGGAAAGATACGGAAGGTAAAGTCGATGTTGTGGTTGCAGGTGTGGGTACCGGCGGTACAATTACCGGTATTTCTCGTGCGATCAAATTAGATCACGGTAAAAAAATTACCTCTGTGGCGGTTGAGCCAACAGAATCACCCGTTATTAGCCAAACCCTTGCTGGTCAAGAAGTGAAACCAGGTCCACACAAAATTCAAGGTATCGGTGCGGGCTTCATTCCGAAAAACTTAGATTTATCATTAATTGATCGCGTGGAAACTGTAGATAGCGATACGGCAATTGCGACCGCTCGTCGCTTAATGGCTGAAGAAGGTATTCTTGCGGGTATTTCTTCTGGTGCGGCTGTGGCAGCGGCTGACCGCTTAGCAAAACTACCAGAATTCCAAGATAAATTAATCGTCGCGATCTTACCTTCTGCCTCTGAACGTTATTTAAGTACGGCATTATTTGAAGGTATTGAAGCTTAATCTGTTGATTAAATTCATTTTATCTAAGGTCTGTTTTTACAGACCTTTTTTGTTTATTAATTAAACAATTCTTATTTAATATAACGAAAAGAAATAATTCATAAATAAATAATACTTTTCTTTTCTTTTTCGCTTCTTATAATTCATTTCACTTTCGTTATTTATCTAAAAAAGGAATACTTATGAAAAAATCATTTTTTAGCACCGCACTTTTAGCGGCAGGATTAGCTCTTTCTACTTTTGCTAACGCAGGTGAAATTGCTGATCGCGTTGAACAAACTAAAACCTTATTAGTCGGTACTGAGGGAACTTACGCACCATTCACTTTCCACGATAAAGATGGCAAGTTAACCGGTTTCGATGTAGAAATTATCGAAAAAGTTGCACAAAAATTAGGTTGGAAAGTAGAATTTAAAGAAACCGCTTGGGATGGCATGTATGCAGGTTTGAACGCAAAACGCTTTGATGTTATTGCGAACCAAACTAATCCAAGCCCAGAACGTTTAAAAAAATATGATTACAGTGCACCTTATAACTACTCTGCCGGCGTAATCGTGACGAAAGCCGATAACGATAGCATTAAATCATTCCCTGATTTAAAAGGTAAAAAATCTGCACAATCTGCAACCAGTAACTGGAGCAAAGATGCGCGTGATAATGGTGCAATTATCGTGACTGTAGATAGCTTGGCGCAAAACCTTGAGGCGGTAAAACAAGGTCGTGTTGATGCCACAGTAAACGATAAGCTTGCAGTATTAGATTACTTCAAAAAACAACCTAACTCTGGCTTAAAAATTGCTGTAGAAAGTGATAAAAAAATCCCGACCGGTTTTGCTTTCTTGAAAGGTGAAGAACCGCTTATTGCGAAAGTAAACCAAGCACTTGAAGAATTACGCAAAGACGGAACTTTAAAACAACTTTCAATCAAATGGTTTGGCGATGACATTACTCAATAATTGGTTAGCAAGCCTTCCATTTATGACCACAGAACGAGCTGATTATGTAATCAGCTCGTTTTGGCCTATGATGGAAGGGGCAATTTTATATACGATTCCCCTAGCGGTCATTTCTTTCTTTTGCGGTTTATTCATTGCTGTCATCGTGGCTGTAATTTGCACATTGCCGCATCCCAATTTAATGACGAAAATTCTACAGGGCATCTGTCGCACTTATATTTCAATTATTCGCGGCACGCCAATGTTGGTGCAGATCTTCATTATTTTCTACGGTTTACCTGAAGTTGGCATCAAACTGGAACCTTTCCCAACTGCAATTATTGCATTCTCCATTAATATTGGTGCTTATGCAGCAGAAACCGTGAGAGCCTCCATTCTTGCGATTCCTAAAGGTCAATGGGAAGCCTCTTATGCAATAGGCATGAATTACACACAAGCTTTCGTGCGTACCATTATGCCGCAAGCTTTACGTATTTCCGTCCCTTCGCTATCAAATACCTTCATTAGCACAGTGAAAGATACGTCTCTGGCATCACTTGTTTGGATCGCTGAATTATTCCGTGTGGCGCAAAACATCACCGCCGAAAACTACGAATTTATTTTAATTTATAGTGAAGCGGCTCTCATTTATTGGGTATTCTGTTTTGTGCTATCAATGGGGCAAACCCGTTTAGAAAAACGCCTTTCTCGCCATTTATAAGGACTGTTTATGTTAAAAGTCACGAATATTCAGAAAAGTTTTAATGGCCACCATGTATTAAAAGGCATTGATTTTGAAATTAATAAAGGTGAAGTGGTTGCCATTCTAGGTCCGTCGGGTTCAGGCAAAACGACCTTTTTACGCTGTTTAAATTTGCTCGAACGCCCAGAAAAAGGGGTATTAGCATTTACTGATGGAAGCTTAACCATTGATTTCAGCAAGAAGATCAGCAAAGCCGATGAACTAAAATTGCGTCGTCGCTCCTCAATGGTGTTCCAACAATACAATCTATTTCCCCATCGCACAGCACTCGAAAATGTGATGGAAGGCATGGTCGTTGTGCAAAAACAAGCGAAAGAGATTGCGCGTGAAAAAGCCTTAGCATTATTGGAAAAAGTTGGTTTAAAAGCGAAAGCGGATTTATATCCCTCTCAACTCTCTGGAGGTCAACAGCAACGCGTCGGGATAGCCCGTGCTTTAGCTGTTAAACCCGATATTATCTTGTTAGATGAGCCTACTTCCGCTCTTGACCCTGAACTCGTCAGTGAAGTGTTACAAGCGCTCAAAATGCTCGCGCAAGAAGGTTGGACAATGATTATCGTCACCCATGAATTGAATTTTGCTAAAGATGTGGCAGATCGTGTGATTCTCATGGAAAATGGTCAGGTTGTTGAGCAAAATACTGCGACTGAATTCTTCACTCATCCTCAACAAGAGCGCACCAAACAATTTCTATTGCAAGCTAAAATGCCAATGGAATTCGAAGATTATTGTATTTAATCAAACCTCTAAATATAAAAAGAGCGGTCAAAAAACATCATGAATTTTGACCGCTCTTTCTATTTGAATAAATTACATAATCGCATTATAGAATACTGCTGCTAAAGCCGCCCCGATAAATGGACCTACAACCGGCACCCAACTGTATCCCCAGTCAGCTTTAGTTTTTAATGTACCACCCAGGAAAAGACCTAAGGTTAAGCGCGGACCAAGATCTCGAGCTGGGTTGATCGCATAACCGGTTGTCCCCCCCAAACTTAAACCAATTGCCCAAACGAGAATCGCTACAGGTAATGCCCCGATAGAGCCTAAACCAATTGGCGTGCTTTCTGCCGTGCCTGGTAAAGTGATGTTTGCTCCCGCAAGATAGAAAATCACGAAAACAAGTACGAAGGTACCAACAATTTCGTTTACTAAGTTGATTGGATAGTTACGAATTGCTGGTTCAGTACAGAAACAAGCGCGTTTTAAGCCCTCTTCTTCGGTCGCTGCGAAGTGATCTTTATACATAATGTAAACCAACAACGCACCTACCATGCCCCCCACAACTTGTGCTGCGATGTAGCCTGGTACCAGTTTCCAAGCAAATGCACCCTTCATTGCCACACCAAGTGTTACCGCTGGATTTAAGTGCGCCCCACTGTAAGGACCTGTTACAACGACGGCCACATACACTGCAAATGCCCACGCGGTAGTAATCACAATCCAACCAGAACTTTGCCCTTTCGTTTTATTTAAACATACGTTGGCTACCACACCGTTACCTAACAGGATTAAGAGTGCTGTGCCAAAAAATTCTGCAAAATAGGCATTCATAAGAGAATCTCCAAATAATGATTAACTTAATGATTTCATTAAAGAAATCTTGTTTTGCAATTCGTTTCGTTGTTTGATCAAATATTGAGATACTCAAAGTGAGTGGCTTCATTATCTAGTTTTAACCAATTAATTCAATAGATGAAACCGATCTATTTTCTAAAAATGAGAGAAGGATCACATTATTTTGTGCGTTAACGCAATCGGTTGCATGTCTTCAGAGAAAAATCTGTGATGCTAATCACAAAACCCAACATTGCTTGTTCCAATTAGATTCGAATTCAATTAAGTTAGGGTCGCAATTTGTTCGTTTAAGCTCAAAATTTCTTCATTCATTTAATGAGAGTGCCGAGCACTCTAAGGAATAGAACCATGACAGATAAAAAATACATCATCGCTTTGGACCAAGGTACCACAAGCTCTCGTGCAGTATTATTAGATCACAATGCGAATGTTGTCGAAATCGCCCAACGTGAATTTACACAAATTTATCCACGCGCAGGCTGGGTGGAACATAATCCAATGGAAATTTGGGCAACACAAAGTTCAACATTAAACGAAGTGGTTGCAAAAGCAGGCATTACCTCAGATGAAATCGCGGCAATTGGTATTACTAACCAACGTGAAACCACCATTGTGTGGGAAAAAGCAACCGGCACACCGGTTTATAACGCGATAGTGTGGCAATGTCGTCGTACTGCAGATATTACAGACAAACTTAAAGCGGATGGTCACGAAGAATATATCCGCAACACCACGGGGTTAGTGGTAGACCCATACTTCTCCGGTACAAAAGTGAAATGGATTTTAGACAATGTAGAAGGTGCACGCGAAAAAGCGGAACGCGGTGAACTTCTATTCGGTACCGTAGATACCTGGCTTGTATGGAAATTAACCCAAGGCCGTGTTCACGTAACGGATTACACCAACGCCTCCCGTACCATGTTATTTAACATCCATACGAAAAAATGGGATGACAAAATGTTGGAATTATTAAATATTCCACGCTCTATGTTGCCTGAAGTACGTAATTCTTCCGAAGTGTATGGCCAAACCAACATCGGGGGTAAAGGCGGTGTGCGTATTCCTGTTGCAGGTATCGCGGGTGACCAACAAGCAGCACTTTACGGCCATCTATGCACACGCGCAGGCCAAGCGAAAAATACCTATGGTACAGGCTGCTTTATGTTGCTACACACCGGTGATAAAGCTATTACCTCTAAAAATGGCCTATTAACCACCATCGCTTGTAATGCCAAAGGTGAACCCGAATACGCACTTGAAGGTTCGGTATTTATCGCTGGTGCTTCAATCCAATGGTTACGTGACGAACTCAAAATCGTACATGATAGCCACGACTCCGAATACTTCGCACAAAAAGTTCCTGACAGCAACGGGGTATATGTCGTGCCAGCCTTCACCGGTTTAGGCGCACCATATTGGGATCCGTATGCACGCGGTGCCATTTTCGGTCTTTCTCGTGGTTCTAACCGTAACCATATTGTACGTGCGACCCTTGAATCTATCGCTTACCAAACCCGTGACGTATTAGAAGCAATGCAATCTGACTCAGGTCAACGCTTACAATATTTACGTGTTGATGGCGGTGCAACCAACAATAACTTCTTAATGCAATTCCAAGCGGATATTTTAGATGTGAACGTAGAACGTCCAGTGGTGAAAGAAGTGACTGCACTTGGTGCAGCTTACCTTGCAGGACTTGCGGTTGGTTTCTGGAAAGATTTAGACGAACTTCATGACAAAGCTCGTGTAGAACGTACCTTCACACCAGATAACGATGAAGAAAAACGTGAACGTCGTTATAAAGGTTGGAAAAAAGCGGTTAAACGCTCATTAGAATGGGCAAAAGAAGACGCAGAATAATCCTTTCTAATCCATAATAAAGTGCGGTCAAAATCGCTTATGTTTTTCGGTATTATGTAGCAGTTGCACAAAGACCTAACCGCTTGAAAATACTAGAATCTCCATTGAAAGTTTAACTCAATGGAGATTTTTATTATGGCGGAATCCCACCTTATTTCTCAACTTACCAAATTAATCGAAAGTAGCTATAAAGAAAAAGCAATTCTTGAACATCAACTTGATCAGTTAAAACAACAGAAATCAGATTTAGAGGATAAAATACTTTGTTTTGAGAATACCTTGATATACATTGAACCCAATTTCGATTTAAGGCAAATCAAAACACAATTCAATGTTTCAAGGCTAATAAAACCTCGATTGTTTAAGCAAAATCTTCAATTGTTGGTTGCAAGAGTATTAAAGCAAAGTGATAGTTGGAAAACATTATACTTTATTACAGAGGCGGCGTTGGAATTAGACACTGGCAAAAATTATCCTCTACCCCAAATAGAACATAAATTAGCTGTTGCTCGGGTATTGAAAGAACTGTATAAGAAAGGAATTATTGAACGGAAAGAAGTTGAATTACATAAACGGACACTAAAGCGAAGATTTTTCAGGCGTTCTGAATGGCGATTAAAACCTCTTGAGTAGAAATGGATAAGTAGCGGTAGAAATACCGCTATTTTTGTTTCCATTGCCAGTGAACCTCATTTCGACTGATTTGAATTCTATCAATCCATTCTCTTTTATAAAACTCATTCAGTTGTTTACGAACGGAATCAAGGTGTTTTTCGGACGGTGTATCAGGATTTTGTTCAATATCGAAAATGCGCTGCGTGAGTTCGGCAATTGTAAAGGCTTTGTTGGGGGCTTCTCGCATCATTTGTACGATGTATTTACGAATTTTCCCTTTAAAGAGCTTATATTTGGAACGGTACACAAAGTTGTCCGTATTATAAAGGGCTACATCACTTTCCTGTTGAGTAAGCTCAATAGCGCGTTTTAATGTGGCAATGTTCGTATCAAGTAACGCAAGATGATGCAATACCTGTTTACGCTCAAACTCAAATTCTTTGAGTTTCTTATCTAGGTTATATGCCATATATCTACTGCCAAATCACTTCTTGATGGATAATTTTTCGTTGCCAATAACCGCACCATTCATTGTTATCGTTGGTGGCTTTCAAACATCGGCTTAATACATCAATAAACTGCGCTTTATTTGAGGTACGGCGATTGTCCTCACGGTAGGCAATTTCATTAGCATAGTTAAGTAAGTATTCGTTGCTGATACGGTGAACTTGTCCGTAGTACATACGTTTGAAACGACTAAATAGACTTTCTGCTTGATTGTTTGTTACACCTAAGTCACTACGATATTCTTCCTTATGGTTTACTGTTCTCAAATCATAGTAGGGTAACAAGACATCATAAGCCGTGCTTTCATCGGTATTGATTTGTGTATTCGGTTTAATGAACTTATCGGCAAAACTTTTCACTATCGATTGCGATTCCGTATGCGCCACAAAAACGTGAGAACGTTTTGCCCCACAATGCAACGCATTACTGGCTTTTTCTTCTGGCGAATAATGCTCACGAGCAACCATTACACAACGTTTATCAGGATTCTGATTTTCCTTTAAGCGATAGTCAATACGGTCAGATTTCTTATTTGCTTTGCGTGGTGCAGGATGAACATAAGTACCGTCCATATCCACTACACCTGAAAGAGGTTTCATATCACGGCTTTCAAGTAAGGCTTTACGGAATTTATGCGATAAAACAAATGCCGTGCGAGGATTAAGTTTTGCATTACGTGCTAATTGAAGGGAAGATAAGCCTTTGACTGCGTTTACCCATTCCATTAAAGCATAGAGATAAACCTTAATTGGTTTCTTGCGATTGGCAAAAATTGTACCTGAAGTGACGCTAAAGGTATGATTACAATGTTTGCAGCGCCATTGTTTACGTGTAGAAATATAATAAGGCTTGTGTTGCACCCCACATTTAGGGCAAGTGATAAACTCTTTGCCACCCCATCTTAATTCACAAAGTAAATCATACGCTTCTTCTTCCGAGAGTTGTGCAATCTCGTAAGAAGAAAGCGTGCGAGCCTTACTAGATAAGAGGAAGTGTTGCGCCATAATTTTGTTTATTTAACCTAATAAAATCACTATAATAATGCAAGTTTTGGCATTCTCAATGATTAAATAATGCCACTTTTTACACTTAAAGTCAATAAGGAATGCCAAAATGAGCATTAAAGAACGATTACGTCTTGTTATTGAGTCGCAAAAACTGACAGTAAAGGATTTTGCAGAATTAGTTGATACACCACTTAGAACAGTGCATAACTATCTTAATAGTGGTAAGGAGCCTAGTATGGAGTTTCTTTCTAAAGTTTCTAAAAAATTTAATATTAATTTAAATTGGCTGCTATTGAATCAAGAGGATATGTTTTTAACTGAAAAAGATATTAATTTGAATTTAGATGAATCTGAATTGCTCAACAATTATCGTTCTGCAAATGAAGTGGGAAAGCGTATTTTAAAAAGAACCTCTAAAATTATTTTTAATGAATTGAGTAATAATGATGTACAACACTCAGATTAGTAATTTAGATGCTATAGATTGGTTAAAAACCTTAGATTCATCATCTGTAGATCTAGTTATTACAGATCCTCCTTATGAATCATTAGAAAAGCATAGGAAAATTGGAACAACTACTCGTTTAAAGCAAAGTAAATCCTCTAGTAATCAATGGTTTGAGATCTTCCCTAATCAGCGTTTTGAAGAATTGCTAATTGAAATATATCGAGTTTTAAAGAAAGACAGTCACTTTTACCTATTTTGTGATCAGGAAACTATGTTTGTAATAAAACCTATCGCAGAAAAAATAGGATTTAAATTTTGGAAACCTATAGTATGGGATAAGGTCGCCATCGGTATGGGGTATCATTATAGAGCACGATATGAATTTATCTTATTCTTTGAAAAAGGAAAGAGGAAATTAAATAATTTATCAATCCCAGATATTCTTGTTGAAAAAAGGATCGTTAGAGGCTATCCAACAGAAAAACCTATAAATTTAGCGAAGACTCTCATTGAACAAAGCTCTAACAAAGGTGAATTAGTAGTCGATCCATTTTGTGGTTCAGGTTTTGTTGGTGTCGCAGCTAAAATAACAAATAGAAGTTTTAAAGGGACGGATATTAATTTAGATGCTATTAAATTAGCTATAGCTAGAATATCTAATGTATAAGTTAAAAATTGCATAGCTATGACAGCTATGCAATTTTCTTACTGAATGGTTTTAAATACATTAACCCATCTTTTTAAAGTTGAAGCTCTTCTTTTAGCTGTATCTTCACTTAATCCATTAGCATTATCTAATAAATATTGCGTCGCAGAATTTGGATCTATATCTAAGATAGAATTAACACCTTGATTTTTCATCCATAAATAACCACATTCAGAATTTTCAAATTGAACTCTTAATATTTTTAACCATTCATTTTCTTCCTGAATTTCTGTTATCCTATTTCCAATAGGAGTTAAGTAATTATATCTCTCATTTATTAACCCTAATAAATAACAAGCATCTCTATAATAAGAGATCTGTCGTTCAGAAGTTACGCCTAATTTATCAAGAGCTACAACATTATCTGATTTTAGTATATCTAAATATTTTTTAACTTTATAAATATCATTAGCTTGAGGAACCATAGTGCTATCAAGATAAGTATCTAATTTTGAATCTACTAGATTTAATAACTCTCCTGCAAGTTCTGAATTTATGTTTAATAATTTTACTGTAGAGCTTTCATCAATAAATTGAATAACGCTATCATAAGATTTTATGAGATTTAATAATTTCCAAGTTGATTTAACATCAATATGTTTATTATTTAATATCTCTTTAAATTTGTGTTTATCATTAAAGCTTAATAAATCAGAGTAAGATTTTTCTTTATTTTCTTGTAATGCATTACCCTCACACTTTGTCTTTACTCTAAAAACAAAAGAGCCATGAATTGCGTCTTGAGGAAAAAGATTAATGTTAACATTATTCTTAGAAAAAATAGATTTTATTAAGTTACTAAAAAGTATTGTTATTTCATTAAGTTTAGTATTTGTAAGATTATTTGCAGCAACTCTTATCTTGTGAGTATGAGAACGAGTATCATCCCAATTTATATTTTCGGAAATATATATAGTATCATCTGGCATTAAATAAGGATAATTTCTAGTTGATATCCAGTTTTCTTCTTTTTCACCAGTATCTACATTTAATTTAAGTAATTTAATCTTTTCACAATCATCCCCCTTCATCATTTTGATGACAGGAATGTCTTTTTGTTCTAAGCGATTTTTCTTCTCCTCTGAAATAGGCATAATTAGCCATAAATCATTTTCTTGTTCATCATCCAATCCCAAACTATAACAAAAAAAGAAATGTCTATATTCATTAAATGCCGTAAAAACTACAGGTTCACCATAAAATGCATATACATTATGGTAAAATAATTTTCCAAAATCAGTTTCTAAAAATAATATTTTTCTCATACTCTTACAAATCCTGTAGGAAAAATATTTTTATAAAGCCACATAGAAATATGTCCCGTATTATGGTTTTCAATTCCTTTTCCATATTCAGGTTTAATCATTCCAACCGCAATGAATTTTCCCTTAAATGCATGAGGTCTTAGATTTAGCATATATTGAGCTTTATCAAGAGAATTAAAGAAAGAAGTTGCATAAAATTCTACTCTTTCTCTGTAATGTAAGTAATTTTTCTGTCTAGGATCCTTAAAGCTTGCTAAAAAATCATCTATATCAGGTTGCTCTTTACTTACCATTCGATAAGCTTCTTTATTTATCTCCACAGCCTCTTGAGGCGGTAATTCAAAACCTAAATCTTGAGGATAATCACAATCCCAAGTTCTAATATTCATTCTTGATTCCCTTGTTAAAATTTTATACCAACATTTTCTATTAAATAGAGCTTTTATTTATTTCTTCGAAGCCTGTATTAGCTCTTTTAGGGTTGTAATTTCACTATCCTTCTGCTCAAGTAATTTTTTCAATAACTCTTCTTTTTCATTGGCATGAGACAACGCCAATTTTAAACGCTCTATCTCAATCAACAACTGAGTTTCCCCACCACCTTGATATACCGAACCTAGTGGCGATTCAATTTGGAAACAGATATTCTTACCATCTGATTGCATTAGCTCAACTATATCAATATCGAATACTTGTGCAATTTGTTCGAGTTTGTCTAGGTAAATTTTACTTTCACCACGCTCAATCTTGGCATAGCCATTTAATGACATATTCAGCTTTTCTGCCATCTGTTCTTGCGACCAATCCTTTGCTTCTCGGAACTTACGAATCTTCTCATTGACACTCATTTTGTACCTGTAAAATTTCTTGAATACCCACTACTAGGGTAGTTGATAGAGATTACTAGTTGCTACAGCAAAACAACCACATTATGTATTATAGCTAGGTTTAATGCGGGTTCTTACTGAAAATTTCCCTAAATTTTTTATATTAATCATTATAGGTTTTTTATTATGAATAAGCTACTTCTATATTTATCTACAGTATTCGTATCTACAAACGTTTTCGCTTTGTCACCTTTAGAACAAGCTAAAGTAGATACCGTTGCAAAGGTCTATCAAACCAATGATTTAGAACGCTACTCAACAAAAGAGTTTGCAGATTTGCAAACGAAAGCAACAGATATTCATAACGAAAATGAATATGAATACGGCGGAACATGCCTTTCCGAATTTTGGATCTATGGAATGGTGAGAAATCAAGTTGAAGTAAAACCTATCATAAAAATTATTAAGGAGCAGGTAAATGTCACGCTAAAAAATAAGAAGAAAATCATTAATTTAGTCTATCAACTGGAATGTGAAAACAACCAATGTTTAGTATCAGATGTAATTACTGAACAAGGGCGTAGTTACAAGAAAAGATTGGCTTCTTGCATCAAGAAATATCAATAAGGAAATGTTATGAGAAAAATATTTAAGGTAGTAATGCTAACCTTATCATTAACTTCTTGTGCAGAAGTTACAGAGGGACTTCGAGATATTTCACAAGGTACATTTGTGAAGAAAAGAGTTGGCAATCCATTTAGAACGGAGCAAACCACTGATTCATCTTTATATAACAGTTTGGTTAATCTATCTCAAGGTAAAGCAGTAGGTTCATCTATAAAGATGGAAACATCCGATCTTATGCTCTTTAAGGCATTAAACCATAATACTTTAATTCAAGAAAATGAAGTAAATTATGACTACGACCAAGTTGAATTATTAAGTAATGAATTAAAACGCCATAAAATCTTTATTAAAGAGAGTAAAGCAGGTGAAAAATGTTCATCTCCTTTATCAAATAATCAAGGATACACATCATCAACTTACGAATTTATGATTAATGGTAAAAAACTATATATCCTTCAATATGGAAGTGTTTGTGGAAGTTGTTTATATAAACCCATTGTAATTACCAAGAATCAGCCTTGCAAAGTCCTCAATACTCTTTAAATTTTAGGTATAACACGAGAATGTTTAAAAATTTGCTTAAAGAATATCAAGAAGGATACGTATATCTCTTTTCTGATAGAAGTTTCTATAAGAAGCTTTGGATTATTCCTTTATTACTATTTTTTCCATTTATAAAGTATCCATTCGGCATAATATTTATTAAAGGATGGCAGGTTCAGATGGTTGAAGATATTATGCTAGATAAGCCGTTGCAATCATTACAAATAAAGAAAATAGTTCTGAAAGGGTTACAAATAACAGGAGTTACGATTATATATTGGATGATTCCAACAGCTTTTTGTTATTTATTAGGACTAAAAGGTATTCTAGGATTGTTCTTAGATATACTTGAATTTATACAAGGTGGGTTAACAGGTTATCTTACGGATTACATTGAGGATTATATTGC